>DALTWQ010000068.1 GCA_029987025.1 Methanocorpusculum sp. | reverse complement strand
AAAAGAATATCCATATATATCATACGCGCATAAAGACTACTGACCACACATGAAAAAGACATTCATTGTTCTCATTGCAGCTCTTGTAATAGCTGCCTGCGTCCTTACAGCCGGATGTACCACAACGACATCCTCATCAGAATCGACCGTCGTAACTGATGCAGACGGAAACGTACTCTCATCAACCGGTTCCGGCTTCTTTAAAATCAGCACCGACAAAGGAGACTTTACCGTATCCGTAAACGAAAAAGACCCGGTTGTCGGAGGATGGCATGATGCCGCAGATGGGCTCGTCTATAGATTAATCAACAACAGCAGTGCACTTCTCTACACATGTGATGAAAACGGAAACCTTAGAAATCCGGAAGAACGCAGATGGGGTAAAATCGAAGGTAAAACCGACGCTTATCTTGTTGACAATCCGAACGGAGAAAACTATGTCATCTTCATCTATTCTGCAGCAGATAACACGCTGACAAATGAAGCAGGCAATCAGGTATTTACCCGTGCCGAGGTCACCTGGTTCGACTAACTGCAGCAGATGAAACCAGAAACACAAAAATGTGTTTCCCATCCCTTTTTACTCATTCAACTCTTTTACGTACATCGATATCTCAACATCGTATCTCTTCTGCAGGTGACGCATCCTGACACATTCACCAAACTGAAATACCGCCTCTGCCGAACCTGAGCGGACAAACAAACCCCAAACAGATATATTCATAAAAAACGAATAGTATTCACTATGTTAGTCTATATCGACGGTAAATTCGTACCGGAAGAAGAAGCAACCGTATCAATCTTTGACCACGGCTTCCTCTACGGCGACGGCGTATTCGAAGGAATCCGTGCGTACAACGGCAGAGTCTTCAGACTCCAGGAACACATCGACCGCTTATTCGATTCCGCAAAAGCCATCGACTTAAACCCCGGAATCACCAAAGACGAAATGGCAGAAATCATCAAAGAGACTCTGCGTAAAAACAACCTCAAATTCGCATACATCCGTCCGATTATTTCCCGCGGAAAAGGAACCATGGGTCTCGACCCGACCAAATGCAAGAAACCCACCATCGTCTGTGCAGCAGCACCGACTGACGCCATGTACGGCGACCTCTATGACGCAGGAATTACCGCTGTTACCGTCTGTGTCAGAAGAAATACCCCGGATTCCGTCCCGCCGAATGTAAAATCCTTAAACTACTTAAACAACATCTTAGGTAAGATTGAAGCAAACTACAAGGGCGGGGATGAAGCAATCTTCTTGGACCGCACAGGAAAACTGGCAGAAGGTTCAGGAGATAACATCTACCTCGTCAAAAACGGAGTTATCTACACCCCTCCGACCATCAACAACTTAAAAGGAATCACCCGTATGGTACTCCTTGAAGTCGCAGAAAAACTCGGCATCAAAACCGAAATCTGCGAACTCGGTCTCTTCGACTTATACACCGCTGATGAAGTAATCGTCTCCGGAACTATGGCAGAACTCTGTCCGATTGTCAAAGTCGACGGCAGAGTTGTCGGAAACGGAAAGCCCGGAGAAGTCTGCAAGAAGATCTTAAAGGCATTCCAGGAAGAAACAAAAACCACCGGCGCTGAATACTAAGCCGGATAAAAAAATCTTTTTTTTGTAACTATTTTGTAACCATATTACCTCTTGACAGAAGCTATTTTTCCCCTCACAGGGTGCAGAAAAAACAGCAGCGTGAATAATACGTGCTGAAGCCATTACATCCTGCAGAACTTCAGACAACCGGAATACCGCGGTGCGAATAGATAGCTATTGCAAGATATACGGCAATCGCAAACGGAATCAGATTTAAAACAACTGATACTTCCGGCAGATAAATGCCGGAACCTCCTGAATAGGTAGAGAAAAATGTTGAACATCCGTAAACTATCATCATAATGCCCGCCATAATTCTGCGTTCTTTTCTAAGCAGAGCAAATAAACCGATGATGATAAAGAGAATGCCCACTCCAAAGACGGCAGGACCTGATACCAGGTGAAAAGATATGGTCGCTATTGCGGCAAGAATGAACAGCACCGGCGTAAACCGCATTTTTGCTACACAGTGGAGAAGGATTCCCATATACAGGAGGAATACCGCACAGATAAAGTCAAGAGCCGCAATTGATTCAAGCGGAAGTAAGGCATCTTCGAAGAAATAATTGAGACCATACGCTAAAGATGGTAAGGCAAGTACCATATATCCTATAATCGGCCCTGATACAGCGAGGTCAATTTTATCCCCGGATTTAAACGCCCTGCTAAGCGGAAGATTGATTCTTTCAGCTGCACGTGCAATAGCCGAGTAGTAGTGGAGAATAACGTATAACGCAAAACAGATGATATCTAAAACTTCAGAATGGATAAACAGATGGTTGACGTTAAGGACAATAAGAACTATCGGGAACATCCAAAAGTACAGTACGGCTTTGTTCTTTAACGACATATTGAGCAGCGCAACAAGAAGGAAGAATAGCACTGATACAGCACCGCATAAATCGTCAACCTGGAATCCGCGCAGAATATTCTGCAGCACTATTACGAGGAAGAAGATTACCAGCAGATCTCTTTTCCGGAGAACAGCAAGAAGAGTTGCTATGATAACCATGCCGCCGCTGACGATAAAATAGACGGCAGAATCGATGTCTGATGTACTGCCTCCCGAAAGAGTAAGGATAAGAGAAAACAGCCATATACTTCCCATGATGAAGAAGCCTGCTGCTGTAATATAATTCCGTGCCTCATCTTTTGCAGCTTCGTCCATGATAATACAGCCTGTTTTCTCAGGATAGTGTAACATATTGACTGTCCGGATGAATATAATTTATCTCTGGTTCATTGAGACAAAAACATCCTTACGGCATTGTTTTTTATCCGGTTAAAAGAGAAGCGGAAACTCCGGCCGGGATTCCCATAAAATCCGCTGATTCAGAACAAATCAGCATGTGTTCCATACCGGAACAGAAACAGTTCAAGTTCTTTTTCATGAATCCGGTAAATCAGCAGCCAGTCAGGCGAGACGTGACATTCTCTGAATTCACGATAGATGCCGTTTAGCGCATGGTCATGATACTCCCGCGGAAGTTTTTCTTTGCGGCTCAGTTTTGTAACGACATCATCAAGCCGCTGTATATCAACACCGCGTTTTAATGCCCGCTTCAAATCCTTCATGAACTGATTTGACGGAACAATTGCCAGATTAGTCATCCTTTTTTTCAGCGTCTTTTACCACATCGGCAAAGGAGTTATATCGCTTGTATACTGCCTTGTTTTCGCACATTGCATAATACTCATTAAGCGCTGCAGATGTCTCGGCGTTCGGTGAGGCAAGAGAAATCGTAAACGGGATTGCACGTTCACGAATCATCTGTTTCAAAAAGATGGTAACCGCAGTTGACAAATCCATCCCCATCTCACCAAGAAGAGCCTGGGCCGCTGCTTTCAGTTCCGGGTCAAGAGTTATATTAGTACTTACTTTAGTCATATGCGCATAACACCAACAATATGATTATAATATGTGTGTATTATGTTCATATATAGTTTATTTATGAAAATGAATTATGGAGATGTGACTGCGTCATTACAACGACTCAACACTATTATTATATCTGCCGACCAACATATACAGACTCAAAAATTCCTATAAGGAGGTGGACATGACAGAAGAACTTGAAGTAATAGACCGTGCTGAAGAATGGGCAGGATTTCTGAAAAAGAAATACAAATCAGTACTGAATAAAATAGCCAGAGAGTACCCGAGCACCCGCTCGATGATAATCGAGTACGATGTCCTGGAAAAATACGGAAAAACAGGAATCATCTTAGCAGATGACTTACTTGAGCGTCCCGGAAAAACCTTAGGCGACATCAAGGACGCAATCCGGCAGGGAAACCTCATCTCCGCGAAAAACGTCGAAGGAGAAGACATCACCGAAGATGTCATCACCGGTATGAACATCCGCTTTATCCACCTTCCGCGGAAAATCAATATCAGAAATATCCGGTCCGAACACATCAATAAATTCATCAGCATCGACGGAATCATCCGTCGCGTAACCGAAGTGCGCCCGCGGCTTGTAGTCGGCGCATTCCGCTGCGCAAACGGACACATCACCCGCAAAGTCCAGGAGTACGGCACCTACAGCGAACCGGACATGTGCGGAAACGCCGAGTGTACGCAGAAAAAACTCGAACTTGTCCAGAGTTTATCCACCTTCATCGACTCACAAAAACTCAGAATCCAGGAAACCCCCGAAGGACTCCGCGGCGGTGAACAGCCGCAGAACATCGACATCGACTGTGTTGATGATATCTGCGGCATAGTATCCCCGGGAGACCGTGTCATCATCAACGGAATCTTACGAAGCGTACAGCGAATGCAGAACGGTCAGAAAAGCACCGTGTTTGATCTCTACGTTGAGTGCAACTCCATCGAAATCTCCATCAAGGAGTTTGAAGAGGTCAACATCTCCGAAGAGGACGAAGCAGTCATTAAAGACATGGCTACAGACCCGGCCATCTACGGCAAAATTGCCCGGTCAATTGCGCCCACTATCTACGGTAACGACGACGTAAAAGAAGCAATCGCTCTGCAGCTCTTCGGCGGAATCGCCAAGGAAATGCCGGACGGAAGTACGCTTCGAGGCGACATCCATGTCTTACTCGTGGGTGACCCCGGTATTGCAAAGTCCCAGCTCTTACGCTACGTCATCAAATTAGCGCCCCGCGGCGTCTACACCTCAGGAAAATCCGCATCATCCGCCGGTCTGACAGCAGCAGCCGTAAAAGATGATATGGAAGGCGGCAGATGGACACTTGAAGCAGGAGCGCTCGTTCTCGCTGATAAAGGAATGGCAGCCGTTGATGAAATGGATAAGATGCAGAAGGAAGACCGCTCGTCCCTTCACGAAGCAATGGAACAGCAGTCCATTTCCGTCGCAAAAGCGGGCATCAGTGCAACACTTCGTACCCGCTGTTCCCTTTTAGGCGCTGCAAACCCGAAGCTCGGACGCTTCGATGAGTATTCAAATATCTCGGAGCAGATTAACATGCCTCCGTCGCTTCTGTCCCGTTTCGACCTCATATTCATTATGAAGGACCAGCCGAACGAGAACCGCGACTTAAACATCGCAAAACACATCTTAAAGGCTCACTCTGCCGGTGAAGAGATTATGCGGCATCAGAAATATCCCATCAAAGGTGCTGATGACGAGTACTTCAAAGAACTGCTCAAACCGGTCACTGCTGAAATCGATGCGGAACTTTTACGCAAGTATCTCGCATATGCGAAGCGTACGTGTTTCCCGATATTAGCAGAGGATGCGAAAAACACGCTTGTCGAGTACTACAGAAAACTCAGAAGCGTTGCCTACGAAAGTACAGATAAGCCGGTTCCGGTTACCGCACGTCAGCTGGAAGCACTGGTGCGTCTCGCAGAAGCAAGTGCACGTGTCCGCCTTGCAGACAAAGTATCCATGGATGATGCTGCCCGCGTCATAAAAATTGTTGATGCCTGTCTGCGTCAGGTTGCCTACGACGCAAAGACCGGAAACTTTGACATTGATAAGATTGCATCAACAACTACCAAGGCGGGAAGAACTCTTCGCCGTGATTTAAAGGAAGCAATTAAAGAACTTGCGGATTCGACGAAAACAGCAAAGCTCGATGATGTGTACAGGCATCTTACCGGCATGAATTACACAAAAGAAGAAATTGAACGGGCTATCGACAGTATGAGAGCCGGCGGCGAAGTTATTCTTCCGAAAAACGGCATAATTAAATTAGTATAATACGTATAATTAGAAAATAATACGAAACATCAGGTAACTATTATGGCAACAGACAGAGAAAATGCAGTATTTGAAGCGGCAATCAAGCTTGGGGCACTCTATCACCAGTTTGTCGGAACCCCTATTTCCCGTTCGACTGCAGATAAAGTAGAAGCGGCAATCGAAAGTGCGGTATCTCTTCAGCCGTATGTAACATCCATCAAGGTACACCTGGACCGCTCGCTGATGAATGAAAATCCGTTCGGATACTCTGAGTTAACCGGCGCTATGTACGATGCAGTTATTGAGACGAACTACAACGGTGCAACCTGCAAAGCAGGGCTTAAGTTCGAAAACGGATATCCCATGATGCGGATTCTGGAATAAATTTTATCAGATATTACAATCATTTTTTGAACTCATATTTTTCCGAACTCATATATATCAGCAGACCCCATTTTATAATATGAATCAGGAGAAAATCGAAGCAGCATCATCCATGCTTGACAGAATCCAGAGCACTATCGACTGGAAACATGAGGTTGATGAAAAGTACGGCACAACACCCGGAGAAGACGAAGAAAAAGTCTTCCCGCTTCCGGTTCCATCTGCAGATACTGATGACAAAGAGTTTTATGCAAAACTTCTGGCAATTCTCAGAATCCAGGCGATGTATCAGAGAAACTCGCTCAGACGTTTCAATATGGTAATAAGAGACACCGTCAGAGACCCTGCGGCACAGGATGCACTTCTGGAACGCTTCGGCGGAAACAAATCATTAAAAGAGATTTACATGGACGGCTGCACTGAAATAAGCGACATCGGAAAAGAGTTCAAGCGCCTCTTTAAAGAAGTTAAGCAGATGAAGAAAGCAAAGTAACTGCTTCTGAGAAGCAGAATATACTTTTTTTACCACCATTATTCAATTCAGTACGGGATTACTTCTGAAAAAGCAGCTCTGTAAAAAATATTATGCTAAAAGAAAACTAATAGTAATGTACATATGACCGGATACCA
>DALTWQ010000067.1 GCA_029987025.1 Methanocorpusculum sp. | reverse complement strand
TATCCTTATGGCCTCCGGAGCCATGGACGCGGGTTCGAATCCCGCCCGGTGCGTTGTTTTTTGAATATAGAATTATTTTAAAAAATGAGCTGCAGGAGTATTCTCTCTTATTTTCCTGCTTCTTCAAGAACAATTTCGAGATAGGACTTGGTAAGCCGTTCTCCGGTAATCCCGTATTTTTCAGCGAGTCTGTCGATGACAGCCATCGATTCTTCTGCAGATAGTCCTGCATCCGCTTCGATTTCCGAAAAGACCCCTACACCTTCGATGCGGTCAAGAGTGATGATAGCACCTTTGACACGGTAGATTTTACGGTGCTTATTGACATCTGCGGTTTTTCTGAAATTCAGCCGCTCAAGCATGACGGCAAACTCTTCGCCCGAGGATACATCGACGATAATCTCTTCACGCGCCTTGAATCCCTCACGTCCCACTTTTGCTCCTTTATAGGTGATGCAGGGCGGCATTATTTTTCCGCACTTCTGATTTTCCACGTAGCGCAGACGCAGTGCTTCATCGGTCTGTGCGAAATCTTTGTGCGGCGCATTGAAGTAGATGTCATGCTCATCCTGGTCTGCAATCAGCTCTGCACCGCTTGTAATGAGACGGTTTTCAATCGGTTCAAGATTTGCAACACGGACTTTTATCTCTATTTCGAATCCCATGTATAGATATTCTCTTAAATGAGGGATAAGTTTTATGAATGGTTTGAGATGACTTTGATGTATTTATACTGATACAGCGAATAATTACGTATGAACACATCTGCAAAACACCTGATGAAATTCGTATTACCTGCAGCAGCTCTACTTCTTGTTCTTGCTGTTCTTACCGCCGGATGCGTAAGCGGTGATGATATAGACACAGATACAGCCATTCTCGGGGACTGGAACTACCTTTCCACAACTGATGACGGAACTGATATTGTAATGACTTACCATTTCGATGCAGGAAATACCGGGACAGTATCTACTGCAAAGACGACTTCACCTATTCACTGGATGTATGATGAAGATGAAAAGATGTACATGGTAAACTATGATGCAATTATGCAGCAGGAGTATTTTGTCTACGGTAAAGACGGAAGCACTGAGTATCTCTACTCCGTAGGCGGCGGCTACGTGTTAACTAAAGCCTGAGGGGTTGGGTTAATCCTTAAAATTCTTTTTTCACATCCGTAATTTCCATAACCTGAGTTTTGCCGGCGTTTATCTTCAAAATCCTTTCATCACTCAATGAATCACTCAGATTAACTCGAATCCTTTTATATGCTATAAAACCAATGTTATTCTACACATTAGGAAGTAACCCGATGACACATCTAATTATGTATTGGACAATGGGTGATGACGTATGACACGCCTTGCATCAGCTGCACTTGCAGCGTCAGCCGCTTTTATCATCTATCTGGTTTTATCCGCAGGTTCTGCAACAGAAACCAGTGCAGTTCTTCTCTGGTCAGTACCTGAACTTATCATAGGTCTTCTTCTGGCTTTGCTCGTAGGTTTTCTCTGCAGAAAATTCGTACCTGCATCTGCGGCACGAATGTTTAATCCGCTCAGATGGATTCTGTTAATCATCTACATCATTCCGTTCGTAATTGAACTCACCATCTCGAACCTCAAGGTCGCATGGAGCATCATCTCCGGACGAAACATCCGCCCGGCGGTACGAAAAGTGGAATCTCCGATGAAAACAGATTTAGGAGAACTGCTTCTTTCAGCGTCACTTACCTATCAGCCGGGGTCATTTACCGTTGAGGCTGACGAGAATGACAAATCGCTCTACGTCCATTTCCTCGACGGCGGCGAAAAACCGAAGAAAACCGTTGAAGCGAAAAAGATTTTCAACATCATCAACCTTGCCGCATGGATTAGGAGGATCTGCGAATGATTGAGCTGCCTTTTATCTTTACCATATCTGCAATTCTTTTTGCAGTACTGATTCTGGTAACCGTAATCAGGCTTCTTACCGGAAAAACGTCCGCAGATAAAATGCTCGCACTTGATGTCATCAATGTGCTCGTTGTCATTGTGATGTTTGTATTATCCGCCGCATTTGCTGAACCAATCTTTATCGACATCGCCGTAGTCTATGCACTGCTGTCGTTTGTTGCGACCATCTATATCAGCAAATACCTTGCAGGAGGCATCAAATGATTGAGATTGTTGTTCTGATTCTCCTCATCATCTCTGCAGTGTTTTCCATACTGGGTGTTATCGGATTATTCCGGTTCCCGGACTTCTACACCAGAGTTCATGCCGCAGGATTAATCGGCAGTTTCGGTCTGCTCTTTGCAGCAGCAGGGGTAATTGTTTTTGCCGCAAACGAGATTGCATCCGGAAACGCCGGATACACGAACTTCATCTTCCATGCCGCATTTGCGATTGTAATCATCCTGATTACGGCAACAACTTCGACGCATATCATTGCAAGAGGAGCACACAAATCAGGTCATCTTCCGAAAGTTTCCGTTAACGCCTTACAGGAGGAGAAAAAATAATGGACCCGCTTATAATTCTTCATATCCTCTTCCTGATTGGCGCAGTCGTCTGTGCGGCTGCAGTCTTCTGGATTAAAGACCTCATTGCAGCCTCTATCGCATTTGCCGCGTTCAGTTTCCTCTTAGCCCTTGAGTTCTTTGTTCTGCAGGCGCCTGATGTAGCCATTGCAGAAGCCGCAATTGGTGCAGGAATTTCCACGGTTATCTTTATCATCGCAATTAAAGGCACAAAACGTCAGGAGGATGACTGATATGGATAAAGATACGATATCAATCGGAAAGCCTGTCGCTATAATTCTTGCAGTCGCCATTTTCGTGATTGTGCTGATTCCGGCTCTGGGTATCACCTTCGGCGCTCCGGCAGAGACTGCCACAGATGACTACTACATCGACAATACGGAAGTCGAGACCGGTTCTGCAAACGCAGTAACTGCAATTGTGTTTGACTACCGCGGTTTTGATACATTGGGTGAGGCGACGGTTCTGTTCGTTGCAGTTCTGGCGATTATCATGCTTTTCAGGAGGCTGCACTGATGTCATCAGGACCTATCGCCAAATCTGCGGCACGGCTGCTTGTTCCGATTATCTTCATCTTCGGATTCTATGTAGTTGTCCACGGTCACTTATCCCCGGGAGGAGGATTCCAGGGCGGGGCAATTATCGCAACCGGTGTTGCGCTTCTTGCGGCAAGTTTCGCACTTGCCGAAGGTGAATCATTCATGCCGTCCGTTAAAAACATCAAGCTCTTCGAGTCGGCCGGACTGATTCTTTTCATCTGCACAGCTCTTGCCGGAATTGTTGCCGCATCCGGTTTCCTCGTAAACTGGCTCAACGCTTCAGGCGGACTCTTCGGCAATGCTGTAGCATACGGCATTACCGCAGGCGACCTCTGGACCGGAGGTATTATTCCGGTCTTAAATATCGCCATAGGATTCGAGGTGTTCGGCGCACTTTCTGTTGTTGTTCTGTACATGTTTAAGGGACTGCGTGAGACCACACAGGCTGAAGACGATGCAGCTGAGGCGAAAGCCGAAGAAAAGGCAGGTGATGCAAAATGATGGCAATACCGTTAATCGCGGTTGCAGTTCTCATAGGAATTGCATTTCTGATTATGCTTATCAAACGCAACATGATTAAGATGGTTATGGCGCTTGGAATCCTCGAAGGTGCGGTAAATCTGTTCCTTGTGTCCCTGGGTTACCGTGAAGGAGGCGTTGCTCCTATCTTTGCAAATGCTCCAAGCACCGCCATGGTTCTTCCGACGGTACAGGCGCTTACGCTTACCAATATCGTTATCGGTGTTGCAACAACGGCAATGATTCTCGGATTCATTATGGTTATCTGGAAAAAGTACGGTACGGTTAATACCGATAAAATGAGGAGGCTGAAGAAATGAGCGTCATCTTAGATAACCTGCCGGCGCTCTTAATCGCCGTTCCGCTCTTTGGAGCGTTCTTAACGCCGCTCTTCGGCAGATTCCTGCCTAAGGTCAGAACTCCGTGGGCAATATTTGCAGTTCTTGCATCTGCCGCTGTCGCTATCGCAACTGCAGTGCGTGTTCTTATTACAGGTCCTCTTGTGTATGTCTTCGGCGTCGGTGCAGGTACCCAGGCGGTTGTCGATTCCGCAGGTATTCCTGTCAGAATTATCTTCACCATAGATGCCTTCGGCGCTTTCATGCTCATCTCTGCTTCGATTGTGGCAGTTGCCGCGATGCTGTATCTTACCGCATCTCAGAAGGAAAGAAGCGGAAAGACCGAGTGCTATACCTTATTCCTGCTCTTAACCGCCGGTATCTTCGGCATGGTTTCAACAGGCGATCTGTTCAACTTCTTTGTGTTCCTCGAAATCAACTCGCTTGCAGCAGCAGCGCTTGTTTCATATCACCGCAAAGGAGGAATCGCTGTTGAAGGCGCAATCAAGTACGCTGTCGTAAATACGATTGGCGGACTGATGGTCCTTTTAGGCATCGGTCTTCTGTATTCGCAGTATGATTCGCTGAACATGGCCTACATCGCCTCGCAGATTGCACCGAACGCGATTACCATCACTGCTCTGGTTCTGTTCGTTGCAGCCCTTGCCATGAAGGCAGGTTCTGTTCCGTTCCACTTTGCAACACCTGATGCATACTCGGTTGCACCATCAGGCGTTACCGCTCTGATGATTGTTGCCTCCCAGGCAGGTCTGTATGGAATCTTCAGAATCCTCTTTACCGTCTACAACGGTGTCTTCAACACGATAACCGTCGGATGGGTTGTTATTATTCTCGGCCTTCTTTCAATGGTGATAGGAGTTACCATGGCTCTTCCGCAGAAGGATGTAAAACGTCTTCTTGCCTACCACGCGGTGTCCCAGACAGGCTATATGCTTCTTGGCGTCGGTGTCTGTTTATGTGTTCTGCATGATGCAGCAGCCCTTGCCGCGTACGGTACAACAGCCATGGAGGGAGGTCTGTTCCATATCTTCAACCACGCGATGTACAAGGGACTCCTGTTCCTCGCCGTAGGTGCTGTTATCTACCGCACCGGTGTCTGGAGCATCAGCAAGCTCGGCGGTCTCGGACACAATATGAAGTGGACAATGGTCTTCTTCCTGATTGGGGCCTTAGCAATCGCCGGAATTCCGCCGTTTAACGGATTCGCAAGCAAACTGATGATTTACGAGTCTGTGTTTGCCTTCAGCCCGGTATTATCCATCATCGCCATGGTTGTCAGTATCTTAACCCTGGCATCGTTTATGAAGGTGTTCCACTCGCTGTTCCTCGGTCCGAAGCAGACCGAGTTTGCAGCAGTAAAGGAAGCACCAAAACCGATGATTGCCGGTATGATTATTCTTACCGTCTTCGTTGTGGTTCTTGGTATCTTCCCGGGCTTCTTCGTTGACACGCTGGTGGCTCCTGCAGCAGATGCACTGCTTAACAGCGGCACATATATTTCAGCAGTTCTCGGAGGCGGATTATGATAGGGCTTCTTTCAACAGGTTTCGGATTCTGGAATCCGCTCGTATGGATTGTGGTAATGGCAGCTGCCCTTCTCATATCCTGTATCATTCTGAAGTTCGGAAGAAAGGATTATGATAAGGAGACCGAGCAGACCAAACCCTACCTTTCCGGAAATGATGAGCCGTCTGCATCAGACACCCACGTCCGCGGAGGAAACCTCTACTACGGATTTACCCGCGCATTGAAGGGTTACTATGATAAACTGGTTCCCATCCATTCCGGCGTCCTGAATGACTACATCGGCTGGTTCCTGATAGGGCTGGTTATTATCTTCGTGGTGGTGATTCTCATATGACGGCATTAACGAAATCCCTGTGGGTGTTCCATTTCAACGCAGGTTCCTGCAACGGCTGCGATATTGAAATTGTTGCAACACTGACGCCGAGATACGACCCAGAACGTTTCGGCGTAAAGCTTGTGGGAACACCACGTCACGCGGATGTGCTTCTCGTAACAGGTCCTGTTACCAAACAGATGGAAGACCGGCTTCGCCGCGTCTATGCGCAGATGCCGTCTCCGAAGGTTGTTATGGCAGTAGGCACCTGTGCACAGTCCGGAGGCGTTTTCTCCGACTCGTACAATCTGGCAGGACCTGTCGACCAGATTATTCCGGTCGATGTCTATGTGCCGGGATGTGCACCGAGACCTGAAGCGATAATTAACGGTGTTGTTACAGCAATTGCAAAACTTGAACGTCTGGAGGCGGAAAAATGACCATCTTATCTCCTGAAGAAATCATCAGCACGCTGCAGAAAAAGTTAGGAAAATCATTCCTTGATTCCCGTGTGCAGATTCGAACAGAGGGTGTGAAAAAGCGGGAAAACAGAAACATCTGGATTACGATTGACAAATCAGCAGTTCATCAGGCGGCAGAGGCTTTAATGAGCATCTCATACCCGCACTTATGCTGTATCTCAGGATACGACAAAGGACGCGATGATGAAAATCTCCGCGTACAGTATATCTTTACCATCTACGGCGGTGAAGCAGGTGCAGAGACGGTTGTTGTCTTCTCGCTTGATGTGCCGAAGTCAAACCCTGTTCTTCCGACAATCACTGATTTGATGGAAGGAACAGCATTCACTGAAGAGGAAAAGACCGAGTATCTGGGCATCAGAATCGAAGGTCTGGGGAATGCACCTCATAAGTTCTTCCTGCCTCAGGATTTCCCTGAGGGACTTTACCCCTTACGAAAGGACGACAAAGGAATCCCCGCTTCGATGGTCAAAAACCTCTGGGCCTGCGGCCGACCTGCGAACCGGCCGCCTCCGCCGCTGCCGGAAAAAGAGGAACCTGCTGTTTCTGAGGAAAAAGCAGGTAATGC
>DALTWQ010000066.1 GCA_029987025.1 Methanocorpusculum sp. | reverse complement strand
GCGGTTGCGTATTTCCGGCAGAAAAAAGAGATGAAAAAACGTCCGCAGACGTTTTAGAGAGAGAATTGTTCGCCGGATAGGGAGCTGAGCTGCTGCAGGGTCAGTGTCTTTTGTGGATCTTTGGCATTTAGTGTGAACTAAAGTTTTTCAGTGTGCAGGTGCTTTATTAAGGGGTAGATTATATAATTACAGTGTGTAGGCTATCCCCAGACACGGATGTCGCGGATTACACACGGATGCGGCCTTCGGCCGCGGCTTGCGCAATGCGCAAGCCTTCACGGATAGAGAAGAATCTGATTATTGTGTATTTTTGTCAATTTATGGAGAATCAACAAATCACCCTGCTACCCTGTTGAGGTGTGTATCTCCAAATGTAATCGCCAATCAAGAGGATTTGAAATAAACCATACTCAAGAGAGAACAGAGAGTTATTGATTATTCTTTTTCATCCGTGAGGTCGCAGGCATTGCCTGCGACGCGGCCGAAGGCCGCATCCGTGTGTAATCCGTGACATCCGTGTCTGGGGATAGCCTACGCGCTGAAAGAATATCATTCCCTCTTTTGGGATGAAAGACCCACTGAAAAACTTTAGTTCACACTAAATGCCGAAGAGCCAAAAATATTATTCCGCGCAGTTTTCCCGCACCCACGCAGCTGCTTTTTCCAGTGCGCCTTCTCCTTCGAACGCCGCAGCAATTCTCTCGCCGTCATTGACTGCAATCAGAAACTTCCTGCGTGTTTTATCATATCCGAACACAATTTCTGCGAGTTCTTCCGACTTAAGAACGATGCCCCGGTTAAGCATATACGATGGGTTTAGCAGAAGCAGGTCATAGAGGTCATTATCAGGAACTTCGTTGAACGCATAGATGTATGCCTGCACCGCGTTCGTCAGGTTTGAGGTGAGAAGGGTGTGTGCTGTTTCTTCGGGCAGTTCATGGAGAAGTTCTGCCATTTTTATGTCGTCATCATCCGACTGCTCGTAAAGAGAATCTGCTATGGCTGCAAGTTCGTTTTCAGTGCTGGAAAACATGTACTGTTAGTGTTGGCGGTGATGACGGATTAAAGATATGGTGGATGAATAGTTATCTGATAATTTTGGAGTTCAACTCCAAATTATGCAGAGTCATAAACGGAGATGAGATGCTGCGGATTATTTCTACCCCTCAGGTAAGTATCCTTATATCAGCCCCGCGCCAATCTGTAGATATGAATGATGAAGATGCTGACTGGAAACTCTATCATCTGATACCTGACGAGGGCATATCAGTTGACGACCTGATTCAGCAGTCAGGCATGACCAGAGACGAAGTTCTGGCATCTGCTGCGCGGCTTGAAAAGATACGCCTTGTGCAGTGCAGCGGAGACGTCATCTGCCCCTTATCCATCAACGACTTCCTGATTGCAAGTACTCTTTGCGGCGGTTCGTCATCCAAAGCGGCAGAACCGGAAGACGACTTCGGCATCTATATCGAAAACGGCGTAATCAAAGTGAGAAAATGAATTTACAACCAGTATCTTATGTCCTGCGTATAGGTCACCGCCCCGAACGCGACCAGCGTGTAACAACTCATGTGGGGCTTTCTTCCCGCGCTCTCGGTGCTTCCGGCATGTATCTCGCCGCAGACGACCAGAAAGTATCAGACAGCATAACCGATGTATCAAACCGTTTCGGCGGCGGCTACTTCTGCGAAAACAATGTGAAGTGGAAGTCCTTTATCCGCAAATTTAAAAACGACGGCGGAAAAGTTGTTCACTTAACGATGTACGGACTTCGTCTGCAGGATGTTGTTCCGGAAATCAGAAAAGAAGAAAAGATTCTTGTTGTCGTAGGTGCTGAAAAAGTACCCGGGGAGATGTACGAACTTGCGGATTACAACGTCGCAGTTGCAAATCAGCCCCACTCGGAAATCTCTGCTCTTGCATTATTTCTCGATCATCTCTACGAAGGACGCGAGCTTGAACTTTCCTTCGACAATGCCGACATCGAGGTAATTCCGACAAAGGTCGGAAAGACCACCATTAAGCACGAGAAGCCGCATGAGTAAATCGGTCCTCGTTGCCGGATACACTACAAGGCATGTTGCAGCATCAGCTGCCGCTGCAGGATATACGGTCTATGCGGCAGACCATTTCTGCGATCAGGATTTACTTACCTGCACCGCAGACCACAGAGCCTTTGATGAGCTTGATGAGCTCCCGTTCGCCGCAGAGGAGCTGATTTTGAAGTATCATCCGGATTATGTGGTAACCACCTCAGGCGCTGAGCTTCTTGCGTTCGAAAACCGGCTTGGAACAACCCCTGCTGCGGCAGAAAAGTTCATGAACAAGGCAGCGACGCAGGAGTTTTTCGAGTCGCTCGGGGTTCCGGTTCCGAAGAAGTTAGAAAAGGGAATGTATCCTGCGATGGCGAAGACAACCGGCGGTGCGGGAGGATGGCGTAATGCGGTTGTTCATTCCGATGAGGAACTTGCTCTCTGGCAGGAGTTTGTCGAAGGAGATCCTTACATTCTGCAGGAGTTTATCGAAGGAATGCCTGCCTCAGTCTGCTGTCTGGTAACTCCTTCCGGCGAGGCATGTGTTCTTACAACCAATCAGCAGATTCTGCGCGGCGGAGATTTCTGCCCCTATGCGTTTTCAGGCTCAATTACCCCGTGCCCGCATCCGATGGCGGAGCGGATGAAAGAGCTGGGGCAGAAAATTGCTGCAGCATCAGGATGCGCCGGCTGTATAGGAATTGATTTTGTGCTGACTGAAAGCGAGGCTTATGCAATCGAGGTAAACCCGCGGTTTCAGGGAACGCTTGAAACTGTTGAGGCTGCTCTCGGTGAAAACCTCTTTGCCCTGCATAAAAACGCCTGCGAAGGACACCTTCCGCAGCAGCTGAAGAGTCCTGAGCAGTATGCCGTCCGAAAGATTCTGACAGCTCCTGAGGACTTTATGCTGAAGCGCGATATGCTTTGCCTCTCGGGTTTCCTCACAGATATCCCCTTCCCCGGGACGTATTTTGAGAAAGGCGAGGTTCTCTGCTCGGTTGTCGGGTATGGAAAGACCGTTGAAGAGGCATCTTCCGCGCTGGATAAAAATATTAGTCTTGCCGTTCAATATATAAACCAATGACTTCATTAACCAAGAAGGATCTCGAAAATCCGGCAATCTATCAATATCTTCTCAAACTTGTCGGTGAGGAAGGCATCTCCCTGGTCATCACCTGTCCGAATGAGGAACACAGCGATGAAGAGATTGCCGAGATTACCGGAATCAACCTCAACGCTGTCCGTCACGCATTATACAATCTCTATGAGAAGCGTCTTGCAGAGTACCGCAGAATCAAGAATAACGAAACCGGATGGCTCACATACCTGTGGGTTCTCAAGATGGAAAACATTGATTCTGTTCTTGAGTCCGAGATGGCTGTTGTTTCCGAGAAGTTATCTGCACGCCTGAAGTTCGATAAGAATAATGACTTCTATCAGTGCCCGGCATGCGGCAAGATGCTTACCTTCAACGATGCAATGACGCTGAACTTTGTCTGCCCCGGGTGCGGTGAAAATATGGCGCATTTCGATGACGAACTGCTGCTTTCCGCTCTTGAAAAGCGTATTGGTAAAATAAACAAAGAGCTTTCAAAGGAATAATTTCTTTGATGGACGAAGAATCCATTCTTTTTTCTGCCGGCTGTGATGCCGGTGTTGTATCTCACTGTAAGAAAACTGCCGAGATTGCAGACGGCTATGCGGGGTTGGGTGTCAATGCGGCACTTGTACATTCCGGTGCGATGCTGCATGATTTGGGGCGGTCAAAGACGCACTCGATTCAGCATGCGGGTGTCGGGGCTGCTCTTGCAGAGGAGCTCGGTCTTTCGTCTGAAATTTGTGATATCATTCAGAATCATACAGGAGCAGGACTTTCCGAGGATGACTGCGTTCTGTTAGGTCTTCCGCCGAAGAACTGTGTGCCGAAGACGATTGAGGAAAAAATAGTCGCTCATGCTGATAACCTGGCGAAGGGTTCCCGGCGCATCAGAATCGAAGAGCGGATGATGCTTATCGCAGGTCAGTCTCACCGGTCGAAGAAGAATGTCTGGCGGCTGGCTATGGATGTGGAGCTGCTGAGAAAAGAGTAATTGTAATTATTCAGCGGTCTGTCTGATGTTCCGGCGGTTAGTGCGAACTAAAGTTTTATCTATCTTGTTAGTGTGTAGGCTATCCCCAGACACGGATTACACGGGACGCATGCCTTCGGCCTGCTTCAGCTTCGAGCCTGCGGCTCTCATATATCGCGGGTGCGGGCGGCTCGCAGAGGTGTCCATCGAACATCTAATTTCAGTAATAAACAATTTCAGAAGCCCGCGGCACCCCGCGATAAGCGGGAACTGGTGCCGTGAATAGGGCTGCGATTTGCGTGAGATTCGCGGAGATTCGCGTTCTTTGGCAATCTTCAATATCAGGGATATACCTAAAATATTTCATCGGAGAGGGTTGGATAGTTCCTTTTTTCAAAAATTACGCCTTAATTGTATCTTTTGCGGCACGTGATGTGATGTATGCGAGTACGGCAAACACCGCTGCTGCGGCGCAGGATACTGCTATGCCGAATGTGGTAAACTCAGTGCTTCCCGAGGCAGCTGCCGCGGTTACTGAGTAGAGTGCGACACCTAAGACACATCCGACGTTCATGACGGTAAACACCAGTCCGCCGGATGAGCCCTGCAGTTCGAGCGGGCTGTGGACGGTGATTCTTCTGATGCTCGGACCCTCGTTTAATCCGTTTCCGATACCGGTTACAATAAGTCCTGCAAGAATCAGTACCGGCATGAAGGTGAAAATTCCTGCGGCAAGAAGGATAATTCCTGCCGTGAGCAGAAGGGTTGCGATGTTACAGAGTTTTTTACAGCCGAATTTTATGGTAAGAGCGCCGGATGGTATTCCCATTACCGCAAGACAGACCGGCGGTATCAGCATGATAAGGCCGGTAAGACCTATCGCAAGGCCGATTCCGGTGAAATAGAACGGCAGGACGTAAAGCAGTCCGATGTAGACGAGGGTTACTAAGAGGGTGGAGAGCGATGCGAACATTACGGTTCTGTTTTTGAATAGTTTCGCGGGAAGAACGGGGTCTTTGGAGCGGAGTTCGTGACGTATGAAGAGAAATCCGAAGACCGGGGCAGCGCAGATTAGGATGATGCTGTAGAATGGCCAGCTTTCCTGTGCGCCGAATTCAAGGCCTGCAAGAAGCGAGAAGAGGGTTATGGTAAGCAGTGCTGCGCCTGTGCCGTCGAATTTTGTATTTGGTTTTTCGCGGCGGACATCTTTTGGAATAAGAAGAACTGCGCCAAGCACGCCGAGGATTCCAATCGGGATATTGATGTAGAAGATCCAGTTCCATGAGATGAACTCGGTAATCAGTCCGCCTATGCCGGGGCCTGCTGCAAGAGCGGCACCCCCGCCGGTTGCAATGACGCCTGCTGCGATTGCCTGCATTTTTTCAGGCAGATGGAGATTAATTATGGTTGTGGCAGTTGATACCATCAGTGCTGCTGCAAATCCCTGAACGAAGCGGAAGATGATAAGGACAGTTAGTGAGGGGGCTGTTCCGCAGAAGAGTGATGCGATGGTAAATAGGATGAATCCTGCGGTGAAGATGAGTTTGTATTTTCCTGTTCTGTCTGCGAGTTTTCCGAATATGAGAAGTGAGCATCCCAGCGAGAGCAGGTAGGAGATAAGAACCCAGGAGGATGATGTACTGCTTACATTGAAGTCAGAGGAGATTTCCGGAAGTGCTATTGATACGATGCTGGTGTCGAGGTAGTCCATGAAGACAGCTGCCGCTGCGAGTATCATTAAGAGGTAGTGATAGAGGCGGCTGTTTTTGTTCCGGAGCATTGATGTCTTTACTTGTTGGGGGTAATTGGTTATAAAGGGTGGTTTATGTTTTCAGACCGGATGTCTGATTTTGCATTTACGGACATTTTTATTATGCCTGCGCACGTATCTGTTTACTATGACTGATGAAGTTAAAGTTTATGATGAATCCAAGTGCGCATTTTCTATTGCTTCACTTGTGTTAGGCGTTCTTGGTATCTGTTCGTTTACGATTATTCCGAGTATCCTGGCTATTGTTTTCGGCGCTATCGCGATGAATAAGAAAGAGGGCGTGAAAGGATTTTCAATTGCAGGTATTGTGCTTGGTATTGTTGCTATTGTTCTTGCAATTCTTCTGATTGTCTTCATTCTGGCTTTCACGGTTGCACTGATTCCGTTACTCGAAGAATCTGCTGCGGTTCTGTAAGATTATTGAGTTGATAGAGGGTGATTAATCACTTTCTTCTTTTTTGAATTCTCTTCCTTTTTCACAGAATATTTATAAACAAGAGAGTCAAATAGTATCTCATCACCTAATCGTGAGGTTATTAACTATGGTTGGAATCTTTGAAAATGTAGGAGCTTCCTTTAAATTCGGTTTCCGTGAATGCTACGGCGACGGATTCAAAGGATTCTTACGCATGTTAGCACTGTTTATCACATGCATTATCCCGATTGTCTTCTTTATTCCGATGGGTATCTTCCTGAAGGTATTCAGAGGAGAAAAGCCGGACTTCACAGGCGCAGGCAAGTCATTCATCAGAGGACTTCTCTCCTTTGTAATCGCGCTTATCTACATGCTTATCCCGATTATTCTCTTCGCCATCTTCGGCGGACTTGCATTAATCCCGGCAATGGCAGGCGGAAATGCAGGTGAAATTGGAGCAGCAATTCTTGGAAGCATCGGAATCATCGTTGCAATTATTGCAGCAGTAATCTTAGGATTTGTTGCAGTCCCGGCAGAAGTAAACTTCGCACGCAACGGATTCGGTGCAGCATTCAGATTCTCTGAAATCTTCGGTATGATTTCAAAGGCAGGATTTGGAAAGTACATTCTCTCCTACATTGTCTTAATCATCATCACCCTGATTATCTACTTCATCCTTTCACTCATCTGTGTAATCCCGGTAATCGGAATCATCATCTTAATTCTTGTAACAATCCCGCTTGCACTCTTCGAGTACAAGTTCTGGGCAAA
>DALTWQ010000065.1 GCA_029987025.1 Methanocorpusculum sp. | reverse complement strand
TATCGACTTCCTGCAGCTGCTGCTCATAGACCTGCTGGGCAACCGAGTGACAGGCCGCTGCAGCAACGTCTTCACGCTTGTAGCCGGCGGCAAGAGCGTTGACTAACGACTGGGTTCCGAAGACGATACAGTAACTGTTCATCGGAACACCTTCGCCGCCTTCGCTCTTCATGGAAAGAGCGCCAAGCTCGGTGATATCAACACCCAGACGCTTTGATGTCATCTCAAGGAATCTTCCGGATGCACCTGCACAGATACCACCCATGGTAAAAGATCCCGGGATGCCGTCATTGACACTGATTGCCTTGTTATCCATTCCGCCAATATCAATAACCGTGGCAAAGCCTCTCTGTGCGTCTGCGAGATAGACTGCACCTTTCGAGTTTACCGTCAGTTCTTCCTGGACTAAATCTGCATTCAGGTGTTTGCCGATCAAAAATCTTCCGTAACCGGTTGTTCCAATCGCTTCAATATCAGACATCTTCAGACCTGACTCTTCAAGAGCCAGGGCAATAACCTCATCAGCGCTCTTCAGAACCTCGGTTGTCGGTCTCCATCCGGTACCTACAATCTCATTGTCCTTCATGATGACGCATTTGGTTGTAGATGAACCTGAATCGACACCCATCGTGATACCTACCTGGACCTCACGTGCCATCAGTTCGCGGCGCTTTGCAATAGTGGAAAGCGCTTCAAGACGGGTCAGAAGAGTTGATGAACTGGTGCGCTCGTTAAACGAGTAGGAAACAACCGGGATATGTGAGTTTTCTACAATGTAGCGGCGCAGTTCGTTTCTGACAATGGCCGCTTCCGCACATCTGAAACAGCTCGCAATAAAGATACCGTCTGCCTCGATTTTGCCCTCAACAACTGCTTTTGCGCGGGCGATAGCGAGTTTTAAGTCAGGGCTTTTTACCGGAAGACCGAACTCTTTGTAGGCGGTCTTGACATCTGCAAGGGCTACATCCGGATAGAACATCTGTGCGCCTACTGTTTCAGCCGCACTGGTGATTTCGTTCTGGATACCGCTGTACTCTGCACCGCAGGTAATCTGTGCAATACGGACTGGTCTGTCGCTCATTTCTTTTCCTCCTTCGGAAGTTCGGATAAGAACTTCTTAATCTGTGCAACGAACGTGACACCTTCTTCCTTGCTCTTCGGATAGCGCAGCTCGAGTCTGGGTATATCCTTTTCGCGGAGCATAAAGGCAAGCAGTTCATTTGTTCTTGCACAACCCATGCAGCCGAAAGAAAGCTCCGGTTCATCGATGATAATTGCCGCCTCTGCCTCTTCTACTAAGGGTCCGTATAACGACATTCTGCCGCGGATACCGGACGGAACTTCGACTGCTGCCCATTTCAGTCCTTTCTGCGGACCTTCTGAAGTAATCTGCAGCGGCGGAGAATCAAAACCCGGAGTCTGGATATGTTCACGAATCGAAACAGCCGAGCCTAACGGTGTGTGCCCGAAACGGGAAACAAGGTCTGAAAGCATCAGACTTGTTGCCGGATATATGAATACTTTTACCATGATTTATTTCTCCAGAAATATTTTTTCCAAGACGTTTGCGTCTAAGTCTTCTTCAACCGGAAGGGTTTTTCCTGCGGCCTTTTTGAGTTGTGCTGGCGTCATCTTGTCCACTTCGGCAAGTCCGTAGGAGATGAAGCGTGCAAGTTTCATCTCAAACTCATGTCCGAGGTATCCGGGACGTGCGCCGCCTAAGTTTGCACGGCAGCGTCTGGCATCTCCCGGCGGAAATCCGCGGTCTTTTACAAATATGCGGTACGGGTCGATACTTCGCAGATGGTCAACAATACGTCCCACATCTTCAGGAGAGCCGGTAATCTGACACCCGAAACAGGTCTCTTTAACCATCACACCCTGTGCGATTTCGTATGCTGCAGTTGCTACATCCTGCGGCGTTGTGTCGGGCGAATCAACAAAGACGTATTTGGTGACGGTTCCGACGTACTCCGGTGTATAAGTCTTCATTTCTTCACCTCGCGGATGTAGATGGTCGAACCTTCTTTCATGTTCTTTAATTTGTCAGTATCAATGACTTTTCCGATGATGTTCGTACCTGAAAACGGCTCGCCGCTCGGGCCGAACTCATCATTCTTTGCAAGACGCACACCCACAATACCGTGTGCCGGACGGGATGCATTTGATACCGCAAGGTCATTGATTTCCGGCGTCTTTGTCGGGCAGTTTTCCGGAATAATATTGGTTCCTTTGGAGAACTCAGGTTTGAAGAGATACTCTTCATCATCCACATTAATCAGGAAGGGCATGGTTCCAACCGGATACCGTTTCAGATTGGTAACTCTTCTGAACAAATCAACTGTCCGCGGTGCATGTTCGTAGTCTAAGGTGATGTCAATAACATTCTCCAGCGCCATCGTGTATAAGGAAACCTTTCCTTCTTTCAGGACCTCAAGGGTTGTTGCAGGTTTCTGGTCGATAACAATACGCGACTCGACATCACGGTTGTCTGCCATTACTTTAAGATTGCGTGCTTTTGCTGCTGCAACAGCGTCTTTTAAGAGCATGCCGCGCAGGTCAATTAACGGCGGTTCTAAGACAGTCTGAAGCGTATTTCCCAGCTTTGCAAAGCGGGCAAGTTCAATTCCCGAGGTGACTGTGCCCACTTTGGTATGTGCCGGATGGCTTGGGATGTCTGCAGTGTAGATGTAGATAGCGCCTGAACTCTTTCCTTTGGTTCGTGCGGTAACGACACCTTCACGGCGCGCTTTCTGTACTTCCTGGGAAACCGGCAGCATACCTTCAGCATGGTCACGTATGTAGGTAGATGCCGCACGGTCTATTATATAGCGTCCGTCTTTTAAGACGAAGAGCAGATGGTCAACGGATTCTGCACAGTCAACAGAAATCTCTGCAGGATTTTCAGCATAACCTTCAGCAGTAATGGTCAGCTTTGAAAATATCTGCATGCCGTCTTCTGCTTTGCGGGAAAGGTCGGTAATGACTTCTGCGTTGTCTGCGTCAACGGACGAGAACACCTGCTCGATGCTCAGCACCGAATCGCCGTGCTTCCAGCGGTTCATGATGCCGAGACCGAAGATTACTTTTCCGATGATGTTTCCGTCTGCAGCAGTTCCGTGGTCTGCGCGGTGCTCCATTTTGGAAAACATCAGGTACGAATGTGCTGAATCATATCCGCCTGAGCCTAAAAAGACAGCTCCCGGCGGGAAACGGAATGACTCCATTGCAGGAGTAAACTCCGCGGCGAATGGTCCGAACGCTGCTGCGTTTTTGTCCTCGAAATGGACACGCAGTTCTTCGGCAGAGACTTTGGGGAATGAAACTCCTTTGAAGAGTTCAATGACCACATCGCCTGCTGTCGTTTTAAGACGCATACGCGAGGTTTTTTCTGCGGCGGCTGTCACCGGCTTTAAGAGAACAACTGCAGCTCCTTTCGGATGGTCCGGAAGAAGAGCGGAGATTGCTGTTCCCTTTTTCGCGGTAACTGCTTCGCCGTTTACAATGAGGTGATAATCTGTCATCTCTATTACATCTCAAACATTTCGTCTGTTGTCTCGTGTATGGCGTTTTCGTCTTTTTCACCTTCCGGCGCTCCGCCGGAAAGGGTTGCCTTCTTTGCAACACCCATCTCGACGCGCTCGCGTTCGCGGGTGACTGCCTCGTGCATGGTAATCAGTTCCGCTTCGGATAAGTTCTTTAAGATTTCCTGGGTTTCACCGATGGCCACAATTTCGCCGTCCCTCATGAACATACAGCGGTCACAGACATCGCGGATGAACTCCATATCGTGGGACACAATGACGAAGGTCTCATCCATCTCTTCACGTGCATGAAGAATGGAGTGCTTGACGTCGACCTTGGTAATGGGGTCCATAGTTCCGGTCGGTTCGTCAAGAAGAATGATACGCGGCTCACGGATTAAAATCTGGGCGAGTGCAACACGGTGCTTTTCACCCTCGGATAACGAAGGCGGGTAGCGGTTTAAGACGTCACGTGCCTTCTTTTCGGTAAATCCTGCCATCTTAAGCGTAATCATGGCCTTCCTGACAGCAAGCTCTTTCGGAAACTCAAGACCTATTGCATCAGTTAAGTTGTCGATGATAGTTCTGTGCGGGTATAAGTCGTACTCCTGGTGCAGAAGTCCGATGTACTGTTTTGCGCGTCCGCGGTTATCAAATCCGGGTTTTTTCATATCAACCCAGTCATCACCGACACGGACTTCAAGGGAACCGCTTGTCGGCTCATAGATTCCGGCAATCATGCGTGCCATTGTCGTCTTTCCTCCGCCGGAAACACCGATTACTCCAAAGACTTCACGCTCATTGATTTCGAACGTAACGCCGTTTACTGCATTGATAACTCCGCGGTCGACGGCGATGAACTTCTTGTGCACGTCTTTGGCCCGGACAATAGGTCCTCCAAGTTCCTGTGCAACGTAGACAGAATCATCTTTGCAGCCCTTCATGAACTCTTCGATGATTTCTTCAGGAGATCCTACTTTTGAAATCTTTCCGTCGTCTAAGAACACTGCACGGTCACAGGCTTCCTCTAAAACCTGCGAGAAGTGAGATGTGATAACCATTCCCATATTCAGGTTCTTTGCTGCCTGCTTTAAAAGGCCGTGCACAATCTGAGCGGTTTTGGTATCCAGAGTGCCTGTCGGTTCATCTGCAAAGAGGAAGAACGGTTCACGGGCTAACTGACGTGCTAATACAACACGCTGTTTTTCTCCGCCGGATAAGTCACGTGCAACATGTGTTAAGCGGTGGCCTAAGTGAACCTCCTCTAAAAGGTCGATGGCACGACCTATGGCTTTGTCTGCCGGGTAGTTAACATCATCAAGGGCCCGCATCACGTTGTCGATAACGCGGTCATCGCCGTATAAAGCGAAGGTACGCTGGAACATAAGCGAGGTGCGGTGCATAATTGCATCTTTAAGCCCCTCGTTTTTGGGGTTCCAGAAGTCCACATCAAGTGCTTCGAGTTTTCCGTCGCATACAGGACAGTTCTCTCCTGCTTTACTCTGGAACTCGATTCTTCCGCATTTACTGCAGCGCGAGATGTGGTAGATGATTTTACCCTCAGTCGGGGCGGAGTCAATTCCGCGGAGCAGATGGATGAGTACGGATTTACCGCAGCCGCTTCTGCCGATAATTCCAACAATCTCTCCTTCAGCTATTTCCAGACTGATGTTGTCTAAGACTCGGACCATCTTCTGATTTTTATCAGATTCCTCTCCGGACTCGGGAAAGTCCATGCAGAGGTTTTGTATGGTAATGAATGGATTGACCATGCTTCCTTTCCTTCCAAGTATACCTTACATATTGGTCGTGAGTTATTATAGTGTTTATGAAGTGAACTGGACAACTCACTTGGAAATTACAGAAAAACAGTCCACCGCTTACGCTTTCAGCGGTGAGATTAAAATGTATGGGGGTGGGGATAATTTAGTGCTGGCGCTTTGCAGTGTTCACTTTGCGGGTGATGTTTCCTGCAACGCGGTTTCTGATGGTCTTGCTCTGGATAGTGGTGACTTCACCGACGACTTTCTTGTTGTCTTCGAAGTTTCCGTTGAAGCTTGCCGGGTACTGTTCTAACAGGCCTTCGCCCATTGTTTTGATATAACTTGGTTTAATTCCCATGATATAATCCTCTTGAAATTCCTTATAATGTTAGTCGTTCACTTATGATAAAGATTCTGTTTGCAACATCGTCCGGAGTTTCACCGAAAATATAGATGCATCCGCCTTTTTCAGAGGCATTTTCAACACACACTGCAGCAGGCACTCCGTCTTCATCATCATCGGTTTTATCTCCGCGCGAGTTTCTGTTTCTGCAGACAAAGTTCATCCCCCACTCCATGGTAGAGATTCCCTTCGGAAACTTTGCGGCATCATACTCAGCAACATCAATGAATAATTCCTTTACGGTTTCTTTGATGTCATCGTTGAGTTTGATGCACCCTGCCGCGCGAATCTCCGGATTGAACCGGCGGACAGTAAGAATTATACGGGATATGGGTTCATCAACACCGAATCCTATACTTCCTTCAGAAAATACGGCAACGCCTTTTTCATCGCGGGCATCAGATGCTGCATATGCCATGGAAATTCCGCCTTTCGGTGTGATGTAGCGCAGAACGTTTTCTGTACGTCCGGTTGCTTTCTGCAGGGCACGCAGTACCTCGGACTGATCTCCTGCGGTCATGTAAGTCCTAACTCGTCTTTGATTTCTGTAATTTCGCGGATTGCAATATCATACATCTTCTCACGTTCGACGAGGGAATCTGTTGATGCAATGCGTTCACGGTCGCAGCCGGCGGCAAAAGACGGGGTTTTGTACTTTTTTACAACGGATTTGACTGCAACATCAGAGACACTGCCTCCTTTTACCTTTGCGCAGGCGATAATTAATCCCGATACACTGTCAGCGGTCTGCAGACAGATGTCAACCTTTTCGGTGTAGTTTCTGCCGAAGATGAGGTGATTGTGTTTTCGGACCGGTTCAGTGATTTCTGCAGGAATGCCTGCGGCACTGAGAATTTCTGCGCCCCGGATGCCGTGCACAGTCATGTCCTCATTGATTTCCTCGTAGTCAATGTCATGGAGAATGCCGATGAGTTCCCATAGATTTTCATCCTCTCCGAGTTCTTTTGCAAGCCCTTTCATTACTGCTGCAGTTGATAAGCAGTGATGAAGAAGTGATTCTGTTTTGACGTGCTCTTTTAAGAGCGAAACAGCTTCTGATTTATTCATGATTAGTAATGCGTTTCCAAAACTGATAAAAGGCTTTACATCGTATATGTATACACTTATGAGAACTGACTGGATATTTGATATCATTATCGGAATTACCGCAATCATCATTTTCGGTGTAATGCTTGTCTGGCTTCCGACCTTCATCCCGAATCCGTTCGGCTATGTAGCGGCTTTCCTTGTGTTTATTGCCTATCTGACTCTGCTTGCACTGACCGTTGTCAAGAAGAATGTCGGTGTCAACCCGATTAGAAAGAAGCAGGCTAAAAAACAGGAATAATTCTTTTTTTGTTCTTCGATTTTTTGTGTGAACTAAAGTATTTCAGTGTGTATGCTCTCCCCAGACACGGATGTCACGGATTACACACGGATGCTCGCTTC
>DALTWQ010000064.1 GCA_029987025.1 Methanocorpusculum sp. | reverse complement strand
ATAAGACAGTTCACGCACACGCGCCGAACAGGAACGGCATTTGTACCCTTTCTTATATCCGGCAGAGGTCATTTTGCCGCCGCAAACCGGACACCGCGGAGCAGTTCTGTTTTCCAGAAGCGCTGCTTCGTTGAGTGAGAACTTTTCGAAATGCAGAATTCCGTGCAGATAACTGCCGTAAACCGTGATTTTATCCCCGAGAATCAGTGCACGGACGTATTCTCTGAATGATTTGGTCGGCTCAAACGCGAAGCATTCGACATCGGAAAGAGCGACGGAGACATGCCCGCCGCGATGTTCGACAGGATAGCCGATGACCTCGCCGGAGTAGATGTAGGACCTGCCTTCCAGGAATTCTCCTTCGAAAGGAAGCATGTGCGCATCAGTTCCTTGGTTTGTTTCCCAGATTACATGAAGCGATTCAGGCTCGGATTTCAGATATGACACCGCTTTTTCCACCCATTCCGGCGATTCTCCGCGGATTCCGTAGAGAACCGGGTCTTTTCCGTGCGGAAGACACACTGCTTTGTCTGCAGAAAAATCCCAGGTGTCCCAGGTATGCGGCGCAGTTTCTTCCGCGCTCTGCTTAAACGATTCCGCATCGAAAACACGCGGCGTTTTGAAAACTTCCGGCAGCCGGTAGGAAAGATACTCATACGTTTTGTCCGGAAGGACGGCAGATACAGCGGCAAGAGATCCGATTAAGCCGCGGCGGTTTTTCCAGCCGCGATAGACAGCTCCAATCTGTTTCAAAACTACCTCGGCTTCTTCCACCGTACAGAACGACGTAAGTGCACGATAGTAGAAATCAGCCGGCGGCTTCTCTGAAACAAGCACAAATCCGGGGTTTGTATTCTCACAATCGAACTGTGCATACTTTTCAATAAACTCACATATAGTTTGTTCGATTAACTCTTTGTTTCCTTCGAGTTCAATACATATTCCGGCATTTCCCCGCGTTTTCCAAGGAACATTCGGATTTAGACGGATTAAACACATCCGTTTGACAATACACCCTTCATCTGAGAGGCGTTTTGCAGCAAGCGCACCGAGGTAGGTCGTACACATGCCGTCAGGCGAGTCGGTATCGTCAATTCCGAGATACATCACCGGAAACACCTCGTATCATTCCGGGACACACGCTTCCATACCTCTTTCAGCTCGGCATGTGCTGCTTCAGGATTACGCTGCAGATGATGTGCAACTGCAGGTTCGTGAATGAACCGGCAGTCCTGACAGCTCCAGATTTTACCCCTCGGCGTATCAATCTCTTCAGAGAACTCTCTGTCGCGACAGGGATAGACGGGACAATAGCAGTAGGTACAGACCTGCCCTTCAAAGTTATGGCAGGGGTAATACGGACAGCCTTCCGGGAGCCACTCGTTCCAGTGATCTCCGCCGTATCTGCTGTAGATAAAAAAGGACGGTCGGCTGCGCTTTACCTGCGCCGCACAGGAACCGGCTGCCCATCCGTGAGATACACCCCAGTTCGTGAGAAGATAATTATCGAACCGTGCAAGCGCCTCATTTAAGGCGAATGATACCGTCTGCGAGATTTTTCTGCCGATATCTGTCAAAGGACCTGCAAACTCCAGGGCAGGACCCGGATTTTTTTCAGAGGCGATAATTGCCGCATCGGTAGACAAAGATGCAGAGCCTACTTTCCGTTCCATGAGCACCTTCACCTTCGCCTCTGTTGCCGTCATCAGTGCGCCGAGAAGCGCCGCATCAGTAAGCGGGACGGAAGACACCACAATAATATTTACCGTGCGGTTCCGTTCCGAGACGGCAGCCGCTGCGAATACGGTTATCTCATCATACTGCGCGATACAGGTGTTCTGTACCGGAACTGCGGCAATGAGTCCGAACTGCGGCGATAAAAAACCGTACTTCTGTGAGATGCGCTCAATCCACCGTTCTGCATCCTCAGAAAACGCAGGCGGAACCGAGACGCTGAGAATCGTACTGACATCAGCAAGACCGCCGGCCGCGCCGCTGCTTACGGCGCGGAAGTTCCCGCGGATTACCAGAGCGTCCGGTTTTTCATAGTAGCGCATAATGTACTCTTATATGGGAATCGCAATGAGATAAAAAGAGAGGATGAAATAGTGCTGTCTCCGGAAATGCCGGAAAAGATGCCGTTCCTGACGGATTCTGACCGGAACTGATGCGCAGATACGCTGTTCTGCGCCATTTTGCGGACGAAATTGTGCAGATATAAACCACATATTGATTTACATAGCTATATGTACACCCGGCAGATGAGTCTGCGCCGGCGGCAGAGTTCCAGACGAATCAGCGGGAATCAGAGGGATTTACAAAGAATCATCCGAACAAAATATAATCCTTCAGAGACAATCTAATAGGTAATATATGGAACATGCAGAACTAATCTCAAAAGCATTCGGAGATGTGAAGAAAGCCCTCTTCGGATTTTCGAATTTCCCTACCTGGATAAAATTATTCCTTCTGCTCCTCGTACCGGCTATACTCGGAGGAGTGGCAGCAACAATTATACTTCAGCTGATTGTAAAACCGATTCTGGTTTCTTTCTTTGTAAATGACAACTACGGGTTCACTGAGGCAGGAATCTCCCATATCCTTCAGTTCTGTGCAGTCGTATTTGCATTCCTGTGTTTATTCATTGTTCCATTATTCCAGGGATTCTTATACCGCCTCATACGAAGTGATTCCTTCCCGACTATCGGTAACGGATTCGGTCTGTTCTTCTCAGGATGGCGCGTTAATATTGTCTGTCTATTCTACGCCATCCCGATGATTATCATCTACGCTATATTTGCCTGCTTATACTTCTTTGCAGCAGGAAAAGTAAGCGGCATCACAACTCTTGTGGTAGGCGGAGCAAGTATCGGAAATATTGTGATATTCTTTATCTATCTGGCACTTCAGTTTGTAACATTTATTGCAGTAGCGCTGTTTGCAATTATTTCACTGGTGCATGTCGCACGCGGCGCGTCCTATAAAGATGCGTTCAGGTTCAGAAATACTGCAAAGATTATCAAAGAAATCGGCTGGTACAACTACATTTTATGTGTGGTTATCTGTGCAATCTTTGTGCTGATCCTGACAGTTATCTTCCTCGGAATCGCAGTTGGCTTTACCGGAAACCTTGTGGGAAGCGCCATTGTTGTTATGATATATCTGTTCCTCTTAATTCCGATTGCAATCTTCTGCTGCAGATACTTAACCCAGGTGCATGACCTCGGAACTGCCCCGAAAGAGGAAGATTTAGAAGAGTTCGACGACTTCTAAATGGAAAGCGAACCGTTCAGGATTCATTCCGGCTATGAGCCGAAAGGTTCACAGCCGGAGGCTGTTTCCGCTCTTACGAAAGGTGTTTTAGAGGGTAAACAGTACCAGACTCTTTTAGGCGTTACCGGCTCAGGCAAGACATTTACGATTGCGAATGTTATCAATAATGTCCAGCGGCCTGTTCTTGTTTTAGCGCACAACAAAACACTTGCAGGACAGCTCTATAACGAGTTTAAGGAGTTCTTCCCGGAAAACCGTGTGGAGTATTTTATCTCATACTACGATTACTATCAGCCGGAAAGCTATATTCCGAAGAAGGATATGTACATCGAAAAGGATGCATCAATCAATCCGAGAATCGAGATGATGCGCCTGTCGGCAACGGCTTCGCTTCTGACACGAAGGGACACGATTGTGGTTGCTTCCGTTTCCTGTATTTACAGTATCGGAAATCCGGACAACTTTGAAAATCTCGGCTTCGAGCTGAAGGTCGGCCAGACGATTTCCCGCCGTGAACTTGCAGAACGTCTTGTATCCATTCTCTTTGAGAGAAACGATGTGGAGCTGATGCCCGGACGGTTCCGGATCAAGGGCGATACGGTTGATTTTATTCCGGGATATTATAACAATATTATCAGGATTGAGCTGTTCGGCGATGAGATTGACCGTATTTCCGTGATTGAGAAGTCGTCGGGAAAAGTTCTGGATAAGCCGGATTATTTCTTTGTGTATCCGGCGCGGCATTTTGTAAGCTCAAAAGAGGAGCAGGAGCGTGCGATTTCATCGATTCGTAAGGAGCTGGATGAGACTCTTGCCGCGGGAAAACTGGATGATTTAGGTGCCCACCGCTTGAAGCAGCGTACCGAGTTTGATATCGAGATGATGGAAGAAACCGGCTCATGCAAGGGTATTGAGAACTACTCGCGGCATTTTGACGGACGAAGCGAAGGGGAACGGCCATACTGTCTTTTAGATTATTTCCCGGATGATTTTCTACTGGTCATTGATGAGAGTCATCAGTCGCTTCCGCAGGTGAGGGGTATGTATAACGGCGACCACGCAAGAAAGCAGTCGCTTGTTGAGTACGGTTTCCGCCTTCCGAGTGCGTTTGATAACCGGCCGCTGAAGTTTGATGAGTTTGAAAAGTATATGCATCAGACGATTTTTGTATCAGCTACGCCGGGAGACTGGGAGCTGGAGCATTCCGGAGATGCGGTTGAGCAGATTATCCGGCCAACCGGTCTTGCCGACCCGGAGGTGTTTGTACGTCCGATTGCCGGTCAGACTGAGGACTTAATGCGCGAGATTAAGGCGACGATTGAGAAAGGGGACCGTGCGCTTGTTACAACGCTTACAAAGAAGTTAGCCGAGGAGCTTTCGGAGTATCTGTCTTCGAACGGTATCAGGACACGCTATCTCCATTCGGATATCAAGACGCTTGAACGGACTGAGCTTATCAGGCAGTTCAGGCTTGGTATGTTTGATGTGATTGTGGGTATTAATCTGCTTCGTGAAGGTCTTGATATTCCGGAGGTCGGCTTTATCGGTATTCTTGATGCTGATAAGGAAGGGTTTTTGCGCAATACAAGAAGTCTTATTCAGATTATCGGGCGTGCTGCACGGAATGCGGATTCGCATGTGGTTTTGTACGCGGATGTGATGACGGATTCGATGAAGGAGGCGCTCTCAGAGACTGCCCGCCGCCGTACGATGCAGCTTGCGTATAATGCAGAGCACGGTATTGTGCCTGTTACGATTAAAAAGCCGGTTCCGGAAAAGGAGGTTGACATTAAGATTAAGGATACGAAGCATATTCCGGCGGCAGAGATTCCGAATCTGATTATCGGTCTTGAGGCGAAGATGAAGGAGGCGGCGGCCAATCTTGATTTCGAGCTGGCTATTGAACTGAGGGATAGAATTGCCCAGCTGAAGAAGAGAATCGGGCAGGTGTAGGGGGCGGGCGCTCTTACTATTTCTTTTCTCCCGGACCCAGTTTTTCCGGAAGACCTAATGACGCCGTCTCTAAAAGAGCATCATAATCCATCGTCGTCTCAACACAGCCGTCCTTCATCGTAACAACACCGATTGTTGTCATGGAAATTCTTCTCCCCATCTCAAGACCGTCTTTTACCTCAACAAGGCATCCCACGCCCATCATCGCCTTCGGCTGATACTTTTTCACCATACGCTTAATCAGCGTAGAACCAGGACAGATAAACACATGATAACCTGCGCCTTCCAGAACCGGAATAACCTCGCCGAGCTTACACCTGCCGCATCTGCTGCAGCGGATACCATCCGGCGTCAGATGCGCCGGACACTCGGCTGAACGCAGACACTGCGGGAAAAAAACCGCACGGTCTGCTACCGGCGTCTTCTCAAACGCATGAAGATTCATCTGATTATCAATCGTAATCATGAACGTCATCAGCTCAACCGCGTCGATTCCCAGAAGCAGACAGAATGTCCGTATTGCCCCTTCCATAAACGACAGGAACGGACGCAGAATACGCGGGAAGTACATCTTCTTCTTCCTGATGGAAACAAGAATGAGAATTCCCATCACCACAATGAAAACCAGCCAGACAAGAAGGACAAGAACAGCAATCCACCCTAAGAACAGAACAATAGAGTTCAGCACCGGGTTGTCAAAGATTGCAATAGGTATTTCAACAGACATTATATATCCTTAAAGTCGTAGGGGGGATAGAGAACTCCTTTCTCTGTAATAATAGCTGAAACGAGCGAAAGCGGCGTTGCATCAAACGCATAATTTACGACCGGCACATCTTTGGGAACCGTCGTCTTTCCAAACATCTCGGAGACTTCTTCACGTTTGCGTTCCTCGACAACAATGTCTTTTGCAAGCGCGTCTTTGTCGAAAGTAGACACAGGCGCTGCCACATAGAACGGAATAGTATGATACTTTGCGCAGACTGCGTGCATGTAGGTTCCGATTTTGTTAAACACCGCGTCTGAAGTGATTCGGTCAGCACCCACAATTACCGCATCGATTTTACCCTGCTGCATCAGATACGCGGCGCTGCTGTCCGGAATCGTCGTAACCGGAATTTTGTCGCGGGCAAGTTCAAATGCGGTAAGGCGCGATCCCTGAAGAAGCGGGCGTGTTTCGCAGGAGTAGACGGAAATCTGTTTTCCCATCTTCCACGCGGAACGGATGACGCCAAGCGCCGTACCCCACGAGGAACAGGCAAGAGCACCTGCGTTGCAGTGCGTCAGAACAGTTCCAATCTGCGGCAGAAGCCGGGCGCCGTTGTGGCCTAAGGTCATGCAGGTTTTGGTATCATCTTCGGCGATGAGTTTTGCCGAGTACAGCGCCATAACACGCGCCATCTCCGGCGGAAGATTTTCCATGGCGCGGCAGACCTTATCCACACCCCACGAAAGATTCACCGCGGTAGGTCTGGTTCCTTTCAGTTTTGCCGCATCTGCGGCGACCGCTTCGGCAAAACCTTCATCAGGCGCGGCACGGGCGGATAATGCCATACCGAGAGCTCCTGCAACACCTAAGGCAGGAGCGCCGCGGACGGCAAGAGTCTTAATCGCTGCAGCCAGTGCATCAACATCAGCGAGCTCAACAATCTTATACTCGGTCGGAAGAAGCGTCTGCTCGATGGCCATTATGCAGCTTTTTTCATCGTCCCACCAGAGAGTTTTCTCCTCTTTTATGTCGGCAGAACCGACTCTTGCTGTATGCCGCTGAATCATGCTGATTTCTCCTGAAACATGTAGGTATAGGCAGAAGATGCCGCCGCCCCGCCTGAGATTACCGAGTCGGGGATGTCCTTCGGAGACAGAGCAGTTCCTGCGATAAAGATGCCTTCTGCGCTGCTTTTCGCCGGAGCAAACATGCTTTCCGCGTTCAGGA
>DALTWQ010000063.1 GCA_029987025.1 Methanocorpusculum sp. | reverse complement strand
TGGCTCGCGCATTGCGCGAGCCGCGGCCGAAGGCCGCATCCGTGTGTAATCCGTGTAATCCGTGTCTGGGGATAGCCTACGTGCTGAAAGAAGATCATTCCCTCTTTTTGGGAGAACGGCACACTGAAAAAACTTTAGTTCACACTAAATGCCGAAGAACCTCTATTTGTTATTTAATAACAATATCATAGACCGCATGCCATGATGTCGGCGAATAGGAGCGAATGTATTTTTCTGTGATTTCCGCATCCGGAAATGCCCGAAGGATGTCTGCAGTGTGCTCTCCCTCGCGTTCGACAAGAGAGTAGAGATGAATGGTACATTTCGGTGCAGCATGTTTTGCAGCAGCTGTCAGAAATTCATATGCGGCAAATGGAAGATTCATGATTATTCTGTCAAATTTAAGGCCGGGAAGCATCTCCGGAAGGTTTCGTGCATCGCCTATTACCGGCACAACGTTTCTGACTCTATTCGATTTAAGGTTTTTCTGCATAATATAAACTGCATTCGGATTTAAATCATTTGCAACCATTATGCTGCACTTACTGCCGAGCGTGACTGCAAACGGCCCCACACCGGCAAACATATCAAGAACACGCTCACCATCAGCCATCTGAGAGAGAAGACGGCGCCGTTCGTTGGAAAGACGTGCTGAAAAGTACGCAGCAGACAAATCCACAACCATTCGATGCCCATACTCGGTATAAACAGTTTCCGTAGTATCGCGGCCGGCGAGAACTTTGAAACTGCGTGTGCGGAATTCCCCCTCAACAGGGGACGTTGCATACAGGACAGTATGCACATTCGGACGGCTCTGCAGGATTTTTTCCGCTTCTGAAACATCATCATCCTGCAGGATGACAAGACCGCCGACCTGCTCATGCCGCGCAAGATCTTCTCTGACCGGACTTCGTACAAACCCACACATCTCTGCGCCGGAAAGCGGCTCTAAAATCGGCAGGTAAAGGAAACCGTCAGTTACGTGCGGACGGAATGTTTTATCATAGATACCCTCTGCGATAAGTTTTCTCCGGACTGTTTCCCCTTCTGAGAGGAGGACTTTTACCCCCCACTGCTTACCGGATTCATTCTCTGATGATTCAGTCATGTTTTGCCTCCGAAATAACATAAGAGAGTTCTTTTGCGGCTGATTTGATATCTTCAGCACCCACAACTGCCGAGATTACCGCAACAGAATCCAGGCCGGCTAAAACCGCTTCTGCCGCATTTTCTTTGTTTAACCCGCCGATTCCAACCAGAGGCAGTGCAGGAAATGCCTGCCTGATTTCACGAACAAGTGATAGCCCGTGACCGGCACCGGCATCAGCCTTGGACGATGTCGCATATACGGGACTTACAGCAATGTAATCAGCACCATCGGCAACGGCTTTTTCAGCTTCTGCAAGAGAGCCCACAGAAACACCGACAATGAAATCATTCCCGCAGAGTTTACGTGCAATACCTGCAGGAATGTCATCCTGCCCCAGGTGAACACCGTCGGCACCGGATGCCAGTGCAACGTCAATACGGTCGTTTACAATGAAAAGCGCTTTTCCGCGGCAGATTTCAGCCACTTTCACCGCATCTGAAAAGAGTTTCAGAGAGGACGCTGTTTTATCCCGCAGCTGAATTATTGATGCCCCGCCTAAAACAGCACCGGCAGCAATTTCTGCATGGCTTTTTCCACGGGAAAGTCCTTCATCAGTCACCACATACAGCCCGCGAATCAAAGCACAACCTCCCTTATCTTCGCATATTTTGCGAGATTATCTGCAGTCAGATTCGCCGCTGCATCAAAAAACGCCGGCCTGAATGAACCAGGGCCGGCAGAGTTTACAGCAGCAATCTCTCCTGCAGCGCCCAGTGCACAGAATGCGGAGACTGCAGCAGTGTATGCCGGAGATGCAGCACAGAACGCCGCCATGCAGCTTCCCGCCATACAGCCGGTACCGGATATTTTTCCCATCAGCGGATGACCGTTTGCTATCTCTGCTGCGCGAACACCATCTGTTACAATGTCGACGATACCACTTACCGCGATTACAGCACCTGTCTTTTCAGAAAGTTCTGCTGCAGCGGCAGTCTGTACTGCATCAGCAGAATCAACCCCCCTCATCGAGGAATTGAGACCTGCAAGAGCGTTGATTTCTCCGGCATTTCCTTTGATTACTGCGAACGAATGATTATTTATAAACTCACATACAGTTTTCTTTCTGAGCTCAGACGCGCCTGCGCCTACAGGGTCCAGTATGAGCGGAACGGCGTTATCTATAGCAGAATCAGCCGCAGAACGCATTATTTCGATTTGTTTGCTGTCAGCCGTCCCGATATTGAGCAGAAGAGCATCCGCTTTTCCCGCCAGTTCAGCAGCATCATCCGCGTCGTTCGACATCACAGGAGACGCACCGACACAGATGGTTATATTTGCACAGTCATTTATGGTTACGGCATTTGTTATCTGAAGAACGAGCGGATTTTTATTCCTTACTTCGTCCAGAACAGAGAAGTAATCTCCCATATACATACATGTATGCACCCTCTGGACAAAAAAGCTATTTAGTACTTCAAAAGCAAATAGTCATGGTATGGAAACCCCTATAGAAAAAATCCGTTCCGGCAGACTGAAACTCTATGCATTAGAGCAGGAAATGCCCGCAGCAGACGCTGTATCTCTCAGACGGAAATATATCGAAGAAGAAACTGGTTCTGAGCTCAAAACCATCGGGAACTACACCATTCCGGAAGATTATGCAGTAACACACAATATAGAAAATATGATAGGCTGCATCCAGATTCCCGTAGGTGCTGCAGGCCCTCTTTCAATCAAAGGAGAATATGCTGACGGGTCTTTTTATATTCCCATCGCGACAACGGAAGGAGCCCTGGCAGCCTCAATAAACCGCGGATGCCGCGCAATATCTGAGGCAGGAGGTGCCGAGGCACGGGTTTTTTCTGACGGCATGGCGCGCGCACCGGTTTTTGCTGCAGAAAGTATTTCCCATGCCGCAAAAGCAGCCCTCTGGATCGAAGATAACTTTACCCTGATAAAAGAAGCAGCCGAATCAACAACATCGCACGGCAAACTTACCCGTGTGTCCGTCTTTACCGCAGGGTGCAGTGTGTACGTACGCATGGTTTTCAACACCGGTCTTTCGATGGGAATGAATATGGCAACAATTGCATCGGCTGCCGCGGAAAAGGTCATTGCAGAACATACCGGTCTGCGTCCGGTTGCGTCCTCCGGAAATCTCTGCTGCGATAAAAAACCGGCAGCAGTAAATCTGATTGAGGGCAGAGGAAAAACCGTTTCTGCAGGTGTTTTCCTCACTGATGAAATCCTCTCCCTGGTTCTGAAAACCGATGCACCGTCGTTTTTTGAGGTGAACCTCAGAAAAAATATGGAAGGGTCGGCACGTGCGGGCTCTCTCGGCTTCAATGCACATGCGGCAAATGTCATCGCAGCTCTATTCATCGCAACAGGTCAGGACCCGGCACATGTCGTTGAAGGAAGCAGCTGCATGACTACCGCAGAACTCCGTGACGGAGGAGTGTATGTTTCGGTGACCATTCCTGCGCTGCAGATTGGTGTTTTAGGCGGAGGAACAGTCCTTCCCTGCCAGCATGAGGCAATTTCCCTTCTCAAATGCGGAAAGGGATTAGAGACCGATGCAAAGAAGTTCGCAGAGATTGCCGCAGCAGCAGTCCTTGCAGGAGAGATTTCCCTTATCTCCGCACTTGCTGCAGGAACACTTGCCTCTTCGCACAGAAAACTTGCACGAGGGTCTGTATGAACAAAGTGCCTGTTTCCAGGTTTCATGTATTAGTCATCGGATCCGGCGGAGCAGGTATTCGTGCCGCGCTTGAAGCCGTTAAATACGGTTCTGTCTGCATAGTTTCCAAGACCATCACCGGAAAAGGCGGCTGCACTGTTATGGCCGAAGGGGGCATTAATGCGGCTGTTAATCCGGCAGACTCGTGTGAATCACACTTTCAGGACACAATAAAAGGCGGTGCATACTTAAACGACAGAACACTTGCAGAGACTCTTACTGCAGATGCACCCGCGCGTATCAATGAACTGATGGAATGGGGCGCATGCTTTGAGCTGACGGATAACGATGCCCTCGCACAGCGCCCGTTCGGCGGACAGAAATTTGCCCGTACCTGTTATGCAGGAGACCATACCGGACATGAAATTGTGATGACGCTTCTGGAGAGACTGCGCGGGTCTGATGTGGAAATCCGTGACGAAACAACGGTTCTTTCCCTGATTAAATCAGGGGACGCTGTCTGCGGTGCGGTAACTATCGATTCTGCAGGAACCCTGTCAGCTGTAACTGCTGACGCGGTTGTTCTTGCAACAGGCGGCGCAGGACAGCTCTATCCGGTTACAACCAACTCAACAGCCGGAACGGGAGACGGCTACGCATTGGCCTACAGAGCAGGGGCCAAACTCATCGACATGGAAGAGGTTCAATTCCATCCGACAGGCGCGGTAAAGCCCGCAGACTCACGCGGACGGCTTATCACAGAAGCCGTGAGAGGGGAGGGGGGAGTTCTTCTCAACGCTGCCGGCGAGCGGTTTATGAAAGTCTATGATGCAGAGCGGATGGAGCTTTCCACGAGAGATGTTGTATCCCGTTCCATATCAACAGAGATTTCAGAAGGACGTGGAACACCATCAGGCGGTGTTTTCCTTGATGTCTCGCATCTTCCGGACGAGGTTATTGAATCCCGCCTTCCTCTGATGCTTTCCCAGTTCCTGAAGTCCGGCATTGATATCAGAAAAGAGGCGATGGAGGTAGCCCCTACCGCCCATCATTTTATGGGAGGTGCTGCCATCACCCCTGAGGGCAGATGCAGTATCGCAGGTCTTTTTGCCGCAGGGGAGGTCTCCGGGGGCGTACACGGCGGAAACAGACTGGGCGGCAATGCTCTTGCTGAAACACAGGTGTTTGGAAAAAGAGCGGGAGAGTCTGCCGGAAAATACACAGGCTGTGATGCAGCAGAGGCAGAAGCTGCTGCAGAAGAGGCACTTCGCCGCACGGAGAAAGAGATTGAGGCCCTCTATTCCGGAAGTGTGCAGCCTGCTGCCGTAAAGAAAGAACTGCAGAATCTGATGTGGAAGAATGTCGGAATCTACCGCAATGAACTTGACCTCAGAGTTGCTGAACGGGAGATTAAGCGGCTTTCAGCTCTGAATCTGAAGATAGCTTCAGGTGCTGAGGCCGCTGCGGCATTTACGGTGAAAAATATGCTCACTGTTGCATCACTGGTGGTTTGCGGTGCAGTTCTCCGCCGTGAATCACGCGGAGCGCATACAAGAACAGATATTCCTGTTAAATGGACCCCGGAAAAATCCCCCTTCGGACATACCTGGTTTGTCGGAGACAAATCCGGCATTGAAATCCGGGAGGAGTATCTCTGATGGCTGAAACTGTTTTTTTGACAGTAACTGTTTCGCGGTTCAATCCAAAGACTGATACCAAAGCGCATTTTGCAGAGTACACAGTGTCAGTTCCTGCGGGAAGTACTGTTCTTACGGTGCTTGAAACCATCAGGGACACGCTTGATTCGTCGCTTTCTTTCAGACACTGCTGCAGAAGCGCCCAGTGCGGTTCCTGTGCGCTGCGGATAAATGGAAATCCGGCACTTGCCTGCGAAACACAGGCTGCAGACGGAGATGTTCTTGAGCCGCTGAATCTGCCGGTGATTAAGGATTTAGTCTGCGACATAGCGCCGGTTATTGCACGGCTCGGAAGCCTTCATGGCGGGGCCTGCGGAAAACTTACCAGCGAAGCTCTGGCATCCATAAAACCGCTTCGTGACTGTATCGAGTGTTTCTCCTGCGTCTCAGCATGTCCTGCGGTAAGCAGTTTTGCAGGCCCTGCAATTTTTGCGAAGGAGGCAAGGCTCTTTTTCGACCCGCGAAATACGGTTGACAGGATTCCTATCGCTGTTGAAAAAGGACTGTTCTCCTGCACTACCTGCAGACGCTGTGTGGAGGTCTGTCCGAAACATATTGATACGCCCGGAAAAGCTATCGAAAAACTCAGAAAAGCAGCGGTTTGTGCAGGGTTCGTTCTTCCGGCTCACGCATCTCTTGCGGAACTGATTGAAAAAACAGGACATTCGGTCTCTTCTGATGAACATTCGTTCCTATCTCAGGCAGAGGAAATATATGAGCCGCCTGAGGGTGTTCCCCTGAAAGGAGACGTAGGCTTTTTTGTCGGATGCATGTTTAATTCCCGTGTCCTTCAGCCGGCGTTTGATACGGTCTATGTACTTACGAGAAACGGTTACCGCGTCCATATCCCGAAGACACAGGTCTGCTGCGGATCTCCTCTTATCAGAACCGGTTTTTCGGGTTTTGTTCCGGAACTGCAGAAACGAAATACGGACGCGTTCAAAGGGATTGATACGGTAATTACTGTATGTGCCGGCTGCGGTTCAACACTGAAGAATGATTATGAGACGCCGTTTACGGTCTATGACTTAACCGAGTTTCTGGTAAAAGAAGGCTTTGAACTGCCGGAAAAAACAGCAGGGAGATATACGTATCATGACCCCTGTCATCTCCTGAGAGGTCAGGGGATTAAAGATGAACCGCGTGAGATTCTTTCATCCTGTGTGGAGACGTTTACTGACATTAAGGCGCAGTGCTGCGGTGCAGGCGGCGGTGTCCGGTCCGGAAAACCTGCGGAGGCGGAAGAAATCGGACTGCGGCGTGCGGATATGATTCGTGCGTCCGGTGCGGATGCTGTTGCTACGGTATGTCCGTTCTGCGAGTTCCACATCCATCAGACAACAGGACTTCCTGTCGTAAACATAGCGTCACTTTTAGCTGAAGGGTATCGTAAAAAAGAGGATACGTAAGGTTCTTCATCATTTTGGGTGAAGAATACTCTAATTTAGAATAATCGTTGGATATATTCTGAATAATGTTTTTTATTTACTATCAGTGGGTAGATTATCCCCAGACACGGATGACGCGGATTACACACGGATGCGGCCTTCGGCCGCGTCGCAGGCAATGCCTGCGACTTCACGGATGGAAAAGGACATAATTATAGTGTGTTGTTGTCAATTAATGAGGAATTAATGAATTCCTCCCTATTAATGCGTGTTTCTCCAAATTTAAGTACCAATCAAGAGAACTTAAAATAACTCATATTCAAGAAAAAAAGGGAGTTATTGATTATTCTTTTCCATCCGTGTTGGCTTGCGCATTGCGCAAGCCGCGGCCGAAGGCCGCATCCGTGTG
>DALTWQ010000062.1 GCA_029987025.1 Methanocorpusculum sp. | reverse complement strand
GTCCGTCAGCGGATGCGGTGATGTAGGGCAGGTTGATGTTTGCCTTCTGAAGAGAAGATAACTCAATCTTTGCCTTTTCTGCGGCATCCTTTAAACGCTGCATGGCGACTGCGTCTTTACGTAAGTCAACGCCTTCCTTCTTCTTGAACTCGTCTGCGAGGTAGTCGATAATTCTTGCATCGAAGTCGTCTCCGCCTAAACGGTTGTTTCCTGCGGTTGATTTGACTTCGAATAAGCCGTCTGCAAGAGTCAGGATGGATACATCGAATGTTCCTCCTCCTAAGTCGTAGACAAGGACAGTCAGCTCATTTTCCTTCTCAAGTCCGTATGCAAGAGCGGATGCGGTCGGCTCGTTGATGATACGAAGAACCTCAAGTCCTGCAATTTTACCTGCGTCCTTGGTTGCCTGACGCTGTGCATCGTTGAAGTAGGCAGGGACAGTAATAACTGCTTTGTCAATCTTTTCGCCGAGGTAGGACTCTGCGTCGAGTTTGAGCTTCTGCAGAATCATTGCGGAGATTTCCTGCGGAGAGTACTTCTTACCGTCAATGTCAACGGAGTAGTCAGTACCCATGTGACGCTTTATTGAGCTGATGGTCTTTGTCGGGTTGGTGATTGCCTGACGTTTTGCAACGTTTCCTACTAAACGCTCGCCGTCCTTGGAGAATCCTACAACAGACGGGGTGGTTCTGAATCCTTCTGCGTTTGCGATAACTACCGGACTTCCTCCCTCCATTACTGCAAGGCAGGAGTTGGTGGTTCCTAAATCGATTCCGATTACTTTGTTTGATGCCATAATATAGTTCCTGTTTTTTAGCGGTCAGCAGAGTTACTCTTTTTCTGCGGAGACCGCAACTTTTGCATGACGAAGGACTTTGTCATGCATCATATATCCAGGAACAGCTTCGTCGATGATTTCTCCAGCGGGCTTGTCGGATGGAAGTGACGCGATAGCCTCGTGGAAGTTCGGGTCGAACTGCTGTCCTGCTGCATTCATTTTTTCGATGCCGTTTCGCGAAAGAACTGCGAGGAAGAACTTGTGAATCTGCTCTAAGCCTTCACGTAATTTTTCGTCCTCGTTTTTGATTGCACGTTCGAAGTTGTCCAGAACTTCAAGCACATCAAGTGCAAACTTTTCTGCGGCATATCTGGATGCCGAATCAAGTTCTTTTTTGCTGCGTTTTCTGAAGTTTTCGAACTCGGCTGCAAGGCGGAGATATTTGTCGTTTAACTCATCATATTTTCCGGTGAGTAAAGCGGCTTCGTCCTGCACCTCTTCTTTCGTTTCAGTGACAACATCTGTCTCAGGTACGGCATCCATGGTTTTTTCTTCGGCAGATTTTGTCTCTGCTGTGTCGGGGGTTTCACTCGTTTTATCCATGGTTGTTTTCCTGTTTCGTTTGTTGCATATAATTGTTGTATTGCAGTTCTATAAATACGTTTTGTTTACGATTGATATTTATAGAACTGTAATACGCCAAATACTTACCTTTGGTAATGGACGCGGGAAAAAGCGCGGAACAAATCAGAGAGCTGATATCTTCAGCATGCGGCAAGGAAGAGAAACAATATCTTTACATAAGACAATATTATAATATGGACCTGGAAGAGGAAGGAGCCCCAAAGCAGTTTAATCAGACTCAATATGACTGCATTGTCTCCTGCGTAAAAAAACGGGATTTCAGCGAATGGAATAATCAGCTGGAGTCAGCAGCATGCACCAGCATATATCAGGGAAATAATATCAACCGGCCGGCCCACGGCTCTGCAGAACTTGAAGGAGCAGACTTTTCTTCCTTATCTCTTCCGGGAATTGATCTCTCTGCAGGAAAACTTTCGCGTGTCTCATTTTACAAATCACAGCTCGCGGGCGCAGTTTTTGATGGTGCAAACTTAGACCATGCATCATTTTTCAGTGCGGATTTGCTGGATGCGTCGTTTATCTCAGCAAACCTCACTGATGCAGATATGCGCAGCGCAAATCTGGAGCAGGCCGAGTTAAAGGAAACGGTGCTTGACAGAGCTGACTTCAGGGAAGCAACACTTGATGATGCCGGATTTTTCCGTGCGAAAGGAAAAGAGGTGAACTTTTCCTTAACCGGCATCCAGTCGGGAGATTTCCGTGAAGGAATCTTTACCGAATCTGATTTCATGGGTGCAAAACTTGCCGAGTCAGACCTGCGCAGCGCAGTATTCTGCGGCTCTTCCTTTAAAGAGGCAGACCTTACTGATTCTGATCTGCGCGAGGCGGATTTTTCAGGAGCAAAATGCATCAAGACAACTCTTCTGCGGGTGAAAGCAAACCAGTCCAAGTGTGTGCATACTGATTTTACCGGCGCAAATCTCTCAGGCGCAGATTACTCAGCATCAGAATTTTCCGGCGCATGCCTTGAGTCAGCGGTTCTCAGGAAAGCAAAGTTTTCCGACTCATCCTTCGAGAAAGCTGACTTCAGACGTGCAGATGCATCAGAGGCAGACTTTACGCGGGCAAAGTTTTCAGGCACAAACTTCGCTGATGCAAAGTTCGGAAAGGCAAAACTTGCAGGCGCTGTCTTTGTAAAAGCAAATATGGCAAATGCCGACTTCTCCGGCGCAGACTTCCGGAAAGCAAATTTATCCGGCGCTGACTTTACCGGTGCTGTTCTTGCCGGCGCCGACTTTTCGATGGCGGAGCTCCGCGGCGTCAACTTTGAAGGAGCCGACATCTCAGGCGCGGTCTTTGAGGGTGCCGACTTAACAAAAGCAAATCTGAAAAACTGCCACGCGGAAGGTGTTTCTTTCCATTCGGCAATTCTGCATGAAGCGGTATTGACCGGTGCCGAGTTGTCCAATGCCTACCTTGTCGAAGCTGTCCTCGTAAAAGCAGATTTATCTGAAGCGAATCTGACAAAAGCGGATTTGAGCCTTGCCGCTGCCGCTTCCGGTAATTTCTATGCGGCAAATATGACTGAGGCGGTGCTTCGCGGAACTGATATCAAAAAGAGCGTCTTCTGGAAGGCGGTGTTAGAGAATGCCGACTTAAGCTGGGCGGACCTGAAAGAATCCGACCTCTCGGAGACAAGTCTTTTCGGCGCAGATTTATCTGAAGCATATCTTGACGGTGCAAAGATTCGCCACTCAAATTTAATGGGTGCATTATTCCATCTGGCAAGTGTTGACGGACGAACGGTCATTACCGACTGTCTTATTGACGGAAACACTGACTTTACCGGGGTTGGCTTAGGAGGCATCAGAATCGAGCCGAAACTGCAGAGCCAGCTTATGAGAAATGTCAGAAAAATCTGGTGGGATGACTGGATTTCAAAGCGGAAGTTTATTTCATGGCTGTCGCAGGCATCAGGCAAGGTTCCTGAAATGGAACCCATGGAGCCGAAGGAAAAGTATGCCGCAGGTTCTTCTGCGTTATCGAAGCGTCTGCGCCTCTTCGGGAAAAAGACAGCAAAACGTTTCGGATTCTGGAAAAAAGAGTTCAGACACAATCCTCTCACCGCATTTCTGAAAGGCATCTGTCAGTTGTTAGAAGATATTGTAATCAACATCCCGGTAAAGATTTTCTGGAAGATATCTGACTACGGAAGCCGTACACTTCCTATTGTGCTTTCATTCATTCTTCTGAATGTAATCTTCACGTTTATCTATGTGTGTCTGATTCCGGCGGTGACATCTGTAGGTGGTGCAGAACCGGTGTTATTCCTCAGCACATCGCATCCGGTTCTCGGGTTTATGCAGTCGGTGATGATTATTTTCAGCATCACTGATATGGCGACATGGAGTCTGGACTTTTTCCCGATGCTCTGTGTTTTAGTGCATGTGGTCTTAGGCTACTTCATTCTCGCAGCACTTGTTACCAGATTTGCCGTGATGTTCCAGACACGGTCACAGTAAATTCAAAAATACAATACTCTTTATTTTTGATTTTTGTAAAAAAGATTTCAGGAAGTTATTCTTCCAGGAGTGTTATTTTTCTCTTACAGCATTTTTCGCACGGAATACTGCAGGGGTACTCGCCGCTTGCGCAGGCGACGCAGAGATCTTCTGCCGGAAGGCCTACTGCGTCAATCAGGTTCTTTTCATCGATGTACTCGAGCGTTGTTGCGTGAATCTTTTCGCGGATTTCATCAACACTGCGGTTTGTTGCGATGAGTTCCTCTCTTGTCGGCAGGTCAACGCCGAAGTAGCAGGGGGCAATAATGGGTGTTGATCCGATTCTCATGTGGACTTCTTCTGCGCCGAAGTCTTTGACCATATCAACGATACGAAGCGAGGTTGTTCCGCGGACAATACTGTCATCGACTAATACAACGGATTTTCCTGCGACATGCTGCCGGACAGGATTCAGCTTCATCCTGACCGCGTTTTCACGCAGAGACTGTGCCGGCATGATGAAGGTTCTTCCGACGTATCTGTTCTTTAAAAGACCTTCGCGGTAGGGAACGCCGGAGGCTCCCGCGTATCCGGTGGCAAATGCAGTTCCCGAGTCCGGAACCGGAGATACTAAATCTGCTTTCGGCGGGTTTCTGCCTAATGCTTCTCCTATTCTGCGGCGTGCATCATAGACTAAAATGCCGTCTATTACAGAATCCGGGCGTGCGGTATAGACATACTCAAAGATACAGTGGGCGGTGTGGTCTGCTTTTGCAAACTGCACTGCGGTGTACTTGTCTGCTGTGATGATGAGAAGTTCTCCTGCTGCGACATCACGAATCAGAGTTCCCCCAATGATATCAAGTGCAGCACTTTCTGAAACAACCGCAAATCCGGCATCTGTTTTTCCGAAACAGAGCGGCTTTACGCCTAACGGGTCACGGAACGCATAGAGAACGCCGTCAAGGACAGCGCATCCGGTGTATGCTCCCTCTAATTTGTGCAGAGCATGGATGACCGCTTTTTTCGCATCGACTCCGCGGATTAATTCACCCGCAATCAGCGCTGCGATAAGTTCTGCGTTCGACGTTGTGGAAAAGATGTGTCCTGCCTCTTCACACTTTGTGCGCAGAGCATCCCGGTTAATCAGTGATGCAGATACGGTGATATCTAATGCGTGTCCTTTGAATTGGAAGGATAACGGTTCGATATTCTCGCTGTGTCCGCGGACTGATTTGTCAGAGTAGAGAACCTGACCTACGCCGCTTTTTCCCGGCAGTGTCTGCAGTTTTTCCGAGGTAAATACTTCGGAAAGCAGTCCGGGTGCTTTGTAAACGCGGGATTTGCTCCCGTCAAAAGTGACTATGCCTGCTGCTTCCTGCCCTCTGTGCTGGAGCGCATGCAGACATAAATAGAGGCGGTAGGCGACATCCTCAGATTGTATGATGCCTGCAATACCGCTCATGGTTATAACCTTTTTTCAGAGTTAGTTGTCTCTTGCTTTCTTAAGCCAGTTGTACTTCCGCATTTTGGAGGTCTTGCCGAATCCGCAGGATGAGCAGACTCCGTCACGTGCGTGGAATGACATTTTACCGCAGCGGCGGCAGATAATGTGGGTGTGCTTGTTGCGCAGACCCATTGATGGTGTACCTTTAGTCATAGTTTATTTCACCTCTATTTTTACTCAACAGTAGGAGCGATGAAGATGACATTATCTCCGCGCACAATAAGAGTGCCGAGAGATGTCTTTCCATTCTCTCCCTCTTCCTCAGCTTTGTCAAGAACCAGGTTCATGTGGACGTCGTAGCCCTGCAGGACTCCGCGAATCTCCCTTCCGCCTTTCAGCGAAACAATGACGGGCTGGCGGTTTAACACCTGATCTAAAATTTCCAGTGGTCGCTTTGTCATAAGGATTACCTACCTTAGCTTCTTACTCTTGCATGGGGCTGACGGCCGCAAAGGCTAGGCTCGTTGAAGAGTGTATATTTATTTGACATATCCATAGATAAAGATACCGCTCTTCGAATCTCCGGTGCGGGATATTACACACCTTACCTTCCGCGGAAATCAGTTTAAGGATTCTTTATCTTTCTGCACGCCAAATACATAATCATGGTTTCTGATTCTGCTGCTTCAATCCTTGAAAAACTTGAAGCAGATAAAATCAAGTCGGTCCTTCTTCAGTTCTCTGATCTGGAAGGTAAGACGAAAAATGTCGCTATCCCCACAAAGCGTGTGGAAAAGGCCTTAGACGGCGGTATCAGTTTCGATGGATCTTCGATTCAGGGTTTTGCCCGTCTCGAAGAGTCCGATATGCAGTTAAAGCCGGATGTATCCACGTATCAGATGATTCCCTGGTCTGATTCAGAATATCGTGTTGCCCGGTTTATCTGCGATGTCTATACGACGCACGGCGAGCCGTTTACCGGAGATCCGCGCTACATCTTAAAGCAGGAGATGAAAAAGGCTGCAGATATGGGATATGTCTTCAATGTCGGACCTGAAATGGAGTTTTTCCTGTTCCGCCGCGACGAGGAAGGCCACCCGACCGTAAATCTGCAGGACCATGCTTCCTACTTTGACCAGACACCTACCGATCCTGGAGAGGATGTCCGCCGCGACCTTGTTACGCAGCTTTCGGAGATGGGATTCAATATTGAGGCATCGCACCATGAGGTAGCTCCGTCTCAGCACGAGATTGATTTCACCTACGGAGATGCGGTCTCTATGGCTGACAAGGTTGTTACGTTTAAGTTCGCAGCAAAGACGCTTGCCTTAAAGCGCGGGCTTCATGCAACGTTTATGCCTAAACCGATTTACGGCATTAACGGGTCTGGTATGCACGTGAACTGTTCGCTTATGAAAGGAAACGAGAATGCGTTCTTCGACAAAGACGGCGAGTATCAGCTTTCAGATACGGCCCGGTATTTTATCGGGGGTCTTTTACAGCATATCGAAGGCATCACCCGTATTGCAAATCCGACCATCAACTCATACAAGCGTATCATCCCGGGCTACGAAGCGCCGGTCTATATCGGATGGTCTGCGATGAACCGTTCCGCATTAATCCGTGTGCCGTCTCCGCGGGGTAAGAGTACCCGTGCAGAATTGCGCAGTCCGGACCCGACCTGCAACCCGTATCTGACGTTTGCGGTGATGCTTGCCGCAGGTATGGAAGGTGTCCGCGAGAAAGTTGAGCCTTCCGAGTGTGTTGATAAGAATATTTTCAGAATGAGTGCATCCGAGCGTGAGGCTGCGGGTATCCGCTGTCTTCCGACCAGTCTGATAGAGTCTAATAAGGCGCTGATGAAAGATGACCTGCTGTGCGGTGTGTTAGGTCCGCATGTTGCAGCACAGCTTCAGCGTATTGCAGAGCTTGAGTGGGCAGATTTCTCGAAGGCGATTACCGACTGGGAAATCAAACGGTATCTTGCGACGTACTAAGCCGCAGGATTATTTTTTATTTTTTTGGAACTATTCAGTATTCTGTTTGAATATAATCGGTTCGTCTGCTAAGTGTGTATTTGCTGGAGAAACCGCGAATCTTCGCGAATCTCAAACGCGAATCGCGAGCCTTTACACCCGT
>DALTWQ010000061.1 GCA_029987025.1 Methanocorpusculum sp. | reverse complement strand
TAGTAAGCGCTGCTTCCCCTTCCTTTTTGTGTTGATTGTTTGTTTTAGGTTTTCCTATAGGGTATTTTATTTCAGCAGTTTTATTCATTTCAGAATTCAATGATTAAATATGTCTTTATCATATTGCGGAGCAGATTGTGCTTCATGTGATTTTCGCGCGCAGTGTTCCGGCTGCATCAAATCCTGCGGAAAACCGTTTGGTGAGGAATGCATGGCTGCAGCTCTCTGCAGAAAAAATCCGGAAGAATACTCTTTGTTTAAACAGAAACTCATCGCTGCATTCAATGCCCTGCATATCCCGGATATGGGTATTGTAACTGAACTGTATGCACTGCGCGGTTCTTTTGTTAATATGGAATACACTCTTCCCGGCGGACAAAAGACCACTTTCTTACATGACAATAAAATCTATCTCGGAAACCAGCTTCCGAAAGGAAACACCGGCCGCTGTTACGGCATTGCAGCTGATGAGCATCATCTGCTCGTCTCTGAATACGGCGAAAACGGTCTGGATGCAGAACTGGTTCTTTTCAGGCGCTGGGCATAAAGAAAATGTACACAATGTGAACTGATTTATAATATCCTGTATCATTAATCTGTATGGACACAATAACAATTGACCTTGGTGCATCCGGTCTTACCACCTCAAGCACGTTTTCCGGCGGAAACATCTCCCCGCGCATCTCTCTTGGAAACGTGAATAAAGATATAGAGTATGTCTGTCTGGTTGTTCAGAACAAATCAGGAAACGAACCTATGAAATGCATCTGGACCATCTGGAATATACCTTCAGTAGGATATGTGCCGCCGGGATATGATCAGGAATCTTATCCGAAGTTCCCGTTCCCTGCAGTACAGGGCTTAAATGATTTCGGCGAACACGGCTGGCACGGTCCCTCACCCGGACTTGGTGTGCGCGACAAACTTCTCTTCCAGGTGTTCGGCAGAAACGAAGGACTTGCGGTATCTCCGAATGCAAATATGGATGAGGTCATTGAAGCACTGCGCGACGGAAAAACAGTTGCCTACGGAAGTACTGAATTCTTCTATCAGGGCTGATTATTTCATTAATCGAAATGCCTATTATTCGGGAAAGCGAATAATTTATGGCACGCGGTAATGGTCTAATGGCATGACAGGAGCTTCCCAAGCTTCTAATCCGGGTTCGATCCCCGGTTATCGCATTTTATGACATCTCCTGAAAATGTTCTCTCTTTAGATGAGCAGATTGAAAAAGCAGTCTCTGTTTTAAACCGTGACGGGCTTGTGGTGTATCCGACTGAAACAGTCTACGGCCTTGGTGCTGATGCACTTTCCGAGACTGCGGTCATGAATGTCTATCAGGCAAAGAAACGGCTGCTTGGAAAACCGATTTCAGTTGCTGTTTCAGATATCGATATGATTTACGGCATTGCTGATGTTGATGACATCTCTGCTGCGTTCATTAAAAAGTTCCTTCCCGGGCCGGTTACGGTAATTCTCCGTGCGAATGGTGTTCTCCCGTCAGAATTAACCGGCGGTACAGGATTGATAGGAATCCGCTATCCTGACCACCAGACTGCACTGAAACTGATTGAGGCTCTTGACTGTCCCATTACTGCAACCTCTGCAAATCTTGCAGGCGAGGTTTCTCCGGTTACTGCTGAAATGGTAAACGTTCCGCACGATTATTTAATTGACGGCGGCGCGCTTGCCGGAACTCCCAGTACGGTGGTCAATCTTGCCGAGCGTAAAATTGTCCGCCCCGGCGCCATGCTTGATGAGGTTGCCGGGTTCTTAAAAGAGCACGTCTGATGAAAAAAAGCTACACAGTTTACGGCATGTCCTGTCAGGCCTGTGCCTTAAATGTGGAGCGTGCGGTAAAAAAGATTGCAGGAGTCTCTTCTGCATCTGTAAATCTTTTATCTAATTCTTTAGAAGTCGAGACAGATTCAGTCTCTGACGAAATAATTATCGATGCAGTAAAAGACGCCGGCTATACTGCAGTTTCCGGCAGAAAAGCTGTTGAGCCTGAGTATGTTTCAATGAAGCGCCGGCTCATTTTATCCATTGTATTTTTCATTCCGCTGCTTGCGGTCTCTCTTCTTTCGATGGGGGGATTCTTTTTCCCGGAGATTCCGCTTCTTGCTGCAGCAGTCGAGCTGATTCTTACAGCCGTTATTGTGTATCTGAACCGGAAATATTTTCTACAAGGTATTCCGGCATTTTTCCGCGGACATCCCAACATGGATTCGCTGGTGTCAGTCGGAGCATCCGCCGCGCTGATTTACAGCAGTATTGTTACGGTTGAAATTGCAGTCACCTCTTCCGTTCTTCATCCGCTTTACTATGAATCGGCAGGCATGATTCTGACTCTTGTTACCGTCGGAAAGTATCTGGAATCGCGTTCGAAAGGAAAAACAACTGAAGCAGTATCCTGCCTTCTTGATCTCAGTCCGAAGACTGCAACAGTTCTGCGCGAGGGTGAAGAGGTGACTGTTCCTGTCTCTGCAGTATCTGTCGGTGATACTGTTGTAGTGAAATCCGGCTCACGTATTCCGGTTGACGGTCTTGTTATCTCCGGCTCATCATCTGTGGATGTCTCTGCTCTTACGGGCGAAAGCATTCCTGTCTCAAAACATGCAGGAGATACGGTTCAGGCGGGCACCATATGTCTTTACGGCAGTATTTTATTTACGGCTGAAAAGGTCGGAGATGATACATCGTTAGCGCAGATTATTGAACTGGTTCGCGAGGCGTCAGCATCAAAAGCGCCAATCTCGCGCCTTGCAGATAAAATCAGCGGTATCTTTGTACCTGCAGTAATTTCCATCGCTGTCGTTGTCTGCATCATCTGGCTTTGTCTCGGCGCGGAAATCTCCTTTGCGTTATCTGCAGCCATATCAGTACTGGTTATCTCCTGTCCCTGCGCCTTAGGTCTTGCAACACCTGTTGCTGTTATGGCCGCGACCGGAAAAGCTGCATCGCTTGGCATTCTTATCAAATCAGCCGCTGCGCTTGAGACTGCCGGACGCGCTGATGTTATTGTCTTTGATAAAACAGGTACGCTCACGAAAGGTGTTCCCGTGGTTGAACAGGTTCTTCCGGCAGAAGGAGTTGACCTTTCACCGTTTCTTTCCGCCGCGGCTTCTGTTGAAGCACTTTCCTCTCACCCCCTTGCAAAAGCAGTATCGGCCTATGCTGACGAACACAGTGTTCCAAAATTTGAGGTGTCTGATTTTCTCACCATTCCGGGCTCCGGCATCTCAGCATCTGCCGGCGGCAGGAAATATCTTGCAGGCAGTCTCAGGTTCATGCGTGAATCAGGAGTTTCCGGCTCATTCCCGGATGTGTCGTCAGGATACGGTTCGGTTCTTTATTTCGCAGAAGATGGCTATGCGCTTGGTGTCATTACCGTATCTGATGTGCTCCGCAAATCTGCTCCGTCTGCCGTGTCCCGTCTGAAAAATCTCGGTCTTCACATTTCTATGCTTACCGGCGATACGCATGCATCTGCGAAGCATATTGCTGACGAGGCAGGTGTTGATTCGTTCTCTGCAGAGCTTCTTCCTGCTGAAAAGGAGGCCGAGATTCGCCGTCTGCAAAGTGAAGGTTACCGTGTCATTATGACCGGTGACGGTATAAATGATGCGCCGTCGCTTGCTGCTGCTGATGTGGGGATTGCTGTGGGTGCGGGCACTGATATTGCTATTGAATCGGCAGACATTGTTCTGATGACCAGTAATCCTGAGTCTGCTTTTGATGCAGTTTCGCTCAGCAGAACTGCCCTTCGTATTATTAAGCAGAATCTTTTCTGGGCGTTTATCTACAATACCATAGGAATTCCTGTTGCAGCGGGAGTGTTGTTTGTGCCGTTCGGCATTCTCTTGTCTCCGGGTATTGCTGCGTTGTGCATGAGCAGTTCCTCTGTCTGTGTAGTTCTTAATGCGCTCCGGCTTACGCGGTTTAAGGGGCATTCTGATGGTCTGATGGATGATATTGATAATTCTTTGGCGACATATGATATATCCATGAAGAAACTAATTCATGTTGAAGGAATGATGTGCAAACACTGTCAGGCCGCAGTAACTAATGCACTTAAAGGAGTTGACGGCGTGTCTGATGTTTCAGTTTCACTTGAGGAGAAAACTGCTCTGGTGACTCTTTCAAAAGATGTTTCCGATACAGTTCTGAAGGATGCAGTAACCGCAGCAGACTTTGAAGTGACCGGGATTAAGGTACTTTAACCGTTCTTTCGCGGGAATCTTTAACCATTTGTAATTCAAATTCATAATATACAAATGACGGATAAGAGAACAGTAACAGTCAGCGTCACCATTAATCTCGGGAATTATGAGAATCTGCGCCTTGAGGTCTGTGATGCGGCAGAGACAAAAGAGGATGCGGACGAACTCCGTCATTATCTGGCATCAATACTTGACGGGTACGGAAATAATAATGCAGCTGCCCGTACAGCTATCGAAAAATACAAGGAGCATATATTAGAAGACAGTGCTGATGCTTCTGCTTCCGCCGGGCCGGATGAATACGCGCTTTCTTCTGAAGAAACAGAGTCTGAGTCTGAACCATCCGGACCTGTTATTCCGGAAACACCTGCAGAGACTCCTGCTGTTTCTGCGGAAAAAGCACCGGCGAATGCCCCTGCAGAATCATCTCTTCCGCCGGCTCCGGTCGTTGACGAGGAAAACACGCAGGAGTTTGTCTGCAGCAGGTGCGGTGCGCCTGTAAACAAAGTGCAGCGCGATGTTTCAATGCTTTTCAACAACAAAATTCTCTGTAAAAACTGTATGAAATAATATGAGAAAGAATCTGCTCTCCTGGGAAGAAACACTGTTCCGCGATCCGGATGTATTTGAGTTAAGTTACGTTCCGGAGCAGTTTGACTACCGTGATGAGCAGACCGAGGCTCTCGCGTTTGCTGTTAAACCAGGGCTCCGCGGCGGAAAAATTCTGGATACAGTATGCCGCGGTCCGCCTTCGACAGGTAAAACAACATCCGTTAAGAAAATATTCGAGCTTTTGAAAGAGACCACAGAACGTGTTGTTCCGGTTCATGTGAACTGTAAGATTGATTCAACAGAGTATGCGGTCTTTACCCGTATCTACACATCGATTACCAAACAGGCTCCTCCGACGTCAGGGACCTCAAACAAACAGGTTCTTGACCTTCTGGCAAATTATCTGCAGGCGACAAAGGTTCAGCCGCTTATCTGTCTGGATGATGCAAACTATCTCATCTATCAGAAGGAGTTTACCAATGTTCTTTATCCGCTCCTGCGGATTCATGAGGTGTTTCCGGATATTAATCTCAGTCTTATTGTTATCATCAGCGACCCGCGTATTGATTTAATGGACAGTCTTGATGTACGGACACGTTCCACCTTCCATCCGGAGGTTATCCCGTATCCTCCGTATACTGCGCGTGAGGTTGCAGGTATCTTAAACGACCGGGTAAAAGCAGGTCTCTATCCGAATGTCCTGCCGCCGGAATATCTTGATGTGATTGTCGGTGCCTGTATGAGGTACGGCGATGTCCGTATGGGTCTTGATTTAATCAGGCGTTCGGTTCTTTCAGCAGAACGCGATGCACGGCGCTGTGTTTCTGAAGAGGATATTTCAAAGGCGGTTTCATCGATTATTGATATGCACAAACTGGATGTAATCAAATCCCTTTCCTCCGAAGAGCTTCTGGTCTTAAAGACTGCTGTGCAGCTCTTTACCGAGACTGCATCTCCGACTGCGAAAGAGGTCCTTGATGCTCTTCCGGAAGGAGGGCCTAAAAAGACGCGTACTGCCGAAATCTTAAATCATCTGGATATGCTCGGCTTAATTGATCTTGAATATGCAAATTCAGGATCGGGACGCCGCAGGTATGTCAATCTTCACGGCGAGAAAGCGGAATTTCTGAAAGTGATTGAGTCTGCTGAAGTTCTTTCCTCCAATCAATAATAACTCTTATCTATTCTCCGGTCAAATACCTAATTACATATCCTTTAGGAGGGGATTATTGTGGTAAGTGTAAACGAATTAGGTTTAGAACTTTTCGAAGAACTCGTCGAGTTCGCAGATTTACTGAACGTCAGCTATCATGAACTTGACAACGGTGCACGTGTCGTTGACTGCGGTGTTAATGTACCCGGAGGCTTCGGTGCAGGTGACTATTTCACCCGTATCTGTATGGGCGGTCTCGGTGAGGTCGCATTCCGTCAGGGAATGGTCAAGAACATCCCGATGACTTTCGTCGACATCAGCACTGACTTCCCGGCAATTTCCTGTCTCGGTTCCCAGAAGGCAGGATGGAGTGTCAAGCACGATGGTTTCTTTGCAATGGGATCCGGCCCTGCCCGCGCACTTTCTCTTCAGCCGAAGCACACGTATGATGTCATTGGCTACAAGGATGAGAGCGAAGCAACTGTTATCTGCCTTGAAGCAGACAAGATGCCGTCCGCATCTGTTATGGAAATGATTGCAGAGAAGTGCGGTGTTGATGTTGCAAATGTCTGTGCTCTTGTTGCACCGACTTCCTCTATTGTCGGTTCTATCCAGGTTGCAGGCCGCTGTGTTGAGACTGCTGTCTACAAGTTAAATGAGCTTGGATTCGACACCAGAAAGATTATCGCAGCATCCGGCTGTGCACCGGTTCCGCCGGTAAGAGGTGCAAAGCTTGCAATGGGTGTCACTAATGATGCAACCATCTACCACGGTCAGATTAACCTGACTGTCAAGGCTCCGGAAATTGTTGACTACCTTGAAAAGATTCCGAGCTGCGCATCCCAGGGATACGGTCAGCCGTTCAATGATATCTTCAAGGCTGCTGGTTACGACTTCTTCAAGATTGACAAGTCCCTCTTCTCTCCGGCAGAGGTTGTCATCAACGAAGTGTCTTCCGGCAAGGTCTACCATGTCGGTAAAGTCGATGCAGATGTTACTCTGAAGTCCTTCGGACTTGCATAAGTCTGCTGAATTAAGGGGATGGTTTTTACCGTTTCCTTCTTTATTTTTTATTTTGATGCTGTTTTATGGATGTTCTCCCAATTACTTCCCGATTTGAGTTTCGTGAGTGGCTGTCTCTTCACCATGCTGATGCATCTGAGTGCTGGCTTGCGTTGAAATCCGGTGAACCGAAGTCTGACGGGCTGTATTATCTCGATGCAGTCGAGGAAGCGCTTTGTTTCGGATGGGTTGACAGTGTGAAGTACAAACTTGAATCTGTTCCGGGTATGACTGCACAGCGTTTTTCTCCGCGGAGGAAGGGTAGTTACTGGTCTGAGCTGAATAAGGAACGCTGCAGACGTCTGGAGCGTCTCGGTCTTATGACTGATGCAGGCCGTGCTGTTCTTCCGGATATGGATGCTTTGTTTGTTGTATCTGAAGATATCTTGCGGATTCTTGAGAGTGACACTCTTCTGAAACAGAATTTCGAGTCGTTTCCGCCGCTGTATCAGCGTGTCCGTCTGAACAGTATTCAGCGGGAATGTAAGAAACCTGATGTGTATGAACGGATGATTCGGAATTTTATTGCGAAAACGAGAAAGGGTGTTATGTATGGTTCATGGACTGATTACGGGAGATTATATCCATAGGGTTAATATGTTGTAATGTCAATGATATATAGAACTTTGAATCGATGAATCGCTATGATTCGTTGTGTGTGTTCCTAAATGGTCTCGTGGTCTAGGTGGTTATGACGCCAGGGTCGCAAGCCGCTTTGCGTCTTGCTCCGCGACACAGCTTCGCTGTATCGCCCTTACATGCCGGAGGTCAAAGTTCCATTGGTAAAAAAGGTCTCGTGGTCTAGGTGGTTATGACGCCAGCCTTACATGCTGGAGGTCAGGGGT
>DALTWQ010000060.1 GCA_029987025.1 Methanocorpusculum sp. | reverse complement strand
GCTGGGGTGAATAGGGCTGCGATTTGCGTGAGATTCGCGAAGATTCGCGTTCTTTTGGGAAATATGCACCGGCAAAAATCAACCGTTCTATTTTTGATGACAGATGAAAAAAATAGTTACAAAAATACTTTAGTTCACACTAAACACCGAATAACCATTTTTTGCTGACATTACCCGCTCTGGCCCAAACAGAACTGAACAAAGAAACTGCAGAGAGCCGCACAGCAGACCGCACATAAACGGAGGTTATTTATAGACCCACAATACAATTAGAAATAATACACATGTCTTCCGACCGCCTGCTTCAAAACGTTGTAAGTATTCTGCTGATGGCAGGCTACAATGTCTCGGAACGCTGTGAAATCCGTCCGCGCAGTTTTGATCTGATGACCTCGAACGGCGAAAATCTCCTCGCCGTAAAGGTCGTATCCCAGATAGACAGCATCAACGAAGACGTCGCCTGGGACCTGGACAAAATTGCACGCCATCTCCACGCAGTACCCATTATAATAGGAGAGCGTGCGCGTGACATTCCGCTTGAGCGCGGAGCGATATATCTCAGATACGGCATAAATGCAGTGTCTCCTTCCACGCTCTATGATTATCTCGCAGAAGGTGAACTGCCGCTCGTATATGCATCTCCGGGCGGAATGTATGTAAATATCGATGCAGCGCGGCTTAAAGAACTTCGCGAAGCCATGGATTTATCTCTCGGCGACCTTGCACAGGCTCTCGGTGTCTCCCGGAGAACCGTCAGCAAATACGAAAGCGGGATGGGGACAACGCTTGACATGGCAATGCGGCTTGAGGAGTTCTTCAACGACGACATTGTAAAACCGATTGATTTGCTGCAGTACGTCCCGGCGGAAGAGGAACGGGTTCCCGCATCGCTTCCTTCAGCACATACCGCCGGAGAAAAAGCGGAAAAACCGGAAGACCATCTCAGGTCCATAGGAATCAGTGTGCATGAGTTCAGACGTTCCCCGTTCCACGCAGTATCTGTCTATGAGAATGAAACCATTCTTACCTGCTACGGATCTCCGCAGAAAACCGTTGAACGTGCCGAGTTCGTAAGCAACCTTTCGCAGATTTCAGGGACGCATTCGCTGTGCGTAGTTACCGATTACGGAAAGGAAAAAAAGATTGGAAAAACAATAATTATTGGAGATAAACGTCTGAAAGACATGGAAGACGGCGAAGATCTGCTTGAGATGGTTGCAGACCGGAGATAAACCGTCGGGTAGATAAGGGACAACATCAAATACTGTTTTACACAAATGGCCGGACATTTCACACAGAAGTTTAAGGAAGCAGTTTCGGGATATCTTTCATCTCTTTCCGATACTGAAAAGAATTCTTATTTTTCCGAGGGGGAAGAAGCGGTAAGCATCAGGGAAAAAGAAGGTGTTGAGCCGCACCGCTTCCTTTCTCTGGTCAAGGAGATTGGAGATTATCTCTTTTCACACTCCGGAAAGAACTTCACTGCTGACTATCAGAAATTTCCGATTGCAGAAAATATTATGTTCTACTCGTTCCAGCTGCCGGGCGGAGGAAATCTGAACGTCTTTTACACGCCGGAAGGAAAACTGGTCATTGATACCGGATACGGCTGTTTCGCCCGCGACTGTGAAAATATGCTGAGAAGACTCGGCCTCGGCAGTTTTTCAGATGTGAAATCCCTTATCTGCACGCACGGGGATGCAGACCACTGCGGGGCTTCCGGATACTTCCCGGTCCGTCCGCTGATGCACCCCGTAACCAAAGCTCTTCTTGCCTCCGGCACCCGCTGTTATGCTGCAGCACATAACGGAAAGGAACTTTTAGAGAAGTTCTACACCACATCGATTAATACCATATCCCGCATGTTTATGCCGCAGTCGGTTATTGAGACTGAAACAAAACCCTTAGGGTTCCGCGGTCTTTTCCCGGTAATCGGGCACACATCATTTTCCACCATGAACTTTGAAATCTGGGAAAGTCTCGGCGGACATATCGCCGGACAGATTCTGCTCTTCGAACCGGAATACGGCGTTCTTTTCACGAGCGATGCCTACATTAACTTTTCAACGCTTTCCAAAGAGCGTGCAGATTACTGTTCTGTGGCAGACTCGATGATAGGGTCAGTTAACGTAAACAGCGAAATTGCACGAACCGAGCGTCATGAACTGAACCGCTTATTCGAAGAACTTGATAAAGAGCTTCGTGAGCACGGAAAACGTCTTCTTATCTGCTGCGGACATGGTGCGGTCTGTAAACTCGACGAGGGAAAACTCGTGCCTGCCGGACAGTCCATCCACTACGCGGCAGCATAATCCCGCGGCATAACCACCTTCTGATTTTTTAGAGTGTTCTTTACCTTTTTCTCAGATATTCATATCCGTAATACGCTTTTCAGACAGTACTGATTGAATGTATTGAAAACATAAAGTATATCAGTGCATAATAGAAACTAATATACACAATATTTAGGATTTCCAAGCATGAGCGACATTACGTTGAAACAGAGATTAGAAGCACTTGGATTCCGGGAGCTGATGAAATACATCGACTCGAATCCGGAAGAAGCGATTCCAAAGGTCGTTAAGTGGCTTGAAAAGCTTGACCGTAAAAACACTCTTGATGGCCCGCTGCCGGCAATTAAACGCCTTATTGCAGATAAAGACGGTGTCTGGTTCGGTTTTGTTAAGGATATTTTCATTAACCTGAATGAAAATGCCCGCCACAAGCTGATTGAGAACTTCGTTGTCAACTCGGTTGTTATCGGACGTGAAAAGAAGCTTGAGATTCGCGAAAAGGAAGGCTGCAATATTCCGTGGGCGATTCTGATGGACCCGACAAGCGCCTGCAACTTAAAGTGCATCGGCTGCTGGGCTGCTGAATACGGCCACAAGTTAAATCTCAACCTTGCAGAATGGGATTCTATTATTAACCAGGCAAAGGAGATGGGAACCTACTTCTTCATCTACTCCGGAGGAGAGCCGCTTGTCAGAAAGAAGGACATCATCAAGATGTGTGAGAAGCACAACGACTGTATCTTCTTATCCTTTACGAACGGAACCTTAATCGATGAAGAGTTCGCCTGCGAGATGGAACGTGTCGGAAACTTTGTTCCGGCAATCAGTGTCGAAGGAGACGCAAAAGCAACCGACTCACGCCGCGGTGAGGGTGTCTACGACCGCCTGACCAAAGGCATGGAGATTTTAAAGAAGCACCACCTTCCGTTCGGTATCTCCTGCTGCTACACAAGCGCCAACACTGAATCTATCGGAAGCGATGCATTCATTGACGATATGATTGAAAAGGGCGCCAAGTTCGCCTGGTTCTTTACCTATATGCCGGTCGGCGCAGATGCAGTTCCTGCCCTTCTTGCAACCCCGGACCAGCGTGAACACATGTACCGCTTTGTCCGCCGTGTAAGAGTTGAGAAACCGATTTTCGCTCTTGACTTCTGGAATGACGGAGAGTATGTCGAAGGCTGTGTCGCAGGCGGAAGATACTATCTCCACATCAATGCAAACGGCGATGTCGAGCCGTGTGCATTCATCCACTACTCTGATTCCAACATCAGAACGAAGACGCTTCTTGAAGCATACAAGTCTCCGCTCTTTATGCAGTATCACAACAATCAGCCGTTCAACTGCAACCATTTACGCCCGTGCCCGTGTCTTGATAATCCTGAAAAGCTTGCACAGATGGTTGATGAGTCCGGCGCAAAGTCCACTGATATGCAGAACCCCGAAGATGTTCATGCGTTAACCGGCAGATGCAAGGAAGCCTCTGAGGCCTGGGCAAAGCGTGCGGAAACGCTCTGGGCTGAGAACCGTGCAGAAAGAGCTGCAAAACTTGCTGCACGCGAAGCGGAATCCAAGAGAAAATAATTTTCTTTTTTTTACGATGAAGATTTATTCATCGCCCCGGGTAAATATTGAGACGAGAGGTGTGCATCTTCCGAACGGAAGAGACCGCGAGTATCTGTTTGTCGAGCCGGTTGATGCGGTCTGTATTCTGCCGGTTGATGATGAGTTTGTGTATCTGATTCGTCAGTACCGTGCGGTTATTGAGAAGTATATTCTTGAGGTTCCGGCAGGCGGTATGGATCATGCAGGCGAGTCGCCTGAGGATGCTGCACGAAGGGAGCTTGCTGAAGAGGTCAGGATGAAGGCGGAATCTGTTATTCCCCGCGGGTTTGTGTATACGTCTCCCGGGTTTTGTACGGAGAAGCTGTGGCTGTTTGAGGCACGCGGGCTTTTGCCCTGTGAGGATTTTCCGATGGATGAGGATGAGGTTATTGAGACGGTTAAGGTGCCGCGGAAGGATGTGTTTTCGATGATTCGGTCAGGTGAGATTTCCGATGCGAAGACGATTACGCTGCTGACAAGAGTTCTTACAATATAGATTTGTTTTAAAAAAAATTACGCCGCAGCAGGTTCTGTTATCTTCCAGGTCGTACTCGTCCCGGAATATCCCCAGCGCACAATCTCAAACTCCGGACAGCCGTGTGAAAGAATCGATAAGTTCGCCCCTACCTCCCGTGACGGAACACCCAGATCAGATGCAATATGCTTTGCTTTAAAATAGACAAGTCCTTTTCCAATCGCTGTTTTCAGATAATCGATAAGCTGTATCTGTTTCTCATTGTACTCCTGCGTCATCTGATATTCTCCTTATTTTTCCCCTCGTTATTTGAAATGAGATATACTGCTGCTCATATATCTGACTCAAAATAATATCAATAGAGAGTTACTGCATTCAGTACCGTAATATGGCAGTTAAACAGCCTGAATCAAATAAACCCGGCTGAATCTCCGGAATACGTGCAGCAATCCAGTACACTGATGATACATAGGAACGCCTGCATATCTTCATAGTGTCGTAAAACCCACAATACTACAGTACTAAACATAGTAACATAAATTCACAGATTCACTGCAGACACAAAGAACAAACGAAGGAAACCTCAATGAACACCTTACAGGAAGACGAGTTCGTAACCGAAATGGAAAAAATAGGCATGACAAACTATGAAGCGCGTGTCTATTTCGTACTGTTCCAACTGAAGTACGCAACAATCCAGGACATCTACAAAGTAAATGCCATCCCGAGAAACAAAATCTATGAAACGCTCGAAAGCCTCGACAATAAAGGATTCGCGGCCGTCATCGGAAACAATCCCCTGCGGTACGCCTGCTGCGATGTAGAAAAAACCTTTGCGGCAATCAAAAACCGTGAACTGGAAAAGTACGAACACGCAGAGCAGTACCTGAAAGAGTACGAACAAAACACACTCACCGACAAATTACCCTTCCAGCCCCACGCCTACGAACTTCACTCAAAGTGGGCAATCGATAACCACCTCCAGACCATCATCAGCAAAACCCAGACGGAACTGGTCATAGGTGTCTATGATACTGCATACTTCAACAAACTCTTCACTGCATCTCAGCTGAAAAAGACTGCAAAGAAACTGAACCTCTACATTGTAGTAAAAGACAGCGCTGCAGCAGCAGAAATTCCTGTGCGCTCATCGGTAATTGAGCAGAACAACCTCAAAGAACTGATACCCGAATATGAGGACATCGAACAGAAATTTGCGCAAAGAAATCTCAACGCAAAACTGGCACTTATCTCCGACAAAAAAACAATCCTCCACATCGACGAAGTAAACGGAGAACTCGCAGGAACCGTACTTCTCCTGGAACACACATTCTTCATAGAGATTCTGTTTAAGTACCTGCAGAAGTATCTCATTCCCGTGATGTAGCGGCTTACAAAACCAATCTCTTTTATACCATACAAACCAAACTGAAAGTATGTCTGTTCAGGTAACAGGAATCAAAGGCATACCCCTGATTAAAAAAGGCGATGACATTGCAGCAATCCTCTGCAGAAATACCGAATTTGCAGACGGCGATATCGTCTGTATCGCCTCCACCATAGTTTCAAAAGCATTCGGCTACACCCGTGCATTAGCCGACATCGAACCCTCGGAACGTGCGTTTAAAATCTCAAAACTGACCGGCGAAAACCCGCGGTTCCTGCAGGGCATCCTTGACTCATCCAAAGATGTCATCATCGAATACCCGTTCATCTTATCGGAAGTCCCCTGCGGACATGTGGGCGTCAGAGCGGGTGTCGACAACAGCAACATCGAAGGGGAAAACATCATCATCCTTCCGAAAGACCCGATGAGTGATGCTGAGCGCATCAGAAAGGAAATCTTTGAGATCTGCAAAAAGAAGGTAGGCGTTATCATCACCGACACCTGCGGCAGAGCATTCAGAAGAGGACAGTGCGGAACGGCTATCGGCTGGTCCGGCATGACGGCAATCCGCGACTTCAGAGGCGACCACGACCTGTTCGGACTCGAACTCGAAATCACCGAGGAGGCAGTTGTCGATGAGATTGCCGCATTCTCCAACTTCATCATGGGAGAAAGCAACAACGGCATTCCGGCGGTAAAGTTCTCCGGCTGCGGCGAATGGAAAGGCCACGACAACCTCTACTTCACCAAAGAAGAAGACTTCATCAGAAAGGCAATCCATATCTGAAATGAAACTGATACTCGCCATAGATTTAAAAGACGGCAAGGTAGTCCACGGCAAAGCAGGAAACAGAAGCGAGTACGCGCCGCTGACGTGGGGCCTGTCCCCTTCGGCCGAACCGTTTTCCTACGTCTCGTTTATGAAGCCGAAGTATCTCTATGCTGCAGACCTTGACAGAATATCCCTTGAAGGCGACCACACGGAAACGATTCTCAAACTTGCCGGCATGGTGTCAGAACTCTACGCGGACCGCGGCACAACTATTCCCGAAGAGTACCTGCCAAAGCCAGTCAATACGATTGTGGGGACTGAAACCATCGATGCCCCGCTCGAGGAGTTTTCAGGCGGATTTTTAAGCATCGATACCAAAGACGGCAAAGTGATTCCGGACGGCGGTGACCCGGTGTCCTGTCTTAAAAGAGCGGATGCTGCAGCGTTTGACGGATACATCATACTCAACATCACCTCAGTCGGTACCGGCTGCGGCGTTGACGGAGAATACGCAAAAAAACTTCGTGCGGCAACAAAGAAACCCTTGTTCTACGGAGGAGGAGTTTCTTCGATGGAAGACCTCGAACTGCTGAAAAATGCGGGATTTGACGGCGCGATAATTTCTACTGCTGTTCATCAGAAAAAAATCCCGCTCGAACTTATTCAGGATGGTGAATTATGCTGATTACCCTGGAAGGCATTGACGGCTCAGGAAAATCTACACTGTATGAAGGACTCAAAGAGCGTCTTTCAGACCTCGATGTCCTGTTTACCCGCGAACCGGGATCTCCGTATCTCGGTGATGCGGTACGAAAAGCGATTGCAGAAAACAGCGACCCGCTCGCAGAAGCGGCTCTTTTTGTCGCAGACCATGCGGTGCATCTCGCTGATGTTGTACGCCCGGCTCTTGAGAAGAAACAGATTGTCATATCAGACCGCTACACGGATTCACGGTTTGCGTATCAGCAGGTTTCACTCAAAGGAGCGCATCCGAATCCGAAGGCCTGGCTTACGGCGGTGCATAAAGGCTGGTCGATTACGCCGGACCTTACGTTTCTTCTCTTAATTGACCCGGAAAAGGCACTGATGCGGGTGTCCGGCCGCGGGGAAACCGAGCACTTCGAGCAGAAGGAGTTTTTAGAAGCCGTGCAGAAGAATTATCTCGCACGGATGGAAGAAGAGCCTGCAAGGTTTGTCTTAGTCGATGCAACACTTGCGCCGGAGACGATTCTCGATTTTGTGGAGCGAAGCATCAGAGAACGGGCTGCGTGGAAGAAATAAATTTCCTGAAATACTTTTTTTGTAACTATT
>DALTWQ010000059.1 GCA_029987025.1 Methanocorpusculum sp. | reverse complement strand
AAGAGTCTGCGTGGTTAATGCGTATCTGTCCGGCCGGTCAAAGACCGCAAGAGCTTTTCCGTCGCGGAAGAAGATACCGTACTCGTCTTCTCTGACGAGCACGTTATCGTTTAACATGATGTTTCGCGGAAGACGCCAGGTGACGTTGTCGCCCTTGTACTCTTCTACCCAGTAGAATCCTGCACGTGCGTCAGCACCTTCGATATCTGACCCTGAATTTATATTCGCACTTGTTTTTGAAAATAATCCCATCTTAATTCACCTCAGGCCTCGACCAGAATACCGGCCGCGGTATTGATGCGTTTGTCCAGGATGCTGATAAACTCCTGCAGGTCGGACTTTAAAGCAGAAAGTTTTGCAGAAACTCCAGCAAAGTCGCCTGCTGCAGCAGAATCGGCAGCAGCTTTTGCAGCTGTGCCAAGGCTCTGTACTGCTGTCAGAAGCGATAAGTCAAGCTCGTAGAGAGTGTTTAACTCTTCCTGCTCGATTCTGACACCCGCGGAGATACCGGAGTAACCCTGTTCAGCGTGGCGGACTTTTGCCTCGGCTGTCTTTGCTTTGGTAATTACAGCAGCGATATTGTTCATAATGTCGAGCTCAAGAGCACGGGATGCTTCTTCTCTGCAGAGTTCGAGCGGCTGCATGATATGTTCTTTTACCGCATCGGCAATCTGAGTGCGCAGCAGTGAATCAGCAATACGTGCGTCTTCTCTCTGACGGTAGCCGCGGTATCCGGGGATAATCAGCTGAATCTTTTTAATCAGCCCGCGGTCATCTTCAACGCGTTCACGTAAGTCTGTCATCTTAGTATTTTCTCCTGAGAACTGATACTGCAACAGCGATTCCGATAAGAATCAGGGCTGCTGCTGCAAGAAATCCGCCGACATTAAAGTCAACTGCTTTGCTGAGCACATTTCCTGCCAGTATTAAGAGTCCGACGATGAAAAGAATTGTGGGAAACACCGGGTATCCAGGTTTTTTCATCACCGTATCAATGATAAATGCTGTAAATCCTACACCGACCAGGAAAACACCCACGCACATCCAGAAGGTAAATACCGCCGGCATCAGAACTCCGAGGAGTATGGCGATTCCGGCGATGATAGTAACAGCTGCCCAGAAAAGGGCTGTGCGTTTGTTGTCCTTTACGGTATAATTCATTTCAAACATTGTATGATATCTATGTATGAGTTAGAAAGATAAAGCACTTTGTTCTTACTTTCAGAATTCACGTCTGGCTGGTAATTCACAGACAGCATACCCGCGTTCTTTAAGTGGATTTAGGATATGTTCAAGAACCCAGGTATAACGCTCATTTCCAATATCAGTCTTTGATGCAATAAAGCAGTCTGTTTTTGGAGGTTTTGAAAACGGAAGAATAGTATGGCCTTTTTCCAATTTATAGAACGTCTGAACCGGATACTCTGATGAGTTATCATATACAATTACATCATCTGCAGCAAGTATAATCTCCGGCAGAAGATTCGTTGCCTTGTGATACCGGGATATTATCTTATCTTCCGGAACACCATGCCCGCCGCTTTTTACGCGGCATTTAATGCGTTCGATGTTAATATCCGGAGATAAGGTAGTTACATAGATTACAATGATGTAATACCCGAGGGCACGTGCTTTTTCTATCTCATCAAGACGTCTTTTGTCAGAGAATACTGTTTCCCAGATGATGTTGTCTCCGGATTCCAGGGCGCTGTTTCTCCAGCGCTCAGTTGCCTCCCATGCTGCTTTGTCTTTTTCGAAACCGGCAGGCATCTGAGATACAACAGGATTGGTTCGGGCACAGAAGTCTGCATTGATATATTGAACCGCATCTAAAGAAATTCCTCTGTTCACAAATAATGGATAGGTCCTTCCAAGAGATGATTTCAGGGAAGATTTTCCAGACCCGTTTGGTCCTGCAAAAATGATGAAAAATTTCATGTACGAGATGCTATCTCATTCATGCGTTTGATTGATCTGCGTGTTTCTGCGTCAAGGATTTCTGCGGTCTTTTTATAGTCTTTTATGAAGGTTTCTTCGGTGAATTCATAGGAAATAATATCTTCTTTGACTCCCATATTTTTCTCCGTAATAATTAGAATATATATTATACTTTATCTTTTATGATAGTATCGATTACAGCAGAAGCATGTATTTTTCCTGTTTTATTATGTGACGGAAAATCATATGGAGTTCGTAATTTTGTCTGCAGAAATCAAGTTTAATACAAAAAAGAAAAAATTATGACCGTTCGCCGAAGATACGCTTAATCTCATAGGCCTTTGCGGTCCGGCCTTTTCTTGTGTACATGTGGTTGTTGCGCAGCTTCATCCGCTTGATTCTGAACTGCTTTCCTGCAATAGAAGTGATGGCTCCCACCTCAAACTCCTTATCTCCTTTAACCGTCTCATAAAGCGGCATGGTGTTGGCCCCTTTATTTACCGAGGCGCTGATAATTACCACATCAACAAGCCGCGTCCAGAGGGTACTGACTTTATCTGACACCAGTTTTTCGCGGCGTGCGTTATCTGATTCGATGGAGAGCACCTCGACGTTGTAGGTTTCATCCTCGGTTTCTGCGACAAGGTAGTCACCTACGGAAATCATTTCTCCTTCGGCAAGTTCGATTTTGGCGGTGATTGATTCGCTTCCGTGGCTGATGATTGCCTTCACGTAAAACATACGCGGCTCTTTTAACAGCACGTGCATGGTGTGTCCGCATTCGGTACAGCGGACAACAGCCTGAGGCGGCTCTTTGAGCACCTCGAAATCGACGTCCATCTCACAAACCGGACATCGAAGGATAATAAAATCATTATCCAGCTCCATATCAGTATCTTCTTCGGGAATATTCTGCATAGATATATGTTAGCGCTGCAAAGAGAAATACCCGCGGGTTGTTTTCAGGGGGACATCATCTGCCGCTCTTATAAAGTTCAAAAACCAATATAATCTATATGACGCTTGGTACAGATATTGCAAAATCAATAGAACGCGTGGTTGACCGCGACATCCGCGTGATGCACGTCTGCGGAACGCACGAGGCAGCCATCGCAAAATACGGCATCCGCTCGGTTATTCCGAAGCAGTTCAAAATAGTTATGGGGCCGGGATGCCCGGTCTGTATCACCCCTCAGGGTGAAATCGATGCAGCAGTCCAGCTTGCAGAGCAGGGAAATATTGTCTGTACCTACGGTGACCTCCTGCGTGTTCCAGGAACCAAGACCTCGCTTGAACATGTGGATGGAGACGTCAGAATCGTTCAGGGTGTTGCAAAAGCGGCAGAGATTGCCCGCGAGAACCCGGATAAAGAGGTTTCATTCATCTCGGTCGGATTTGAAACAACGGTGCCCACAGTCGCAGCAACGCTTCTTACGAATCCGCCGGAAAACTTCAGTATCTTAGTGTCCCACCGTCTTGTGCCGCCGGCAATGAAGTGGCTTATGTCCCAGGGAGAAGCATCCCTCGACGGATTTATTCTCCCCGGTCACGTCTGTGCAGTTATGGGGTACCATGAGTACGAACAGTTCAAAGTCCCGCAGGTCGTTGCCGGATTTGAGCCGGAAGATATCCTGCTCGGTCTGTTAATGATTGCAGAACAGATTGAAAACGGCGAAGCACGCGTTGACAATGCATATCCGCGTGTAGTAACCCGCGAAGGAAACGTAAAAGCCCAGCGTCTGATGAAAGAGGTCTTTGAACCGGCAGATGTAGAGTGGCGCGGATTCCCGGTTATTCCTGAATCCGGTCTGAAACTCAAAAAAGAGTTCGAGCAGTACGACGCCCAGAAAAAGTTCGACCTGACGTTTGAAAAAGTCACCAAGAAAGCAGGATGTATCTGCGATAAGGTTCTTCGCGGAATTGCAGACCCGACTGACTGCAAGCTCTTCGGAAAACTCTGCACCCCGCGTGTGCCGGTAGGTCCCTGTATGGTTTCCCACGAAGGAGCCTGTAAGATCTGGTACCAGTACAACCAGAGAAAGCAGCAGTAAGTATGACGTTTCATCCGACCAATAATCCTTTTTTCTGGCAGCAGACTGCCGAATCATGTTTTGCAGAAGAACGCTATATGAAAGCAGCTGAGGCGTACCTGCGGCTCTGTGAGATGACGCCCGGCGACGCTTCCGCATGGGCCGGCAGAGGCAAATCCCTTATGAAACTTGAACGGTTCGCTGATGCGGTCGATGCACTTGAGCGGTCACTGATGATTGAAGCAGATAATGCTGACGTTCTGCAGAGTCTCGGTGAAGCATATCAGGCGCTGGGAAATACAGATAAGGCGGCGGCATGTTTTGTACGTGCCGGTGAACTGTCAGCCGAGTAATTCTCCAGTTCTAAATCTATTTTTTACCGCACAAAACCAGTAAGTATTATATCCATACAAAAAGAATAATTGAATACATGACAGAAAATCTTCCGTTCGACACAGCAAAGCCAGGTCTTTCAAGAGGAGCATTAATTTGCGGAATCTTCGCAGTTCTTCTGTTCTGGAATCCGCTGGGACTTATTCTCGCATATCTTGCCGCAATTCTCGGAGGATATGCCAACTTCAGACGTGTTGGAAGCAAAGGAATGGCAGTTGCCGGTATTGTTCTCGGTATTGTCTCCGTAGTGCTCTTCTTCGTCGCCAGTGCAGTAGTTCATGCGTTATTTATAGCATTTATTAAGTACGCAATCTTTACTTTCATCTTTGACTTCGTCGGAGCACTGCTTACTCATCTTCCGGCAATCCTTGCATAATCTGCAGGATAAAACTCTTTTTTTACTGTCTTTAACCGGCAAATTACATTCAGCTGAAACACAGGATGCAGTTAGATCAGAAGATGCCTTTAAGGCAGGAATTGATGACAGCAGGAATGGATTTAGCCAGAAATAGATTACAACAGGAAGATTTCTGAAAATAAAAAAAATAAGAAGGATTTATTCCATGGTGATGGCACCCGACGGGCACTCATCAACACAGGTTTCACAGTCAACGCATTCTGCTGCGTTAATCTTTGCTTTGTCGTCTTCCATCTCGATTGCTTCTGCAGGGCAGATATCAACACAGGTAGTGCAACCTGTACATGCTTTAGTGTCAACTTTTGCTGGCATTTTTTAACACCTGTTTGTATACTTATTAGTTTTACCTTAACGTGAATATATGTTTCTGTTCTTACAGCCCTAAGACTTCCTTCATCGTGTACATACCAGGCTTTGCATCTGCTGCCCACTCGGCTGCTTTTACTGCGCCGCGTGCGAAAACAGAACGGTCGTATGCACGGTGAGTTAATGAAATTGTCTCATAGTTCTGGTGGAACTGTACGGTGTGGTCGCCTACGACGTCGCCTCCGCGGATTACGTGAACGCCAATTTCATCTTTGCGCTCGGTCATGCCGCATCTGCCGTACATTTCCTCGGTCTTGCCGGTTTCTTCCTCTAAGATACGAAGAATGGTCTTTGCAGTTCCTGACGGTGCGTCCTTCTTGTGGCGGTGGTGAGCTTCGATAACCTCGATATCATACTCTGCACCGAGGCGCTTTGCTGCGTCGCGGACCAGTTCCCAGAAGATGTTGACACCCATACTGAAGTTCGTGGTCTTGACAACTGCAACGTTTTTGACTGCTTCTTTTAACTCGGCATCCTGTGCTTCGGTAAATCCGGTTGTTCCGATGATAAGATTTACCCCTTTTGCGGCTGCAATTTTTGCATTCTGCATGGTTGCAGCAGCTACGGTAAAGTCAATCATTACATCCGGCTTTACCTCGTCGATGAAGGATGCAAGGTTTGCTGCAGTTACAACCTTAACACCGAGGACTTCTCCGTCGGTGATGTCGATACCGCCGGCAAGTTCAAGGTTCGGGTTTTCTTTTACCATCTGGGCGATGATAGTACCCATTCTGCCTTTGATTCCGCATACGAATACTTTAGTCATAGTGAGAGAGCACCACCTTAAGCTGTTCGGTCATTTCAGGGCTTAATGAATCGAGCGGAAGCCGTACATCGCCGCATTTGATTAAGCCGCGAAGCTGGGCGGCACGTTTTACCGGCACCGGGTTTACATCCATAAACATTGCTTTGGAAAGTTCACGCAGTTCATAGTGCATCTTAATAGCGCCTGCAGTGTCACAGCTCTTAAAGCGGTTGTACATCTCAACCATACGTGCAGGCTCAATATTTGCAGTAACAGAGATTACACCCTGACCCCCTACAGAAAGAACCGGGAGGGTTAAGGAGTCGTCGCCTGATAAGAGGGTGAACGGGAGGTCGCGTTCAAGGTCTTCAATACCGTCAATGATAGACATCATCTGCTCAATATTGCCGCTTGCTTCTTTTACTGCAACGATATTCGGAATGGTACGGGCCATCTCTAAAATCAGGTCAGGCGGAAGGTTCTGTCCGGTTCTTCCGGGGATGTTGTAAACGATGGTCGGAAGACCGATGTCGGCAACTTTTTTGTAGTGTTTTAAGAGACCTGAGCGGTTCGGTTTATTGTAGTACGGACTGATTAAAAGAACTGCATCAGCTCCGGCAAGTTTCGCTCCTCTGGTCATGAGCAGTGCTTCGTCGGTGTTGTTGGAACCGGTTCCGGCGATGACCGGCAGACGGTTGTGAGCCGCAGATACTGTCTCTTCAATGACACGGATATGCTCGGCATGCGTCATTGTTGCAGATTCTCCGGTAGATCCGCAGGCGCAAAGACCGTGTACTCCGCCTTTGATGACGTGCTCGATACAGTTTCTTAAACCCTCGAGATCAAGGGACTGTGATGCATCGTCATGGAACGGTGTAATTAGTGCAGGAATAACTCCTTCAAACATACGTATATGTTTGATTTGTCATTTAATGTAGTTTTGCATGGATTGAAAAACAGATGTTCTATACGATATGAAAAAAAAGAGAAGAGTATTCAGATGCGTTCCATCTGAATACTGACATCCATATTTGCTATGCTGTTATCGATAAGTCCGAGTTTATACGGATTTGCGGTAAGCGATATCTGGTTTCCATTGCAGGTGAAGGGAATTTCTTTATCGCCTGACATTCCGACAAACGAGTCGGCGCCGAGATATGTCCAGTCGGCATCCACTGAAAACGGCTCGTTATTGTATCCTGCACTTGGAGCATTTGCAGTCCCGCTGATTTTCATCTTTCCGTTCGAATCCGCAGTAAGATAAAACTCTGCTGCAGCCATGCCGAAGAAAAGTGATTTCGAACCATACCAGGTTCCGGAAAGAAGAGAAGCTCCGGCTTTATCTGCTGCAGGTGCCGCTGTTGGAACATATGCTGCAGTGGGCACAGGTGTGGGGGACAGAGTCGGCTGCAGCACCGGTGTCTGACTCGGTTGCGGATACGGAGTTGCATAAGGCGTACTTACCGGACTTGGTGTCTGTACAGCATTCTGACTTCCGGATGCCGTATTCTGTGTCTCACTTTGAATAGGTACACCGGATATTTCTTCAGCCACCTGGGCGATTTCGACAGTATCTAATCCAACAGAATCATAGACTGGCGCTATGCCCGGACATATGATAAGCAGACATGCAAGAGCGATAGTAAAGATATCAGCTGCCATATTTCATAATATAGTCTGTAGTATATCTTATAATTATTGCAGTCCGGTCTGCCGGTTTGAAAACCTATTTAACTCTGTGTGCCCTATATCTTAGTATGGCAAAATCAGGAGAATTTTATCAGTGCGGTAAATGCGGAAACCTTTTCCAGATGATGGAAAACGGCGCCTGCGTTCCGACCGGCGAGATGCTCAAGCTTGTTGAGCCGAACACAACCGATGCAGCAAAAGAAAAGCACGTTCCGGTTATCGAAAAGATTGCAGGAGGCTACACCGTTAAAGTAGGTTCTGTTGCACACCCCATGGAGACTGAGCACTACATCACGTTCATCAT
>DALTWQ010000058.1 GCA_029987025.1 Methanocorpusculum sp. | reverse complement strand
CGTTGACACCTTTAACCTGATGCCAGTTAATACTTCCAGTTTTTCCCATATTGAATCTCCTTAATTTGTTGGTTGCACTCTCACTTAAAGATTATCTTTCACCAATCCGGTTCAGAGGTACTTCTCCAGCTCGGAGTTGAGCACCTCGGACACTACTTTTCCGTCGATTCTGCCGCGGACTTCCTTCATAACAACGCCCATAACGGGCCCTAATGCGGATTTTCCGCGCTGTTTAATGAATTCTGCACGGTCTGATACAACAGATTTGACAAGAGTCGTCAGTTCGTCGCGTGAGAAAGACGGAGCAACTTTCGCAATCGCATCTTTTACATTCAGACCTTTCGCGCAGGCGGTCAGAATCTCTAAGACTGCTTCTTTTGCCGCGTGTCCGGACTCTACTGCATGCATGACTGCAAGAATCTTCTCATCCGGAAGGTTTGATGCATCCTCGCCTGCGCGGGAGAGCTCCTTTAATGATGCGAGAATCGTGCGGGCGGCAAAGACCGGTCTGATGCCCTCGGCGACAGCGCGCTCAAAGAGTGGCAGCTTCTCGGAGTATGCCATCTGGTGCGCCATACCTTCGTCCATACCGTACTCGGAGACAAAGCGTGCGGCTTTGTCAGTGAGAAGTTCCGGTGTCTTGAGCGCTTCGAAGTGTTCTTTCGTGACCGGAACCGGTAAAACATCGGTCTCCGGATACATGCGTGCCGCTCCCGGGAGCGGGCGCATATACGCAGTAGAACCGCCTTCGAGCATCTTTCTGGTCTCTTCAGGAACACCTTCGAACGCCATATTTGCGCGGCGGATAATCATCTGCATCGCGCAGCGGCATTTCTGCTCGGTCGCTGCCACAATAATAACAGCATCCTGCGGGCCTGCGCCTGCCGCCTTTCTGAGTTTTTCAACCTCTTCAGCAGTAACGCCGTATGCCGGCAGTTCATCCGTGTGGAAAAGGCCTCCGACGCCGCATTTCTTTGCGTAGTCGGACATCTCGGAACCCAGACGTCTTCCCGGCTGAATTTCCATGCCCACAAGGCCGTCGAAGCCGCGAAGTACTGTTCCCAAGATGCATTTTGCCTTCTTTAAGACATTGGACTCCGTTCCCTCAAAGACTTTGGTAAAGTCCTGAACAATACCCGGAACGGATGCATTGCGTGCCAGAAGCTCGTCACGGATGGCAAGAAGAGATAACTGGCGCTGAACCTCGCGTCTGACCACTTCAGCAATCAGGTCAAGTTCCTGCACACCTTTAATCTCAACACGTGCGCCGTCTGCGATGGATACATTGACATCCTGACGGATAGTTCCAAGACCGCGCTTTACTTTGCCGGTGGAGCGTAAGACCATGCCGATGTACTGTGCAACGTCATGAACCTCTTCAGGAGTCTTCATGCACGGCGCAGTCGTAATCTCGATTAACGGGATTCCTAAGCGGTCCACGGAGAAAATGGTGTCTTCAACACGCTGACATGCTTCCTCTTCCACGGCGACCGTCTCGATTCTGCAGGTGTCGGCAATTTTTCCGTTGAGTGCTGCAAGTGCAGTTCTCTGGAATCCGCTTGTTGCAGATCCATCCACAATCATCTTTCTCATGGTGTGAATCTCCGGAAGCGGCGTCATCGAAAACATCTTGGCAATGGTTAAAACAATGTCAAGTGCTTCGCGGTTCAGCGGTGCCGGCGGCTCTTCATCAATCTCGACAAGGCCAGTTGTGTCGTAGGTGTAGTAGGTGAAAAGCCGCTTCTGCATGGCTTCTTCTGCTGCAGCGCGGTCAACAGTTCCCATCTCGGATGCCGCGGTTCTCAGATACCGCTGAACAACACCGTAGTGTTCATCAGTGTTGCGGATGACCGTCGGAGAGTGCGAGAACAGCTTTTCCTCCGTATTGAGCTGCTGGTGAATCTCGATACCTGCCTTCAGGCCGAGTGCATTATAGTCCATTACTCCTCACCTCTGATATCAACATCAAGTTCCCCTTTGAGATTCTTCTGCATAAGGGCTTTTACCTCTGCTTTATCCGATGCGTTGCCTAAAACCCACATCAGTTTGACAAGCGCAACCTCAGGAAGCATGCTTCCGGCCTCAATTATGCCTGCATCAAGCAGATAGCGTCCGGTCTCATAAACACGGTCGCAGACAGAACCTGCCTGACACTGTGAGGTCATTACAACCGTACACCCTGCATCAGTCAGCGCCTTAATCTTCGGGATACAGTCGGTACCGGTATGGCCGAGACCGGTTCCTGCGATTACAAGACCTTTGTAGCCGGTAAAGGCATCAAAGACTGCCGGATTCATTCCCGGGTAGTAGGTCAGAAGACCGCAGTGCGGCTCTAACTTGTCGTTGACCGCAAGTTTGCAGGAGTTGCGGCGGACGGCGTCCTCTGCAAAGACAACCTCCCCGTCAGGATAAGCGATGGTTGCAGCCGGTTCACGGCCGATGCTCTGGAACGCATCTCTTCTGGAGGTGTGGTTCTTTCTGACGCGCGTTGCGCGGTGGAGAGCACAGACGGTATCGCTTGATGTTGCGTGCATACAGACAACCACTTCGCCGAGGTCGGAGATACCTGCCTTTGCCGAGCAGATGGCATTCATTGCGTTGTCGCTCGACGGGCGGTCAGCACTTCTCTGTGCGCCGACGAAAATAACCGGAACCGGTGTTTCCAGCATGAAGGACACTGCTGCCGCGCTGTAAAGCATCGTGTCGGTTCCGTGTGTAATAATGATACCCTGGGAACCGTTTTCAATCTCGAATGCAATTGTGCGGGCTAAGACCTGCCACTTCTGCGGGTTCATGTTCTCGGATAAGATGTTGTACGGCTGGACTGTGTGGTAGCGGGCAATGCCTGCAAGTTCCGGGATGTTTCTGATAATATCTTCCGCGGTGAACTTGGAAGAGACTGCACCGGTCTGATAATCCACGGTGCTTGCAATAGTTCCTCCCGTAGAGATGATTGATAACAGCGGCAGTTTTTCATTCTGCTCAACCGGTTTTACTGCAGGCTTTTCTGCTGCGGTCTCATCCTTGCGCGGTGCACAGCATGTTTCCGGTACGCAGATGTTGTAGCCGCTTTTCAGCTTTACAATCGCATTCTCGCCGGATTTATTGATATAGATACCGTTCATCTCAAGTCCGGCGAAGGAGACGGTTACGGGGTCACTGTTCTGATACGTCATGATAATTCCTCAGTTGCGGTTTTCATACGTGTGTAGGCGGATTCAAGTTCATCGCTTAACATATCGCTGGTTACTTCATCCTGCACCAGTCTGATATCTGCTTCCGCAACTGCTTTTTTGACAAGGCGCGGGTTGGGAGAGCCCAGAGTCTTTTTGGATTTTACAATCTCTTTCGGGTTCTGCACTCTGTCGATGAACTCCTGCGTCAGACCTTTTTCCGAAAGTCTGCATCCGGCAAACTCAAGTGCAATCTCATCGATTACCGATAAGTCGAACGAGTTGAGTTTTACCGCACGGCCCACGATGTTGTGTGCTGTTCTGAACGGCAGATTAAACTCCCGCACAAATGAATCGGCAAGTTCGGTAGCACCGGTGTTTCCCGCTTTGGCGCTTTTCTTCATCACCGCCTCGTCAAAGACTGCGGTACTGATAATCTGCGCCAGAATCGGAACAGATGCTGCGGTCTCTTTGCATGCGCGCCAGAGATGCGGGTTTAAGTCCTGCAGATCGCGGTTGTAGCTCATCGGAAGACCTTTGATGAGTGTAAGCGCGGCGGTAAGTTCGCCTGTAACATAAGCGGCCTTTGACCGCATAATTTCAAGCGTATCCGGGTTTTTCTTCTGCGGCATAATGCTTGAGGTGGAGCAGAATGCATCATCCAGTACGACAAAACGGACAAGAGCTGAAGACCAGAGAATAAGCTCTTCTGCCATACGGCTGATATTTGTCATAAGAATTGCAAGCGCGGAGATGACTTCTGTGATAAAGTCACGGTTTGCAACGCCGTCCATACTGTTTTCCATCGGTGATGAGAATCCGAGGTAAGACGCAGTCAGTTCTCTGTCCAGCGGGAATCCTGTGCCGGCAAACGCGGCAGAGCCGAGCGGGCACCTGTTCACGCGTGTATATGCGTCAAAGAGACGCCCTGTGTCGCGGGAGAACAGGTTTTCGTAGGACATGAGGTAATGGGCAAGCGTCGTAGGCTGCGCATGCTGAAGGTGCGTAAATCCGGGCATGATGACGCCTGTGTTTTCGTCTGCACGGTCAATGAGCGCACGTCTGAGCTCAAAAATGCCTGATAATATCTCTAAGATATACTCACGGGTGCGCATACGAAGGCAGGTTGCAACCTCGTCGTTTCTGCTGCGTCCGAGATGCATTCTGCCGCCTGCATCAGCACCTGCATCAGAAATCAGCTGAGCTTCGATTCCTGCGTGGATGTCTTCGTGCGCCGGATTAAACGCCTCCTCAGGCAGTCCTTCATCAAGGTACTTCTGAAGGGCGGTCAGGAGTTTCTTTGCGGATGCGGTATCTATCAGGTGCTGGTGATGGAGCATCAGGATATGCGCCATATCAACCCGGAGATCGCATTCGGCAATTTCACGGTCGGCTGTCATGGATGATAAGTACGCTTCAACCTCGGTCGAGCGGTCATCATCAAGCCGTCCTTTTCGTATCTGGTCTTTTGCCATGTCGATTCTGTTGTATTATTTGGCGTGTGACGGGATATTGTTATTGGATGAATATCTGTTTTGATGCCCCAAAACACCCTGTCAAGCGTAATCAATATACGTATCCGGGTCTGATTATAGAATATATCTGTGTGAGGTGAGTTCAGGTATGGTAAGCCGTCAGTATGATGATTTTGGAAGAGAAATTCCGCGCAGCAGCGGTGAGTCTCCTGCAAAACGTCTGTCCCGCAGTGAGATTAAGCTTCTCGGCCATATTGCCGAAGGAAACCATATGCGTGCAAATCTGCGGCGTTTTGTTACCACGGGCGGCGGGCAGATTACCATTTCAGAAGCGTACAAAATGCTTGATGATACGCTGCTTTCTCTTGCGCAGGAAGGTTTTATCGTCAAAATTACCGGGCTTGACGGATTTACTCTGACGCCCGCGGGCGCTGATATTTTAGATAAGGTGCGCGCCGCAGAAGAAGCTGCCGTCCGGGAAAAACAGTTTGTGTATCCGGTCGGTTATTTCGGTGATACCGGTAAATCCAGGGAGCAGTCCCTCAAAAAAGCGCCGGTGTCATCAGAAACAATCAGGCCGCTGCAGATTGCTGAGGAAAGAAATATCCCGGAAGGAACGGGCCGTGATTTACAGCGTGCAAAGAAACGGGCCGCACTGACCAGCGCCGGCTGGTTTGAGGATGATGATTTTTGAGTGCGTTTACTCTTAAAACAGATACGGCACAATTATTGAAAGCACCAGAATCATAATTAGAGCAAGGGATATGCCGCTGCAGACTTTGAGGGCATTTTCGTCCGGAAGCCCCCGTTTTTTGTATGCCGAACGCAGAATTTCTCTCAGCATCTGTCCGCCGTCAAATGCGCGGATGGGTATAGCGTTGAATGTGCCGAGCAGAATATTAATCCACGCTGACCAGAAGAGGAAGTGAATCAGCCCCCAGAATCCTTCAAACGGTGCGGAAAGAATTGCCGGGTCCGGAGAGTCTGCAGTGATGAAAGAAAGCGTCTCCATTCCTGCGAATGATTTGAAGGGAAGCACAAGGAAGTAAAGGAATGATGCTCCAAGCCCTGCAGGTGATTCCGGTTTCGTCAGTGCGGTAAGGGAATCTATGATTGTTTCAGGTTCGGAGAATGAAATTCCCATAAATCCGGCGTCCGGTGTAAGCGCTGATGATGCAAGCTCCGGCGGAATTGCGGCAAGCGTTATGTCATAAGTGCAGGCTTCGCCCCTGTACTCGCCGTTTAGGCGGACGACATCTCCCGCTTTTGTTCCGTTCATGGCAAAAGAGATGTCTTCCAGAGTGTATGTCGGAACATCATTTATCGCCGTTATGATTGTTCCGGGAAGAACGCCGGATTCTTCTGCAGGAAATCCCGCGTAAATACCATATACATACGGATGAGCGCCAGGGACAACCATGCCTAAGAGAAGGCACATGATGATAAGGCATACTGCGCCGAAGACAAGGTTGTTGGTAATGCCTGCGGCAAACATTCTGAGTTTTGTGCCGAGTTTTGCCTTCTCGACATCCTCTTCATCCGGCTCAACAAATGCTCCAATTGGTATAACGAGTGCTAAAAGACCGGTGGATTTCACTCTGATGTTTTCGACGCGGGATAACACTCCGTGTCCTCCTTCATGAATGATAAGAGCAAGAACCAGAGAGAGCCATACCGCGATAGTTGACGGAACGTACTCATTCAGTCCGGGAATGAGAAAGAGGTTCTGTACGGCAACCGGTTCCGGAGGAGAGATGAGCGTCAGCACTGCTGAAACAAGAAAGAGCAGCGTTAAGATGATGCCTGATAAGGCGGTCAGAATAATTCCCGCGCTTGCATACGCCATAAGGAGTTTTTTCGGGTGCGCAAGTTTATCGAAGAAGGCGGTTTTTTCCGTCTTTATCATCAGACAGGGGCCGGTGAATGCAAAAACGTGCGGCAGGATATTTTTGGTTTTTATCCAGTAGCAGATGCAGGCATACGCCATAACCGCAGCAATTACCGGAATCATCCAATGAAAGTCCATAGGCACGAAGAAAGTAAGAAGATATTTGGCTTACAAGTATGTATTCTTTTCAGATGTGTATCTCTCCCGGATGTTTTAGTATTCTTATCTGACCTGAAAAAGAGAGTGACTCATACCTTAATAAAGGTAAGCAGAGTATTTCCATATTCATCAGCAAGGGAGAGTTCCGAGTCTGAGATTACGTAATATGCTGTACGCGGAAATGCTGCGAAGAATGCGTTTTCTGCGTTCATAACTCCGGTTGTTTCATACACATATATCAGTCTGTGATTAGTGCTGTTAATGAGTGATGATTCGGGGTGTGATATTGTGTAAGATACCGGATGAAATGACCGGTCGTATCCGGTTTCTGTGTCTGCATACCGGGCACTTTCATCCGGAAGTGTGTGAATCAGGCTGGTAAAATTCAGAAGTCCGCACTGTTCTGTTTCAGTTCCTGAATAAGAGTGAGTGCCGCCGTAGTGATTAAGCTGTGCTTTTCCTCCGTATGAGCCGTCTTTTTCGATGGTAAGGGTGATATTGGTATCACTCTTCAGTACCCAGGACCCGAATAATGATGGTTCTTCTGTTGTGCCGGCATCTTCAGATGTGCTGATACATCCTGCAGAAATGATGATCCCGGAGAGAAGTATACATGCAGCAAGCACCAGGGCAGCTTTTGATTTCATTATTCATACATTAGGTCTTCTCTCTATAGATTGTTTCTGCTTCTGTCTGAGTTGAGAGTTCAGCAGCAGCTGATGGAATCAGCGGTTTTAGATAATATGCCGGAGAGATACAGGCAGCCTGTCTGAATAGTCTGGGAAAAAAGTCTTAAAAAAGTCTCTTTTACGTAAAATGTAAGTTGGGTATTACCCAATTTACATAATCTTGCCAAGGAGGCGGATAGAAGTGGTCATGTCCGGTCCAAGCGGGGAACCGAAGATGATCTGAGTAACGCCTGCTTTGGTTAAGTCTTCACACTTCTGTCTGATAGTGTCCGGGGTACCGCAGATGGTGAATGCGTTCAGTTCTGCGTCTCCGACAAGTTCGTTGACAGTCTTGAAGTCAAAGCGTGCAAGTGCGTCTTTGATCTTTGCAACGTTGCCGAGGTCAAGTCCGTGGCGCTGTAAAAGTGCTTCCGGAGATCCTGCTGCAATGAATGCTGCAACGATTTTTGCTGCCTTCTTTGCTTTCTTCTCATCTTTGTCGATGGAAAGTGCGGTGTATG
>DALTWQ010000057.1 GCA_029987025.1 Methanocorpusculum sp. | reverse complement strand
GGGGTGAATAGGGCTGCGATTCGCGTTGAGATTCGCGTAGATTCGCGGTTTCTTTTGTCAGTGCCGCACCGGCGTTTTGTTCAGACGCATCAGTACTGGAAGTAGGTTTTCGGGTGCGTTCATTCGCGGTATAATATAATAAATACACACTGAGAAATACAACAGTCTGTTTTTCAGATAAATTGCTGAATAGTTATCCCTGAAAAACATCCTCTGCTGTATCCAAGAATTTAATTCAGAGAAAAACCTATACTACTCCTCTTTATGGCATCGCGGGAATCGTTTTCAGGAAAGCTCGGTCTGCTTCTCACCGCAGCGGGCGCTGTCGTGGGTCTTGGCAGTCTGTGGCGTTTCCCGTATCTTACCGGACAAAACGGCGGAGGAATTTTTATCCTCTTCTATTTTATACTGATGATTGCCTTAGGACTTCCGCTTCTGATTACCGAGTTTGCCATCGGCAGAAAAACGCAGACAGGCGTTCTTGGAGCCTTTAAAAATCTGCATCCGAAGTACGGATTTCTCGGGATTTTCTCCATCGCTGCCATTCTTCTTACCATGCCGTACTATTCTATCATCGGTGCAGAAAGTGCCAAGTACGGTATTATGTACATCTCAGGGCACGGTGCGGAGCTGCTTGACCCTGCATACTATACCACATATTCTGCTGAGGTTCTTGAACCGCTGCTCTGGCTTGGCGGATTTCTCCTGCTTACCGCGATTGTCGGTCTGTTCGGTCTCAGAAAAGGAATCGAACGGCTGTGCAAAGTTGTGATGCCGGCAGTTATTTTCCTGCTTATCGGCCTTACCATATTCTGTCTTACACTCCCCGGAGCACTTGACGGATTATACTACTACCTGATGCCTGACTTTTCCACATTTAAGCCGGAGACCATCTTAGCGGCCATGGGCCAGGTGTTTTACTCGTTATCTCTCGGATTCGGTGTGATTGTAACGCTCGGTTCGTATATGAGCAAAAACGAGAGTATCTCTTCATCAGCGAAAAAGACGCTCGGACTTACGTTCTTCGTAGCGCTTCTTGCAGGTTCTCTTATTATTCCGGCAAGCTACATCTGCACGGACGGTAATCCGGCAATTCTTGGAACCGGTACGGTGTTTGAGTCCCTGCCGGTGATTTTTGAGTCGATGTCTCCCGCGGGTGGTTCAATTCTCGGAACTGCGTTCTTCCTGCTTCTGTCGCTATCAGCTCTTGCGCCGGTTGTCATATTTTCGGAGGTTATTATTACCGCCCTTTATGACCGTTTCTCTGTGCCGCGCAAAGTCGGTGTGGGAATCATGGCCGCGGCTCTTTTTATCATCGGGGCGTTTATCTCGCTCGGATACGGCCCCTTATCATGGATACAGATAGGAGGACGTCATATCTTTGAAATCTTTGACTTTACGGTTGGAAACATCCTTCTTCCGGTGACGGCACTTCTCACCTGTATTCTGATGGGATACTGTCTTAATAAATCCGTTATTCTGGATGAGACGAAGTTAAAGCATCCTAAGCTCTTTATGGCGATGCTCAGGTACTTCTGTCCTGCCTGTATTCTTGCAATCTTTATTTACAACATTACGGTTGCATTCTTCTAATCTTTTTCTTGAAAAAACGAAACTGCTATATTCTTTCTCGGCAGATATTACTGTATTATGGCACAAAGAGTTGCTTTTGAAACCCCGAACAAAACCATTTCCTACGTCTCACTTGCCGCGGGAATATTATCAATCATTGCTGCAGTTATTACCCTTCTTGCATCGACTCCGGTTCTCAGCGCAGTTGTTCCGCGGACTATTGTCTGGTGGATTGCATTCGTTCTGCTGGTAATTTCTGTCGTTGTCGGCATCATCTCCACCACGAAGAAAATCGGATCATCTGCAATCACCTATCGCGCTGAAATGTGCGGAATTATCGCTGCGGTGATTCTGGTTATTTCAACCTTTGTCGCAGTATTCTTCAAATAATCTTTTTTTGTAATTCTTTTTGTATGAGGGACTGTTGTTCAGGTTAATGTGTATTTATAAAAAAAGACCGCGAATAAACGCGAATAATTCCGTTCACCAAGCCGCACGTCCTGCGGTCGTGCTTCAGCTTCGAGCCTAAAGGCTCTCGCAATTAGCATTTTCTTGCGTGACGGCAACGCTCCGCGACTAATCGTCGCTTCGCAATTCGTTGCCGTCACTGGAAAATGCGGTGAACGGTATTAAACACTCAAAATCATATTCATCTATTGTACTATTCTTAAATCTAAAGCTAAAAAACCGCTCGTCGCATTTTCCAGTTCCAGTGACGAATTGCGAGCAACGATTAGTCGCGGAGCGTTGCCGTCACGCAAGAAAATGTTTATTGACGAGCGGAATTATTCGCGTTTATTCGCGGTTCTTTTTTCAAACAGTATCCACTAATCAGAATAACATCTTCTAATCCTGGCAAAAGTATAGAATACCTGTCTTAATGAAGTATCTATTCAGAATACAAAAAAATCTAAAAAATGAATTTCTGAGATTTCTCTCAGAGAAGAGTCAGAGATTCAATCTCTGTGCTCTCGATTCCTGCGATTCCTGCAAACATTGCAGTGATTTTGTCTTCTGCGCCTGCGTCGTCAGAAGTAACCAGTGCAACTTTAACTGCAGAAAGACCGAATCCGATCGGTTCGATTTTTATGTCCTGGATTCCGGCAACCTTTGCTTTGATGTCTGCCTGAAGCTTTGCAAGGTCAACTTCCGGAGATTCCGGCATAATCTTTAAGATAACTGCAACATCACCCATGATTTCACGGACCCTGGAAGCCGCATTTCGGGCATGTGTATTTTACGCTCTGCTTTCTGCACTGTGCACAACGGTAGATAACTTCACCGCAGTCCGGGCATTTAAATTCGGTTGCCCCGCGCTCGGATAAGGGGGCGTTACAAGATGTACATGTAGCCATGATAGAATTCCTTAAACTATTGGTTTTTTCATCTTATAAATGTGCGGCTTGATTCTCCCGAAGGAAAGCCGAAAGTTCATCCCTGTCTCTGGCATTTACTGCCGTGACGGCAGTATCAGAACTCTTTTTCAGCGCTGAAAAGTACGTATCTATGTATGATGTATCGCCGAATTCCCCTTCGCGTGATTTCAGCAGAACAAGGGGTGCATGGATTTTATCTGCAATCCAGAGCGCAATCGAGTCCGAGGTGACATCCCACGAATGAGGAAGAGGGTCTTCTGTTTTCATCACGTGTTCGGGGAGCAGAATTGAAATGCCTTCATTCGGCATCTTCATATCTTCTGTAACCGGAAAGCCGAACGAGGATAAAAACACGCCGTATCTGTTCATCGCAGCTATTGCACGCCAGTGAGCAGTATCATCATCCGGATTGTCTTTTCTTACGGCATCAGCAAATACGCCGCCGCCGGGGACAATAAGCGCCGGTACTTCTGCCTTTTCAAGCGCATCAAGTACCTTACCTGCGGCATCCGCGAGACTTCCGCCGAATTTAAATACAGCTCCGTTCATCCAATACTTATATGAGTGTTCAATGATAATAAAAATCTCATGAAGAAACTGCCGAAGGCATCCATTCTTATCTCCGTGTTTATCCTGCTGCTGTTCTTAGCAGTTCCGGCCGGTGCAGCCTATACCATAACCGAGTTCTGTCCGGACGGCTACGCATCAGGAGACGGCGATGAGTATTTTGTTCTCGAGGGTACCGGCGATTTATCTGAGTGGAGTGTCACCGACGGCGAAGGCACGGTTTCTTTTCCCGGCGGGTCCGGCAAAGTTGTTGCTGCACGTTCTGCTGCAGCGTACTATGATGTTTTCGGCACCTATCCGGATTATGAAATTATAGACTCGGTTTCCTTTGTTCCCGAGGCGGTTGTATCCGGTAAATTCCAGATGGCAAATACGGAAGATTCGCTGACTCTTTTGTACCGGGGCACTGCAGTTCAGAGTGTTTCATGGCCGGATGAAGTGGCCAGAGGCGCCGGACGTATTCATCTCTATGAAAACGGTGCGTGGGATTCCCGCGTGATGAAAATCGGGCAGAGCAGACTGTCTCCTGCATCATATTCCGCGGATAAGGTGACGCTGTTTGTATCTCCTGACTGTTCGTATCAGGTTTTGACGGGCGTTATCGCTGATGCAAAAACGTCAATTGATATCTCGATGTATGAGTTTACGCATCCGGAACTTGCCTGTGCACTTTCAGACGCTCTTTCCCGCGGCGTTACAGTACGGATTTTGATGGAAGGAGGTCCTGTGGGCGGGATTTCCGACGCAGAAAAAGGTGTGCTTGATTATCTGGGACGTGCCGGCGCTGAAGTTTATGTGATAAGCGGCACGTCTGAGTATCCGGCACGCTACCGGTATCTCCATACCAAGTATCTGATTGCTGATTCGTATGTCACGGCTGTTCTTTCCGAGAACTTCAAGGAGTCGGGAATTCCGGTGACTGGTCAGGAAGGAAACCGCGGCTGGGGTGCTGTTATCTACGATTCAGAGGTTGCGGCTTATTTCTCGTCGGTGTTTTCCGCAGATATCAGCGGAAAGGATATTTCGCGCAGAAGTACCGGTTCTGCGTCGTTTCCGGCTCTGCTGACGTCAGCTGCATATACACCGGTCTTTGATCCGGTGACGGTCTATAATGTGGAGGTAACACCGGTTTTTGCGCCGGATACAAGTTATCTTATTCCGAATCTGATCGCCGGCGCAGACTCATCGGTGATTATTCAGCAGGCGTATATTACGAAGTACCCTGACCTTGATGAAAATCCCTGGCTTACGCTCGCCGTAAATGCCGCGAAGGCGGGTGCCGACGTGCGGGTTCAGCTCGATGCGATGTATTACAATACGCAGGATGATGAGGATAATGATGAACTTGCCGCAGAACTGAACCGTGCAGATATTCCGACGCTTTCCGCCCGGCTTTTAACAGACCGCGACGGAATTTCGAAGATTCACAACAAGGGAATGATTGTTGACGGCAGGTATGTGCTTGTTTCATCCATCAACTGGAATTATAACAGTCCGAACAACAACCGCGAGTCTGCGGTAATTATTGACAGTCCCGAGGCTGCGGCATACTTTACGAGGGTCTTTGATTATGACTGGGACGGCTATGTCTTAGATAATCCTGCGTCGTACTCGCTCGGGTTTGATGTACGGTTTTTAATCGGAGGAATCATTATCGCTGGCGGTATTGTGTTTGTTATTATCAGGAGACGGAAGAGGTAAGGGTAACTTCAGTTATTGCCAATCTCGCCCGTAGGGCTCGGACACAGATTAGCACAGAACGCATGCCTTCGGCCTGCTTTAGCTTCGAGCCTTCGGCTCTCGCAAATCGCGGGGCGCCGCGGGCTGCTGATGAGTAATTATAATCCATTCGAAATCAGTAATTAAACCATTCCAGCGAGCCGCCCGTGCCCGCGATAAGCGGGATAAGCACGGGTGTATAGGCTCGCGATTTGCGTGAGATTCGCGTAGATTCGCGTTCTTTTGGCAAATGCATTGCCGGTAAAAATAACAGTTAGTATTCCCGGAGATGAGAATACAACCATTCCTAAAAAAATACGCTTGATATCCCCGCTTTACTCTTCGATTCGTGCCCAGCCTAAGATATCCCGTTCGACCTGTGAAACATCCGCTGCAATATCTTCGACCGCGATAAGTTTCGCCCGTTTTTCAATCGGCGGATTCAGTTTCGCCTCTTTCTCATACTTTTCGATATCCTTTGCAAACTCTTCGGGAAGTGCTGCCGATTCGCGTAAGACCGAGACGAACTCCTGTGATAAATAGGTGTCAATCTGAATCTTGCGTTTTGCCGTATGCGATAATTTGCCGATGAAGCGGCAGAGTTTGTCGCGGTCTTCAGGCGACATCTGCTCGGCGAAATCATACGCCTCGATGGTCTTTAACATCTGTAAAATCGGCAGAACCGCGTCAGGGGTAATCACATAGACGGTATAATCTGCAAGCGGATAGACAAACGTGGTAAGCACCTCAGCCGCGGACGAAGGAACGACCAGGAACGCATCCTTTCTGACGTTTTCGTTTCTGCAGTACTTTTTCATGCCTTCCGCCTGCTGTTTCAGATACGCAGGGAAATTTTCCAGATCTTCGGGGTTCTTCGGGCTTTTCGCATCGAATATGGTGTACATTCCCCCGATTAAGAATACGTTGTCAGGCGTTCCTGAGTACGGATAATCGTTTTTCTCACAGCGGATGAAATCGTAGCGTTTCGCGAGTGCTTTGAGGGTATCTTCGACCTCTTTTTCGTGGCGCTGCCAGGCTGATGCGAGAAGTTCATTGTGTTCTTCCATCTGCTGTTTTATGCGTTCTTCTGCACGTTCGTGGTCTTCTTTCATCTGGTCAATCAGGGTATTGAGGGATGAAACACGCCGTTCATACTCTGCCGCACGTTCCTCTTTTACGCTTTCTTCTGCGGCCAGCTGTTCGTTTGCCGCGGCAAGTTCAGAGGCTTTACTCTCAGCTTCTGTTTTCAGTGCGGCTGATTTTTCCTGTTCGATACGAAGACCTTCTTCTGCCGCGGAAAGTCTTTCGCGGGCAGTTCTTAAGGCATCATCACTTGCCTGTTTTTCTTTTGCAAGTTCATCGAAGGCTGATTTTACCGCATCATGCTCCTTTGTTTTTGACTCCAGCCTGATATGTTCGGCTGAAAGTTCCTCGCGGACATCTGCAAGTGCCGCATCAGACTCCTGCTTTGCCTTTGAAAGTTCCTCCGCCTCTGTTTTTACCGCATTGTACATCTCTATTTCTGCGGTCAGACGTGTTCTTTCGATGGTGAGTTCTTCACGTACTTTAATCAGTTCCTCTTCTTTTGCCTGTTTTTCTCCGGCGAGTTTTTCGGCCGTCTCTTTTGCAAGAATATGTTTACTTTCTTCTGCTGCAAATTTTTCCCGGAGAACTGCGCACTCTCTGCTGTTTTGTGCAGACTGTTCCTGCATCTCAGCGATGCGCCGGTCTTTTTCCTCATTCAGCCGCGATAAGGTGTCTTCTTTTATGCGTGATTCGCGAAGGACTGCCTCGGTGTCAGCGGCGGAATTTTTTATTGACTGATATGCGGATTCGGCTTCGGCAGTTATCTTTTTCCATGAGAACAGGCGTGCAAAAAAACCGGCAGTACGTATCTTTGCAAAAAACTCATCAACAGAAGGCTGATTATTCATTACTACTATCTTGTTTTCCAGCGGGGATAAACTTCGCGGAAGACAGGGATAAGGCGGGACAATCTGTTCACTCTTCAGATAGGACACATTCAAATAGATGAACGACCTTATTTATCAGTATGACAGATTATGCCGCAATATCCGAAGAACTGAAAAGCGTTCTGCAGCTTACCGGCTCCCCAGTTGCCGTAAAACTTGCAAAAAGTGCCGCCGACATTCCGGAAGGCGTTCCGGAAATCGAGGAAGCGACCCGTCACTGCAAAATGATTTCACTCGCACGCGAAGGAAAAATCTTCTATGCACCTGATGGAAAACACCAGTGCGGCGGCGGCGCATGGGCGTTGGGACTTCGTGAGAAAAGTGAGGCTTTACAGACCGGTCAGCACTATCTGAAGCTCGGCAAGTATTCATCCATCAATGCGTCCCGCCGGACAATGGACTGTGTTCCCTCTCTTCCGAAAGAGACCTATGCAACCATCTACGCACCGCTTGAAAAGGCACCGTTTGTGCCGGACGCAGTAATCATCTTCGCACGTCCTGCAGCTATGCTTAAGCTCGCACAGAGTACGTTATACCGCTTAGGCGGCAGAATCTATCCGGAGTTTTCCGGCATCCAGTCGATGTGCTCGGATTCAGCCGCGTATGTTATTGAGACGGGCGAGCCGAACTTCTCGTTAGGCTGCGACGGTTCACGCAAATTCTCCGGAATCGGGCCTGATGAAATGGTCGCAGGATTCCCGGCTGAAATGATTGAGGAAGTTGCTGAAAACATCAGCAAGGTCTCAAAAGCACCCGGAGCTGCTCCGGTAAAATAATTTTTTTGAAACTTTTTTCGTAACTGTTCGGTTTCTGTCTGGTGTACGGAAGTTATTTTTTTGTTGGTGTGTCTTGACAATCTCGCCCGTAGGGCTCGGACACAGATTACCACAGATTACACACAGATTGCTCGCT
>DALTWQ010000056.1 GCA_029987025.1 Methanocorpusculum sp. | reverse complement strand
GTAGCCGGTGCAGGATGCTCTTACGTGCAGGCGTGCATGTCTGAGATACGCAGATTGACAGAAATCCGTACAAAAAAGAGGAATAATCCTCTGAATAAAATGATCAGATACAGTCCTTTAAGTAGAACATATACGGCCCTAAATTTCCGCCGTAGTTTCCGGCAGAAATCTTCACAACACCCGGAATAGTACACGCAGTTGCAATACCCGCTTTCATTGCAGCTTTAACTGCTTCTTCATTAACACCGTTAATCACAATCTCAAAGACAGCTTTCACTCCTTCAGGAACATTTGTCTTCAGACCTTTTTCAATCACGGCATCACGGATAGTGGGGCAGTACTTCTCATTCGTAGACGCGGTCACAAACTTATAAAACTTCGAACCCACCTTCGAACCGGAAGACACAACTCCTCCCGGGAACGGAGTAATAGTTCCCGGAACATCCTTGATTGCATCAGCGGCAACGGATGCTGCTGTTAATGCAGCCATCTGGGAACTTCCGAGAATAAAGAAGTTGCCGCCTGCAATTGCTTTTATTGCGCTGATTTCCTCTTCAATTACGAAGTTTCCGCCCATCAGCGGAATCGACCAGCACTCGATACCGCCTACGGTAACTTTCTTCTCGAACTTGTCGCCGAAGTAATGGAGTTTTACCGGAAGCTTAAGCTGTTCCGCCTCAGGATTTGCCGTCTCAACATGACCGTTGAAGACAGCAGTCGTCGGAACCGGCATGACACAGTCGGAGATTCTGGATAAAACCTGCTCTTTTATTGCACTCTTTTTAGAACAGATGAGAATCGCATACCCCGGACGGTGGTCAGGGGTTTTGTTCGGCGGAAGATATGATTCAATACCTGCCTCGCAGGGACAGCGGATAGTAGATGAAGCAAAACCCGTTGCCTCAGTTGCTGCCCAGAACGCCCAGTCTTTCGTGGCTGCGGTAATAATAATCCGTGCAGCCCAGACCGTAAAGGCCTCTGCGTAGGTATCGTCTATATGTACTCCGTTTACTTCCATGGTACTTATGTATTAGACAGCAGAATTATTAAGTCTGTTGTCCCAGTTCCTGAATCTCTGCATCAGCGGATTTTATCTCTGAATGAATGCCGCGCCTCAGGACTGCCTCATTTATATAGTTTGAAGCACCATAGTAATTCATTTAGGAGTTGATTCTCTTATGTTATCAGATATTGAAATCGCCCAGCAGGCGAAGATAAAAAAGATTACGGATGTTGCCGCATCTCTTGATATCGCACCTGACGAGATTGAACTGTACGGAAACTACAAAGCAAAAATCTCTGACGAACTGGAAAAACGTTTATCCAAAAATAAGGATGGAAAACTGATTCTGGTAACTGCTATCAACCCGACTCCGGCAGGAGAAGGAAAGAGCACTACCTCGGTAGGTCTTGCAGAAGCAATGCCTAAAATCGGCAAAAAGGCAATGCTCTGTCTGCGTGAACCGTCCTTAGGCCCGGTTTTCGGCGTCAAGGGAGGGGCCGCAGGAGGAGGTTATGCCCAGGTTATTCCGATGGAAGACATCAACCTCCACTTCACCGGAGACTTCCATGCAATCACTGCAGCAAACAACCTTCTCTGTGCAATGATTGACAACCATATCCAGCAGGGCAATGCTCTTGATATTGACCCGCGCAGAATCATCTTCAAGCGCTGCCTGGATATGAACGACAGAGCACTGCGTAACTGTATCATCGGTCTTGGCGGACCCACGAACGGAATGCCGCGTGAAGATCACTTTATCATCACCGTTGCATCCGAAATCATGGCAATTCTCTGCCTCGCAGATGATATCAACGACTTAAAAGAGCGCCTCGGAAAGATTATCTTCGGCTACAGCAGAAGCGGAAAAGCACTGTACGCAAGCGACCTGCAGGCCGTTGGTGCAATGGCAACGCTCTTAAAAGACGCCGTAAAGCCGAACCTGGTGCAGACTCTCGAAAACACTCCGTGCCTTATCCACGGCGGTCCGTTTGCAAACATCGCCCACGGCTGCAACTCGGTTCGTGCAACCAAACTCGGTCTGAAGATGGCTGACTACGTCATCACGGAAGCAGGTTTCGGTTCCGACTTAGGTGCTGAAAAGTTCCTCGATATCAAGTGCCGCTATGCAGGTTTAACCCCGAACGCAATTGTTTTAGTTGCAACGGTCCGTGCCCTGAAGTACAACGGCGGGGTAAAGAAGGAAGATACTTCAAAGCCGAATGTTGAAGCGATGAAGAAAGGTATGGTAAACCTTGAGGCACACATCGAAAACCTCCAGAAGTTCGGCGTACCGGTTGTAGTTGCCATCAACAGATTCGCTGCTGACTCTGACGAGGAGTTAAAGACCTTAGAAGAGTTCTGCAAATCCAAGGGGGCAGACTTTGCCTTATCCGAAGTGTTCGCAAAAGGCGGAGACGGCGGAATTGAGCTCGCAAAGAAGGTTGTTGCAGCCTGCGACAAGCCGAACACCTTCCACTGCATCTACGACACAGACAAATCAATCAAGGAAAAACTTGAGACCATCGCAAAGGAAATCTACGGAGCAGATGGTGTCGTCTACTCTGCGAAGGCTGAAAGTGCCATCAAAGACATTGAAGCGCTCGGACGCGACAAACTGCCCATCTGCGTTGCAAAGACCCAGTACTCCTTATCTGACGACCCGGACAAACTCGGAAGACCTGCCGGATTCAAGATTACCGCAGCCACGGTCAGATTATGCAACGGTGCAGGATTCGTTGTCGTTGAGACCGGCGATATCATGACCATGCCGGGACTTCCGCTCAAACCTGCGGCATGCACGATTGATGTGAACAACGACGGAAAGATTTCCGGACTGTTCTAATCCAAACCCTCTTTTTTTCATGCATTTTATTCAGGCGAAATCACTTCTGTCTCCAAAGAACGGGATGAATGTCTACCGCGGATGTACGCACGGCTGTATCTACTGTGATTCGCGAAGCAGCGTCTATCAGATGAATCATGCGTTTGAAGATGTCGCGGTAAAAGAGAATGCGCCTGAACTGCTCGAGGCAGCCTTATCCCGCAAAAGGAAGCGGTGCATGATTGGATTCGGTTCGATGTCGGACCCGTATATTCCGCTTGAGCGGGAGCTTAAGATGACGCGGAAGTGTCTGGGGATTATTTCACAGTACCGGTTCGGGGTGTCTCTTATCACCAAGTCTGACCTGATTCTCCGCGACATTGACCTCATAACTGAAATCAATGAGAAGGCGAAAGCGGTTGTCTCGATAACGCTCACAACAGCCGACGACGTTCTCTGTAAAAAAATCGAGCCGCACGTCTGCACCGCATCACGCCGTGCGGAAGTGCTTTGCGCTTTGCATGATGCAGGTATTGCGACAGTTGTGTGGCTCTGCCCGTTTCTGCCGTTCATCAACGATACGGAAGAAAACATGATGAGTCTTCTGAAAATCTGCCGCGATACGCACGTGCACGGGGTGCTCTGCTTCGGCACAGGGCTTACGCTTCGGGAAGGAAACCGCGAGTATCTGTATGAGCAGTTTGAGAAGGATTTTCCCGGGATGAAGGAGCGGTATCAGGAGACGTTCGGCGATTCATACGAGTGTGCCTCAGCGGGTTCTGCACGGCTTATGAATCTGGTGCAGACGTTCTGCAGAGAGAATGGAATTTTGTCTGATACGAATGAAGTATTTACCTACATGAACTCACTGGACGGGGATAAGAAGGATACGCAGATGAAACTTTGCGGGTATTGAGTTGCCGGAAATCCCATTTCCCCAAGCCTTAATATTTTCACCGACCAATATGTATCCGCGTGAGAGGGAGCACGCGGTTCACGGTGAATTATCACTGAGGAAAGTCCTCCCACCATCAGGCAATGCAGCCGTACACAAGTACGGGTGGCGAGAGTCACAGCTCTGGAACAGAAACGATACGCGGCTGACGGAGTAATGATGCAGAAATGCAGAACAAAGAACTCAGTTCGCGATGGAACGGCGAATCTCTGCAGGTGAAAGTTGAAACAGGGTTTAACGACCGCCTGATCAATGCCCGGGTACAACGCTAAGCCGAATGCCGCTAAAACAGAAGGAGGCTTATTACTCCGACTCACGCACTTCTTTTACGTGAATTATTTATTCATTCCACTTCTTTTCAAGCGCAGAAATAATAGCAGAAGCAGTCTTTTCTCCAATCCCTTTAACGCCCAGCAGCTCCTCCTTCGTCGCAGATAAAACCCCTCTAAGAGAACCGAACGCAGTTAACAAATCACGTGCCGCTTTAGGGCCGACGGACGGAAACGCTGTTAAAATATAGAGCACAGCCTCACTTTCGACCTGTGAACTCTTTGATTTATGTTTTGACCGTTCGCGGCGCTCGTCTGAATTCTCACGCTTCGCAAATGCAAAAATCATCCGGGCAGTCTCAGCCGCATCTTTGGTGAAAAGAATCGATACATCATAATCAGCCGCGATGGATGCAAGCGTGTTTCTTATTGCATTCGGATGAATATTGCGGGCAGAATAAAGGTCAGAGATGCCGCCTCCTTCGATGATTAAAATAGGGCGGATAGAAGACTCTGCCAGGTTTTTCATCTGCCCGAACAGGTCTCTGTCGACTAACGTATCAACAAAGTCCTGCACGGTCTTTCGTTCGATAAGAATCCGGTCTCCGACGGCATAGTCACCTGCAGCCATATGCTCCAGAACAACATGTGCGCCGAGGTTGCTTAACTCCTCAGCCACTTTTGCAGACATCTCGCGGTTATCGATGATAACAGTAGGGCGTTCTTCTTCATCTGCGCGTGCGGCATCAATAATACTTTCTGCAAGCGTCATCTGCTGTGATTCCCCGTAGGAGGCATCGCCTGCGGCAGGGATTTCCACCTGACGCTCCGGCTGTTTCGGCACAGCGCCTGCCTTCATTGCAGAAACACCTTTGAGCATCTGCTTTTCCTTTGCGGTGCTTACCCAGCGGTAGGTTTCATCCGCTGTTCCTTTTGTTACCAGGACATAGACCTTGCCGGTCGTGTTTCTGCCCGTTCTTCCTTTCCGCTGAATACTGCGGACCTCTGAAGGTACCGCCTCATAAAAGATAACAAGGTCGGTTGCCGGAATATCCAGGCCTTCTTCGCCCACGGAGGTTGCAACAAGCACCGTGTATTCTCCTTCGCGGAACTGCCGGATTGCTTCAATCTGCTGCTTCTGCGAAAGTCCCTTTTCCGAGTCGCGGGAGGACTGACCAACGAACCGTTTCGCAGAGATGCCCGCATCTGTGAGGTAATCCACAATCATCTGCACACTGTCGCGGTAGGTAACAAAGACGATAATCTTCGAGTCGGCAGATTCGAGCAGCTGTTCTCTGACAGCCCGGACGACCGCTTCAGCTTTGGGGTGAATCTCTTTTTTCCAGCCGTCAGCCATCTCAAGAATCTTTGCAAACCGCGGTTCTGCAGCAATCCGCTTTGAGGCTTTGCTTCCCGCCCCTGCCGCTTCGCTCTGAAGCCGCAGCAGATACGTCTTCAGTGCAGTAGAGCCCTGTGATTCTGCAATAGTTACCCCGTGCTTTAACTTCATCAGCTCGGCATGAATTGAGACTGCAAGATACGCGGTTTTATCCTTCTGCTGCATCCGGAGCTGAATCTGCGCCATCAATGCATTTAATGCCTTCATCGAAAGCATGTTTCGGGCAGGAACACGGTAATTGAGACCTTTAAGCTGAGTAAGCTTGTCATCAATCATGCTGTTTAAAACAGAAACACAGAGCCAGAGTTCCTCAGGCAGTTCAAGCGTGATGTACTGCAGTTCACGCTCATGTACGTAAGGCTGCACATCAGGGTCGTCTTCAGTTCTGCTCTCCACCTGCTGAATTGAAAGGTTGCTGCAGATTTCTGCAACACGCTCCTTATCAGAGCCCGGAGACGCGGTCATCCCGAGCAGAAGCGGGGATGCCGCCGACTGATTATACCGCTGTGCAATAAAGACGTAGGCATAGTTTCCGGTTGCATGATGACACTCATCTACGATAAGCAGAGAAACATCTTCCAGATTGTACCGCTCGGAAATCAGGTCGTTTTTAACGACCTCCGGCGTTGCAATGCAGAACCGTGATTCAGTAAACAGTTTTATCCGCTTTGCAGGCGCAGTTTCGCCGGTGAGCATTACAACCTCGTCTTCGCCTAATAAGAGGTTCTTTGAAAAGTAGCGGAGGTGCTGCTCGACAAGCGGCTTTGTGGGTGCGAGCATCAGGATTTTTCCGGCATCAAGCCTCTTTGCCGCTAAAAGAAGGGCGACCGCAGTTTTTCCCATACCTGTCGGGAGAACAACAAGGGTGTTTGCTGATTCTGCACGCTCTGCGATTGCGGTCTGGTATGCCCGTTCCTCAATCGTATGTTCAGGAATATTTCTGCGGCTGATATAGGTCATATCTTGTATTATTCAGAGTATGATTCAGAGTGAATCAAAGGAGATTCTGCCGTTTAAGAGAAGCGGCAGTTTGGCGATGACATCGTCTTTTGCAAGTCTGATCTGCTTCATTGAGTCACGCTCACGAAGAGTTACGGTTGCATCCTCTTTGGTGTCATAGTCAACGGTGATGCAGAACGGTGTTCCGATTTCATCCTGTCTTCTGTAGCGTCTTCCAATCGCTCCTGCGTCGTCGTACTCGGTCTGTACTCCTTCGTTCTGGAGCGCTGCAGTTATCTCTTTTGCGATTGTGTCAAGGCCGTCTCTTGCCATTAACGGCAGGACAGCGGCCTGAACCGGAGCAACACCGGACTTAAAGCGCATAACGGTTCTCGGTTCACCGTCTGCGACGTCTTCGTGGAAGGCGTGTTCTAAAACCATGTAGCAGATACGGTCGATACCATACGACGGCTCGATTACGTGCGGCATTACATCTTCGCCGAATACATCTACCATCTCGTCTTTTACGGTGTACATATCAGGTGTTACCAGAATCTGTTCGCCGTCGATTTCGAGGTGGATTCCGTCGTCCTGCGGCTCGGCAGCGGCCATTGCTTCAGAGACTGCTTTTGCTTTTCCGCGGAATGCAGGACCTAATTTGCCGAAGTTGGGGACGACTGCTTTGTGGTGAACCTTCTTCGGTTCTGCGTACTGGACAAAGACGGTGTTCTTCTGGCCGGAGACACGGGAGTGTGCTTTTAAGTCATAGTTGGTTCTGTCTGCAATGCCGACGATTTCAACCCAGCCGAAACGGTCAGAGTATGCTTCTGCGTCCCAACAGTCGGTTGCATAGTGTGCACGCTCGTCAGGCATGTGCTGTCTGAATCTGATTTTGTCCGGGTTAAAGCCGACGGTTGTTAAGATGTCGTGCGTCATTGCAACGTAGTATGCGACGTATTCATTTGCAATGATGCCTTCATCAACAGCCTGGCGCATGGTTCTGACAATTGCCGGTGCGTCTTTTTCCTGCTGTGCAATGCCGCATAAAGGCATTGAATAGTCTGCGTAGCGGGCGAACTGCGGGTGGTTTTTCTCATTCGGGTGAACGAAGATTTCTGCTTCTGCCTGCGTAAATTCGCGAAGGCGGATCATACCCTGACGCGGGGAAATCTCGTTACGGTAGGATTTTCCAATCTGAACTGCGCCGAACGGCAGGTGGTCGCGATAGAATCTGAGAAGACGCGGGAAGTCAACGAACATTCCCTGTGCGGTTTCCGGACGGAGATATCCTTTTCTCTGTCCTCCGGGACCTATGCTGGTCGTAAACATCAGGTTGAAGTCGAAGACCTCAAGGTCGCCTAAGACTTTGCCGCATGCCGGGCATTCCTTGTCCTTTAAGACTTCGCGGAGTTCTTCTTTGGACATCGTTCCTGCGTGAGTGATGCCGAATGCTTCTGCTACATGGTCTGCACGTAAGTATTCATTGCAGTGCGGACACTGAAACATTTTATCCGAGAATCCGCCGACGTGGCCTGATGCGACGTAGATTGGTTCAATACCGACGGTCGGGCATTCGATTTCATAGTATCCTTCCTGTACGACATAGAATCTGCGCCAGATATTTTCGATGCGGCGCTTGAGCATGGCGCCAAGCGGACCGTAGTCGATGAATCCTGCAACGGAACCGTATATTTCAGATGAGGGCCAGACAAATCCTCTTCTTCTGGCCAGTTCGGTTACTTTTTCGTAAGCATCTACTGTTGTTTCTGCCATATGTGTATAGTTATGGGTTGGCGAAGGTAATTAAGACAGCGGCT
>DALTWQ010000055.1 GCA_029987025.1 Methanocorpusculum sp. | reverse complement strand
CAAAGGAATCTGCAGCAATACCTTCTGCTTCGCCGTTTACAATCTGTGCAAGGCCGGCAAGTTCTCCGGCGGTATTGATTGTGTACGTGTTCTGTCCGGGAGAATACCATGCAGTATCCGAAACAATTTCAACAGCAGCACAGCTGCCGGTGAAAAGAGCAAGCAGAAGCAGAACTGCTGCTGCGATGCCCGCGGTGTGAAGAACAGCGGACTTCTGTCCCTCACGGCTGATTTTACTCGTCTTTGGAGTCATCATGTTATTAAATGATGTTTCAGGATAAATATGTTTTTGGATTTGCCGGCCGCGAAAAAACAGGGTGAGAGAGAATAAAACAATCCGCAAAAACCCATAAGGTTTATTCATCGCAGAAAACCAATACATATTATTCACATGACATCAGGCGATTTATTCCGGGTTGAATTCCGTGTCCAGAATTCTGTGCACAAATACTACCTTGTCCGCGAAATATTTTCAGACGCACACAAATTTTCCGCATCCCGCCTGATAACTTCCGGAACGCCTCCGGCAAAGGCCCAGATTAACCGCTGTGCCGCGCTGTACGGTTTTGATCTGGAACTGAAATGTATTGCAAAGGCTGCCAAATACAGAATTGAACACTTCCGCTATGATGTAACAGACGGAGGGGATTCTGTTTTCGAACTTGAACGGCACCGGCTTTTATTGTCCCGCAAATTCCGTTTTATTTCAAAGGAACGCTTTACCGCAGAATACATCGCATCTGCTCCGGGGATTTCTTTATCTGCTGATGAGATTGTGCAGCTTTTTGCCGAGGATAAGATTCCGCGTAACTCTGCACTGTCTCAAATCAACCGTGTGCAGAATCTCCATAATGCTGTTGCGCAGCGGGACGGCAAAGCGCCTTCTGCCGCGAAACTGGTGCGGATATATGACATTCTCGCAGCAAATCTCGGCCGCCCGGAGTTGTCGTTGGATGACAGGGAAAACCTGAAAAAGCTTAACCGTGCTTTTTCAGAACGTGTTCACCAGGGCTTCTATCCGTTTGAGCAGTGCATCCTCTTCCACGATGCATTAAAAACACTCTTTCCGGAAGAAGACCTCTTCACATACGAGGTGTTCGCCTCGCTTCTTGATGCATACGGATATCTGATGAATCCGTCTGATGCGGTATCTCTTGAGGCTGCCGCAACATTTGCTCATGCAGCAAATCCGGTACTTGAACAGGAGGTCAGACGTTTAAATGAGCAGAAGTTCAGGGTAAAAGCGGGCGGAAAACAGAAGCGGCTTGAGTTCTTCTGTGATGAATAATCTTTTTTTCGGCATCCTTATTTCCTGTCAGAACTAACTTGATGTATATGCAGGTTAAAAAGACGCTTCTGCTTACGGTCCCGTTACTCATCATTCTCGGCTGTGTTTTTTCAGCCGGCTGTGTAACTGATGAGACACCCGCCCGGCTTCCGGAGATTACTCAGATGACAGATTACGAGGATTTTAATCTCTATCTGGCAGAATATTCCGGCGGCGATTACAAGCTCGATGAACTTCTTGCAGAACATATTACTGATGCTGATTTGCTGAAGAAACGTATCGCAGAACTTGCCGCACCGGGCTATAATGTAACACTGAATCTTCCGGCAAAGCAGGGATGTTCTGTCTTCTTCGCCGAAGACGGTGTTGATTATCTCTTCGGAAGAAACTTTGATCTGAGGGATACCAACTGTCTTCTTGTACACACCGAACCGGAAAACGGCTATGAATCGTTCGCATTCGCTGTTGTAGGCATGCTGAACAAAGGTGCAAACAAAGACCCGTCAAATGCAGTAAATGCTCTTGTTTCACCGTATGCCTGTATGGATGGTATGAATATCAAAGGAGTTGCAATTGCGGTAAATTCGGTAGACGGCCCGGAGATTTATCAGAACCGCGGAAATCCGGTAATCAATGCCCCGCTTGCTGTCCGTCTTGTTCTGGATAAGGCAGCGAGTACGGAAGAAGCGGTAAAGCTTCTTGACCAGTATGATGCACGGATGATTAAGGGCTATCAGTTCTTCATCTGTGATGAATCCGGAAAGACAGCAATTGTCAATTACATCAATAATGAAACAGTGGTTACCTGGGATGAGAAGCTCATGACAAACTTCTATCTCTGCGATATTCCTGAAAATTATCCGGCGGGGCATGGTCAGGACAGATATGAGACTGCAAAAGCGCAGCTCGAGGCGAAGGGATATCATCTTAACACATCGGAATCATTCGATATCCTGGAGTCTATTCAGCAGACGCCTGAAACAGGCGGCCGCGGTCTTACGCAGTGGTCGATTGTGTATCATCCGAAGAGCGGATTTGCAGATATTGTCTATCACCGCCACTGGGATAACCCGCTTATGTTCGATATGGGAAAGATTCTCCCGATTCCATACACTATAGCGCCTGAAGCGGCGATGGCGTGAGTGGGGATTAAATCAAATACTTTTTTTTTCGTACGTGTTTTTCTGTATTTTTGTTTGAGAAAACGGGTTGTTGGTTTTATCCCCGCTCAAACGCTTTTTCCGCGGCCTCAAGTTCCTCGCGGGTATTTACATTAAACGCCATCTTCGGCTCGTTTAAAAGAATTGCATGTTCGCTCTGCTCATCCAGGAGTTTTGCGCCGAGAAAAATATTCAGCGCACAAGGTGCTGCCTCGATTCCCTGTACTGTCATACAGTACCTGGGCTCCGTATTGAAACGTCTGCAGAACTCAACAGGAATCCATGCAGAGCAGGCCTCGCATCCGGATGCGAAATACGCGGACTTTACCTGACTGATAATATCAGCCGTCAGATACGGAATGTCCGCTGCAGAGGTGAAAAGCGGGCCGTCTTCGCCTGAGAGTTCAACAGCCTCACGCAGATCCTCAAGATATCCGGCGCCAGACGTGTCAATAAAATCAATTCCCTGCGCCCGGCAGAAGTTCCGCGTAAACGGCGTTTTATGCGACGTTACCGCGACCGGCTCATCACCTGACGCCAGAAACGCATCGACAACGCGGGAAAGCATAGCTCTGCCGCCTACGGTAACCAGTGCCTTTTCGCCGAGCTTTAACCTGCTTCCTTCACCTCCGGCGAAAATTAACGCAAGCATGAATCAAGAACCTCCAGAACATGTTTATTTGTATCCCGCCTCCCAACAGAGATGCGGATATTTTCCGGCAGACCGAATGACGTGCAGTCTCTGACATAGATGCCCTGCAAAAGCATCTTTTCCGTCACCTCTGATGCGGACTTGCCTGTATTGATGCAGACAAAGTTCGTCTTTGACGCAAAATAGGGCAGATGACGCGACTCAAGCGCGTCAAAAATCCATTCCCGCTCGCGGGTAATCTTCTTTGCAGAAACCTGCAGGTCCTTGTAATGGTCAAGTGCCGCCATCGCGTATTTTTCCGCGAAGGAGTTCACCGACCAGGGCGGACGTATGGTTTCCATCTTCTCAATCAAATCTGCAGGGCCGAACCCGAATCCGAACCTGAGTCCGGGAACCGCGAACGCTTTTGTAAGAGACCGCAGAACAAAGAGATTTTCTGATGAAACGCCGGCAACTGATTCATCGGTCTCGGCAAGTTCCATGAACGCCTCGTCGACGAACAGCTGCTGATTGTGTTTTTCGGAGTAGTCGATGATGGAAAGCATCTCATCGTGTTCAAGTACCGTCCCTGTCGGATTGTTCGGGTTGCAGATGAATCTGATGTCCCACTTTTCAGGATAGGATACCACTTTTTTTCCGGCGAGCTGTGCCGAAAGTTCATACTCGCCGAAGGTGGGCATATCTATTCTGCAGTTCGTTCCGTCTGCTGCAAGACAGTAGACACGCATCAGTTCTGCCGAGCCGTTGCCCACACAGATTTCATCTGCCGGACGGTGGAATATGCTGCTGATTTTTTCCTTCAGTTCCGCGTATGAGTCATCCGGATACTCACCTAAATCTGCGAACGAAAAGTCTGTGGGGATTTGCGGGGCAAACGGATTTAGACTGGCGCTTACGTTTAAGATATCTGCAGCGTCCGCTGAGGAGTAGGTTTTTCCTCCGTGGAATACTTTCTTCGGAAATTCTGCAGACATGTGTAGTAACATGTTGTTCTTCAAAACACATATACCCCGCGTAATGAATTGCGGTAAAACAAATGCAGTGGTCTAACACTCATCTGCTCTGGAAAAAAGTTGAAACTATTCAGCACCCTTTTTAAAAATACAAGTTGTTTTTGTCGGTGGGCATTGACAAAAAATAACCGCGAAGATTCGCGTTCTTTTTGGGAATTCGCATCAGTAAAACGAAATCTCCCAGTATTTCATACGGTGGCTGAATAGTTACAAAAAATTAGAAAAGGGATACTACCATGTAGATTAAGATTGCAGCCAGACAGACCGGTGCAATGAATTTAATCATACCATGATAGAACTTCTTTGCTTTGAACTTATCACTGCTCTCGACTTCGTCATCAATTGCCTTCGGTTTAAGAATCCAGCCGACAAAGATACAGGTTACCAGAGCTAAGATAGGCATTAAGATGTTGTTGCTTAATGCATCCATGAAGTCTAATATCTGCAGTCCGAGAATCTTGAAGTCTGCCCATGCGCCGTATCCGAGGTTGATAATAACTCCGAGGATAAGTTCTCCTAACAGAACCAGACCGACTGCTGCTTTACGGGATATTTTGAGCTTATCGATAATTGCTGCAACCGGCACCTCAAAGAGACTTATTGCAGATGTAAGTGCTGCAAAGAACACGCACACGAAAAAGACTGAACCTATCACAGAACCAATGGGCATCGTTGCAAAGACCTGCGGAAGCTGAATAAACATCAGTCCGGGGCCGGCTCCGAGTGCTTCAGGAGATCCGCCGGAGAAGACGAATGCGGCAGGAACAATTAAGAGACCGGCAAGAATTGCAATCCCGGTGTCGAAGATTTCGATGTGGCGTACAGACTTTTCGATGTTTTCTTTCCTGGAGAGGTATGAGCCGTAGGTAATCATAATGCCCATTGCCAGACTTAGGGAGTAGAACATCTGACCCATTGCCGCAAGGACAGCTTCACCTGAGAACTTTGAAAAGTCCGGAATGATGTAGTATGCAAGACCGTCAAGTCCTCCGGGGAGTGTAAGACAGTAGACGGCAAGACCAATCATCAGTACAATTAAGAGCGGAAGAATAATCGTACAGACACGCTGAATACCTTTCTGAACACCGAAAAGGAGGACAATGCCGGTGATAACCATGAAGATTGCAGTCCAGATGATAGGTGCAGTATTTGCGGAGATGAATCCTCCAAAAAATCCGCCTGCATCAGCGGCGATTATATTCATCTGGCCGGTGATAAACTGGAAGCCGTACTCCATAATCCACCCGCCAATTACGGAATAATACGGTAAGATGATACAGGGAATTACCAGTGCAAGAATACCTAGCCAGTGCCATTTTTTCTTTAAGGCGCCGTATGCCCACAGCGCGCTTTTTCCGGTCTTTCGTCCTAAGGTTACCTCTGTAATCATGATGGTAAAACCGAGGGTGACGACAAGAGCCAGATATATTAAGAGAAATATTCCTCCGCCGTATTTTGCAGAAAGATATGGGAACCTCCAGAGGTTTCCAAGACCTACAGCAGATGCTGCAGCTGCAAGGATAAATCCGATACGGCTGGAGAATAAGTGCCGTTCTGCCATGACCCCATATTATTAGCAGAGATAGTATTTATAAAATTGGCAAGTTGTGTTGTGCCAATTTATTGATAAAGTAATGATGCATCAGATACAGATAGATGATAGTCTGCGCCGCGGTTCACGGTGATGCTCCAGAAATGGAATGCGCGAAAAATATTCTTCGAAAAACAGTAAAATAGGAGAAATTCGTTCAGAAGAGGTAAGGAATGAGATTAGAGTGTCGATCTAAGTTAAGGAAGTTTTATTCCAAACCCTCATTCCTTGTAACTGTATTATTGGTTTTCAACACTTAAGAGTGTTACCATTTACATTACCTGATTCTTCTTAAGTGTGATAAAGCAACAGTTCCGTCCGGTGACAGCGACGCACTCAGCTGCAGTTCTTCCCTGGGCGAAAGAGATACATCCTGAGAAACGCTTTCGATGGACAAGATGCGTTTAGGTTTCTGCTCTGAAGATTCCTGACTCAGGCGCAAGATGTGGGAAAACAGATCGGTAAAACAGACCTCATGTTCTTTTGTAAAAGCACCTGCGGCCAGCAGAAAAATGCAGGTAATATTTTTCTCTGAAAACTCACGCAGCGCTTTGTTTGTTTTCTGCAGAAACAGCGTAAAGTTCTGTTCGGCAAAGGGAACATATGATGTCAGTGAATCCAGAAACACAGAACATCCTGCCGGATATGCAGCAATTTTTTCTAATACGCGGTCAAGTGCATTTTCATCAGGCACACCGGCATCGAATATACATGCGTCCATCCCTTCAGCATCGCCTAATCGTGCTTTAAACTCTGCTGCCTGGGATGCAGCAGATTTTTTTGAGGTGATGTAGAACGCCTCTTTATTCTCATGTCTTAGATTCAGAAGAACAGTCTGCATCAGACGTGCTGCATCTATGCTGTTTTCTGCAACGAGGAGAACAGCCCCTGCGGATAGACCCCCGGATAATGCGGTGTCAAGAGCAGGGATGCCGGTTGAAATGCGGGGCGGAGTCATTCGTATCAGATAACCTGTAAGCCCGGGATTCTCAGCTTCGGAACAAGCGCACCGGAAAGTGCTTTTGTCTCCTTCGAGGCGGTAAGTTCTCCTGCCAGAATCTCAAAGATGTTTCCGGCGAGCATTGCTTTCTTTACCGGTGTCTTCAGTTCCCCGTTTTCTGCAAGGAACGCATTTGCGGATTCAACCGAAAACTCTCCGGTGAGCGGATTTGCCGTGTGAGCCCCTATTACTTCTTTCACATAGAGACACGGGCGCTCAAGCACATCTTCGGTCGGTGCTTTGATGGTTAAACAGTGCGGAACGATAAGCGTACTTCCGCTGCCGGTGCGGTGTGCATGACCGGTTGAGGTGCATCCTGCCTGTGCCGCGGTTTTTGCATCATAGAGGAACGACTCTAAAACACCGTTTCTGATAAGCGGTGTGTCTTTTGCGGCTGTACCTTCCGTATCAAATCTGCGCCAGGAATCTCCTGCTTTATTCATCGGTTCATCCGTAATCGAAAGAGAATCTGATGCAACCTTTGTGCCTAATTTTCCTGCATAAACTGATTTTCCGGTGAGCACATTTCTTCCGTTCACCGCCTCGGAGAAGAGTTCAAGAATCAGGGAATCGACCGCGTCTTCAGAAAAGACCACATCATACTTTTTCGACTCAATGCTTTGACCATTGCGTGATGCAGATGCGAAGAACGCGGTTTCTTCACCGACTTTTTCAGGATTGATGCGCGAAGCAAACGGCGACGAGCCGCTCGAGTATCCCGTCGAACCGTCGCATATTGCATCCATTCCAAGCACAATATCGGAAAACTCGCGTTCGAGGTACACGCCGTTTGAGTTTGCAAGTCTGGACATTCCTTTGTTGAGCGTAACCCCGCCTGATACAGGACGCGCCTCCGGATACTTTGCAGCGCCGCTGTTCATACGGGACAAGTACTCTTTCGCAGTTTCAGGGGAGATTTCAAGAGTTCTGTCAACCGGGTCTTCGCCATCTGCAATTGCTGATTTTTCCGGGAAGCCTGCCCAACCGGGCACTGCTTCAGAGAGTTTTGCGGAGCTCAGCGCCGCTGTCAGTGCCGCATCAATTCTGGTAACGTCTGATGTTGCAGAAACACCGATTTTTTTATCCTTTACCACACGGAGATAGATGGTCGTTCCCGAGTGTTCGAAGACGGATGAAATCTCACAACCGCGCTGTTCCAGGGTCAGGTCTTCGTATGATGCGGTATAGACCTCAATCTCGTCTGCGAGTTTCTGTCCTTTTGAAATAATTGCGTCAATATCAATTTCAGGCATTTCCGGCACCTCCTACGGTGGCTTCTGTCAGATACACGTGCGGCGCTCCGTCTGATACCGGAACATTCTGTCCTTTACCGCACATACCTGATGACATTTTCCGCTCTTTTCCGCAGAGTGCAATGTTGTGCAGAACTGATAAGATGTCTCCTGACAATGAGACGTCGCGGAGCATCTGTGTTGTCTCCCCGTTTTCGATTCTGTAGCCGTACTTTGCGTTGAACTGGAACACGCCGCGTCCGGGGTCAACCTGACCTCCGCGTGAGCCGATTAAGAGAATGCCGTTTCTGCAGGTCTCAAGAATCTCATCGTAGGATGCATCGCCTTCTTTGATGTAGGTGTTGCTCATCCGGACAAGAGGCTGCATTCCGGGCTCGGCACGGGCGTGGCCGGCATCTCCGGTATCGAGTCCGACTGCTGCCAGTGTTTCGCGTGAGTGCATGAACTTGTTTACCACACCCTGTTTGATTAACTCGCACGGGCCTGCTGCAACGCCTTCTGCATCGAATGGTTCATAGCCGTATCCGT
>DALTWQ010000054.1 GCA_029987025.1 Methanocorpusculum sp. | reverse complement strand
GCAGGCTCGAAGCTGAAGCAGGCCGAAGGCATGCGTCCCGTGACATCCGTGTCTGGGAATAACACACGCATCCTAAGAATCTAATCCTCCCCTTAGTAAAGCGCCCACGCACTGAAAAACTTTAGTTCACACATAATTTTAGATAAAGATACTGAATATCTGCAAAAAACCGCCGGAAGGCATCCCCTCCGGCGAACCCCGGCCCACTCAATCCTTCTGACTTTGATAAGACCCTGATTTTATCTTTTCAGTAACATGGACATCTTCAATCCTGGTTACCGGATACTGACCGTTTTCATCCTTCTCTGCTGATTTAACCATATCCCAGATAGTATCAAGCGCAATAAGAACGCCGGTTAACGCCTCCATCTCGATACCGGTCTTGCCAACCGTTTTAGCGCGGCATCGTGCCTCAATATATGAATCGGTCTGGATAAAACTGATTTCCACCCCGCTCAGGGGAATCGGATGACACATAGGAATCAGATTGGAAGTCTGTTTGACCGCCATAATCCCTGCAACCTGTGCCGTCGCCAAAACATTGCCTTTAACAACCGTACCTTCTGCTATAGCCTTCAGGGTTTCTTTTCGCAGATAGATTCTTCCCGCAGCCTCAGCCTCACGAAAGACATCGGATTTGCCGGTAATATCTACCATGTGCACTTCATTTCGTTCATTAATATGCGTAAACTCAGGCATCAGTGAACCTCCACCCAGTCTCCTTTCTTTCCGCCGGCAAGAATCTCCTGCTTCCAGATAGGCACATACTCCTTGATTTTATCAATAACATACTCTGACGCCTCATATCCCTCAGTACGGTGCGGCGAACAGACAACAGTTACCACAATAATATCTCCGACGGAAAGCGAACCGAACCGGTGAATAATATGCACCGCCGAAACAGAAAACAGTTTCTTCGCCTCATCGGAAATGGTGCGAAGGTCAGCATCTGCCCGTGAAACATCCGCCTCAATTTCCAGCCCTTCCAGCCCGTCGTCTCTGACACGTCCGACAAACACAATCTGTGATCCGTCCTTTTCATTTTTTGCAGAAGAGAGGATATTGCTGACATCAATATCTTCCTTCTGCATCCGGCAAATATCAGTCATAATCTATCAGGTAAAGTAAGGTTCTCTTTCGGCAACGGCTTTCGCTATTGCAGACAGTATTTCATCCCCGTGAAGACCCTCTAAGGAAATTTCATTTCCTGTCCGCAGAAGACAGGGTTTCAGACACTTATCCGAGGTGATGCGCAGTCTGTTGCAGTTCATACAGAATTCTGCATTATGCATAGGCCGTACAATCTCTATAGCCGCTCCTTCGAGATAATATTTTCTCCGGTGATGCATTCTCCTGGTAACAACTTCATCTGCTTCAGATTTCAGCCGTTCTTCAAGTTTTTCGAGAATCTCTGCACTCCTGCCGGCAGATGACGGAACTGCGTCTGCCCAGCCGTTCATATCCATAAGTTCTATTACCTGCAGAATAATATCATCTTTTCCGCGGACAAATGCGATAAAGTCATCAATCTCATCATCATTGATGCCCGGCAGAAGCACCATGTTGATTTTTACCGGCGTAAGGCCCGCTGACACCGCGGCATCCAGTCCTTTCAGTACTTTATCAAGCATATCCCTGCCGGTAATTCTTTGATACCTCTCCGGTTTCAGGGAGTCGATACTGATATTTACCCGCGAAAGTCCTGCAGCTTTCAGTTCCGCTGCTTTTTCAGCCAGCAGGGTGCCGTTTGTCGTCATCGAAACTTCAACCGATGACGGGATGGCACGTATGATATCACAGATATCAGGAGACAGAAGCGGTTCACCGCCGGTTATTTTAATAGTAGTTACCCCGAGTTCTGCAAGATATCCGGAAATTTCTCCAAGATCATCTGCCGACAGTCTGGACTCTGATGAAGAACGCATACAGCCGTTGTCTCCTTCACCTTCGCGATGGCAGTATACGCAGTTGAGATTACAGGCACTGTTTACTGCTATACGTACATCGGTAATTCTCCGGCCGAATGAATCTGTCATTGAGCAGCTGCAGTTCATTGTTATTATGTTATTTAGTAGACGCAATAATATAAACATCGTCAACATAGTTAATTTAACCTGATTAACACACATCCATATCTATTTCAAATAAGCAGTTCAATATCTACTTCATATGATGCCGAAGATACCTTATCTTTCTGCGCTGAATCAGATGCGGAATCTGCAGCCTTCCGTATCAGTACGGGTTATGGATATAGAAGAGGCCTGCGGCTCTGTTCTGGCAGAACCGCTCTATGCACTCTATTCCATGCCTCCGTCTCCGGTTTCTGCGATGGACGGATTTGCTGTTATCTCATCACAGACCGATACCGCATCTGCTGAAAAACCGGCAGTTCTGACCGAGTTTGAACGGGTGAACACAGGAAATCCGGTAGCAGAGAGATTCGATGCAGTAGTTATGATAGAAGATGTTTCCATAAACGCAAACAGTATCACAGTCACATCACCAATCAAAAAAGGAAAAAATGTCCGAAAAGTTGGTGAAGACATTCAAAAAGGCAGAATGATTCTTCCGGCCGGCTTAAGACTGCGTGCTTTTGACATAGGTGCCCTTGCAAACTACGGATACACCTCGGTTCCTGTAAAGCATCTTTCAGCCGGCATAATCCCGACCGGAACTGAACTGATATCTCCGGGAACGGAGCCGAAAGCAGGGCAGGTTGTTGAAAGCAACTCATATATGGCTGCTGCGTATCTGCGGCAGTTCGGGGTGTCTGCTCTCAGATACCCGGCAGTTGAAGATGAACGTGAACCTCTTCGTGCTGCTGTCGCAAAAGCGGTTGAGGAAAATGATATTGTTCTGATTTCTGCAGGGTCTTCAATGGGGTCGAAAGATTTCACCGAATCAATTATCAGTGAACTGGGAACAGTCCTTTTCCACGGCGTATTTATGAAACCGGCAAAACCGGTGATGCTTGGCGTAATCAAAGGAAAACCGGTAATAGGTCTTCCGGGATTTCCGTTGGCAGCAGCGACTGTTCTGCGGGTTTTTCTGCGCCCGCTTCTTGAATCATGGGGTTTTGCAGGACCGAAGACGACGGTCATCAGCGCCCGTACGGGTTCATCTGTTGAGACTGAGGACTCTATTGATGAATTCCGGTTCGCAGCCGCCGCCTTTGTTGAAGGGCGGTATGCGGTTCTTCCGCAGATTCGTTCTGCAAGTGCTTTAATGAACAGTATAAAATCAAACTGCTGCATCCATATCCCCCGTGGTCTTGGAACGGCATCTGCTGGAGACAGTGTAACGGTTATCGCAGAGGCAGATTTCGCCGAACTGAAATCCACTGTTCTTTTCGGAGGCATCTATGCAGAAGGTCTGGAACCCCTGGTGCAAAAGCTTACCGGGTCAGGTCTTTCAGTACGGTTCGGTGAAGGAACGCCGGATGAACTGCTTGAAGGCAGGTTCTGTCACGGTGTCTGTACAACAGATGCATATACGCCATGCTGTCCGGCTGAGCGTTTCGCCCTGGGCGACGGCTCATTCTTATTTGTACGAAAGGATATGAAAGACCCGTACTGTCCGGTGATAAAAGGGTTCGCAGGTGAACTCTATGACGCATGAACATCACAAAAAAATACCGGTAACAGCGGCAGTGATTACGGTTTCATCGAGCAGAACCCGTGATACAGACATATCCGGAAACGGTATTGCAGAAGCCTTCAGAAACGCAGGGATGAACGCGGAAAATCCGGTTATTGTTCCAGATGACAGCACACAGATTCGTGCCGCAGTAGAAACGGCTCTTGCCTCATCTGCAAATTGCATTGTGGTAAACGGAGGAACAGGCATTACCAGAGATGATGTAACAATAGAGTCAGTTGCCCCGCTGTTTGAAAAACGGATGGAAGGATTCGGCGAACTGTTCCGTGCAAAAAGTGTGGCACAGATAGGTACTGCTGTTATTCTCACCCGGGCAGATGCCGGCGTCGCAAAAGGAAAAGCAATCTTTTGTATTCCGGGTTCTCCGAAGGCAGGAAAACTTGCCGTTGAAGAGATTATTGTGCCGGAAATAGAGCACATCTTAACGCACGCCGGTAACTAAGCCATGAAACTCATAACCTTTGCAGGACCGCCTTCTTCCGGCAAAACCTCGGTGATTCTGCAGGCACTGAAAGCAACCGGTCTTCCGCCGGAAAAAACCGGCGTAGTCAAATTCGATTCGCTGACCTCCTTTGACCATCTCCGCTACAAAGAACACGGCATTCCGGTACAAACCGGTTTTGCAGGAAAAACCTGCCCCGACCACTTCTTCGTAAGCAACGTTGAAGAAGCGGCTGCCTGGGGCAGAGAAAACAACTTCTCGCTTCTCATAACTGAAAGTGCGGGATTATGCAACAGATGCTCCCCGTACATCAATGGTATTTTAGCAGTATGTGTCATCGACAATTTGTCTGGCGTAAACACTCCGCGAAAAATCGGTCCGATGCTGAAATACGCTGATATTATCGTGGTTACCAAAGGAGACGTGGTATCCCAGGCCGAGCGTGAGGTCTTTGCCTTTTCCATCCGCGAGGTAAACGCATCGGCAAAGATTCTGTTCGTAAACGGCATCACCGGACAGGGTGCATTCCTTCTGGCAAAGTTCATGAACTCGGCAATGGAGATTGATTCATTAATTGACCGCACCCTCAGATTTACCATGCCTGCTGCAATCTGTTCGTACTGTACAGGGGAGACCAGAATCGGAGATAACTATCAGATGGGAATGCTGAAAAAAATGGAGTTTAAGTAATGGATTCTGCAGAGTATTACCGGGATATTGAAACACTGCCGCTTGCAGCGCTTCTTACCAAATATCCTCATGCAGCAGACTATCTGGCAAACCTGCGCCTTGACCATCTTGATGCGTCATGCACCTTCTTTGCGGCGCTGACGCCTGATGTAGAAGAAGGTCTTGAAGAGTTCGGACTGAATGCAGAAGATATCTGCGGCAACTTTGTTCAGTTCTTATCCTCGTTCGCGGACAGGGATGAATCAGCCGGCAGAATAACATCCCTTACGATTCTCGGCGGTCAGAACAAGTCAGGTGAGGCTGAGTCTGCTGAAATTACCATCCGCCCGGGCGAGGTAATCAGTATTGTAGGGCCTACCGGTTCGGGAAAAAGCAGACTGCTTGAAGACATTGAAGCCCTTGCCCAGCGTGATACGCCTACGAAGCGGCAGATTCTGCTAAACGGTTCTGTACCTTCCGAAGAACAGCGGTTTTCGCTCGGAGGAAAACTGGTCGCCCAGCTTTCGCAGAACATGAACTTTGTCATGGATATTTCTGTTATCTCGTTTCTTATCATGCATGCAAAAAGCCGGATGATTGCAGATTACGAGGCGGCGGCTGAAAAATGTTTTGCTGCGGCAAACACGCTTGCCGGTGAAAAGTTCTCCCGCGACACAAAGGTGACGCAGTTATCCGGCGGTCAGTCACGCGCCCTGATGATTTCTGATACGGCACTGATGAGTTCATCGCCGATTATTTTAATCGATGAAATCGAGAATGCCGGAATCGACCGGAAAAAAGCGCTTGAGCTGTTATCCGGCGGAGATAAAATAATTCTGATGTCAACACATGACCCGCTTCTTGCTTTGAACGGCAGCAAACGGATTGTTATTTCAAACGGAGGTATTGCAGCGGTTCTGGAGACTACTGATGAAGAGCGCGAGAGTCTGGCGATGCTTGAAGAGATTGATTCTGTTATTCAGAATGCACGAAACACGCTTCGCTGCGGCAGAAGAATTGAAAAAGAAATGATGATGAAAAAGACGTAAATGAGTTTACAGGAGAAAAAAAGTATGTGGGAATTATATGACAGAATGATTGAAGCGATTCCGGAAGATGTTACGGTTTCTGATGTGAGAGTAGGCAGTGAATCAAGTTATGTGATTAGCAGCGAAGGAGGGTTCGGCTATGCCGGATACCGTGCGTATTATCAGCGTGCCCCTCAGGTTACAAAGAACCGTATCGGAATGCCGCTGAAAGAACTTGCCGGATGTATTAAGTCCTGGAATCTGATTGAGGCTTCATTAGGTCAGGCTGCTCTTTGTGCATGGTACAACACGCCGGAACGTGCCGCAGAAAACGGGATTTCTGTTCTGGATAAAAAACGGGTTGAGGAGCGTCTCAATGATCCGTTTATTGCTTCACAGAATCTGGTGAAGGGCAAAAAGGTTGCTGTTGTCGGGCATTTCCCGTTCCTGGAGCGGCTGATTGCCCCTGTCTGCGATTTGGCGATTATCGAGTGGAATCCGGCAGAAGGGGATTATCCGTACTCAGCTATTGAGTATCTTGTCCCTGAAGCTGATTATGTGTATCTGACCTGCGCCGCTTTCGGCGATAAGACGATGGAGCATCTGCTTCAGTTATCTGAGAATGCAGAGCGGACGACTGTCGTGGGTCCCGGAACTCCTCTTGCTCCTCAGCTTTTTGAGTTCGGTGTTGATGAGCTGTCAGGTTTTGTGGTGACTGATGTGCCGCTTGCAGCAAGAATCACCTCCGGTGCGGAAGACCAGCGGATTTTCTCGGCCGGAAGAAAGGTTGCGTATAAGAGAAGCTGAGAGGTATCAGCTTTTTTTAATTATTCAGCAGCGCCGAAGAATTTGTTTGTCTGTTTTGCCGTGTATTCATAAGATGTGCTGCATATCTGAAAAAAAAGAAACTGATTCACGGATATAAAGCCGGTATCTCTACCGGTTAGAGTATATCCGCCTTTTTCCACCAGACATGAGCTGCCGGTGCATCAATCTTCAGACAGTATCCGTCAGGGGTTATCTCTGCCCGTTTGAGCAGATACTCAGCAATAATCTCCTTCTGCTCATCAGTTTCTGCAAGAAGACGCAGGTAATAATCATTCAGCAATGCATCTTTGTCCGGGTACATCTGGTTTCGTGTCTGGTTAAAGGTGGTAACGGTTGGATGTATTCCCATCTGTTCCAGTGCTTTTACCAGAATCTCTGCGTCAGGGTCTCCTGCATACGGTTCGTTGTGCAGAATCTGCCAGAGCTCCTCAACGCCGCGGGACGGGGTTTTCAGGAACCAGAAGATGTGTACTTCACGCTTTGCCGCAGTGTTCATCTTCCGGATGCTCTTTTCAAAGCCTTTGAAGAAAAACGAGAAGGAGGTAATGACATAGTCATACTCCTTCGGAAGTTCTGCAGTTTCAAATGCTGCAGGAATCAGCGCAAAACCCTGCAGATGTTCACGCATAGCCTCAGTCGGTTCTAATACCGTCACCTCTGCTCCGGCCTCTTTCAGCGGGTAGGCTAAAGCCCCGGTTCCTGCTCCTACATCCAGGACCGTTGCACCTTCCGGAATCGACATCTCGCTAAGCTGCCATGCAACCCTGCTTGTTCTGTCGTATTTTGTGTGGGATGCATACTGTTTTGCAAGCTTGTTCCAGATGCCGTCATCTTTCTTCTGCAGTCTGGCTTTTTCCTGCATCTCATCCCACAAAGCGATGTAGTTCATCTTCTTCGTAATGCCGCAAAGAGACCTGCTGCAATAAGTGCCGCTGCGATGCCGAACACCGGTGCAGGTGTCTTTGCAGATGCTGACTTTGCTGCAGCTGATTTTTCAGTTAACTTGGCGTACTCTTCATCTGTCAGATTGTATCCGATGACAACGCGGTAGAACTCCTGTATTTTGTCCTTTACATCATAGTTGAATGTGTCCGGATAGAGGATGTTTGCCATCCAGATCATGCCGCAGATACCCCATCCCGAAAACGGTGATGAGGTCCAGATGTACGGACAGTCCGCCGGAATCTCATAGACTCTTCCGTTCTTTACCGCAGAAAGGGTCGGGAAGGCTTCGATGAATTTTGTGTAGTATGCATGGTCTGCTGCGCCGTTGACAAAGATAACCTCAGGGTCGGCTGCGGTTAAGATGTTGATTGCTTCTTCCATGACGTACTCGTCACCGGTTCCTTTGTTTCCTTTGGCGACAACGATGTTATCTGCAAGGGTGTTGATAGGTGTTCCCTGGTAGCCTAAGGTTTTTGCCTCATTGAATCCGCCCATAAGGTTGATGCTGTTTCCCTCGATGGCGGTAACCTGTGCTGCAGAGACCTTCTTTTTGCCTTCAAGTCCTTTGTTGAAGGTGTCTACCCAGCCCTGGAAGTAGGTATAGAGTTCCTCGCCGCGTTCGGTATCACCCAGAATCTCTCCGATTTTCCGGTACGATGCAGGAATCTGCTCGAGCGAGTTCTGGCTGATGAATATGCCGGCAAGTCCGGTGACGTTCGTAAAGCTGTCCAGCGATTCAGAGATGCCGGCCTTTGCCTGTCCGACATCGACGTAGGCATCAACGCCGAGCTTTGAAAGCCGCATGACCTCTTCGTAGTTCAAGGTGTTCGCAGAAGCAAAGAGTGCACCGGTCTTCGGGAGGTCTGCTGCGTAGAACTTCGGCAGGTACTTTTCAGCTGATGCCGGAAATCCGCTGCCGCTGGATGCGAGATAGTCTGCATCGAATGCAATAAAGACTGATAGTGCAAGGTTTCCTGACGGAATTACTTTGTCAACGACCTGCGGAAGAACAACGGTTCTGCCGAAGTCGTCGGTAAACGTGCGTGTGTCGTCAGCAGCTGCTGCAGCGCCGGTTAGAGTAAGGGCTGCAAGCAGCAGAATCAGTACTACTGAGGATACGTGTTTCATGGACATTCATGATATTGTTTGATATATGGATGTATATTACTATGGCAAT
>DALTWQ010000053.1 GCA_029987025.1 Methanocorpusculum sp. | reverse complement strand
TCGGCAATCTCGCCTTTCTCCGAGGCAATCAGCATCTTGATATATTCACTGATGCAGAAGTACAGATCATCTTTCGGAAGTTCTGCAAGACCGTTTTCGAACGGATACTTGACATAGCGTCCTTTATAGAAAATTTTGGTGTTGCGGTTTCTAAACTCACGGTTCTTATCAAGAACGTCCTGCATAAACTGCAGTACTTCTGTATCGCGGGAGAACACAATGTGAGAACCACCTGCATCGAAGGTAAATCCGTTGCGGATTTCCGAGACACACAGACCTCCGGATTTTGCATTCTTTTCAAAGACAGTTACAGTGTCGCCTTTTTCCTGTAACAGACGGGCAAGGGTTACTCCGGTGAGTCCCCCTCCTAAAATCAGCCATTTGCGGGACATAGTTATCTGATAAATGAGTGGATTACTTCGCCTACGAGCGGACGTTTCATAATGATTGCATCATACTGACACATCTCGTGGCAGCAGTAGCAGCGGATACAGTTCGTCAGGTCAAAGGAGGCTTTACCCTGTGATATGTGGGCAGCTTTAACCGGACAGATTCTCACACACTGACCGCAGCCGACACAGAGCTTTGCATTGATGACCGGTGACGGCGAGTAGAGTTTTCCGACCCGCTGGAGTCTGCGGTAGATATTACGCTTCTGCCACGACTCGTGAACCTCCTGACGGTACGTTGAAGGCGGCACAAAGTCGCGTACCGGGCATATTTCATCGCCGGCTACCGTGACCTCATCGACTAAGCCGCGGCGAAGGGCCGCAATAGTTGTTGCAATGGACTCAGGGGGCATTGCAATAAGCGTCTGTGCGGTAATATCCAGGCCGTACACAGATTTCGATGCAAGAACATAGCCGACATTACGCGGCTTTCCGCCCTGAGGTCCGTTTCCTTCCATGCCGACAACGGCATCCATTACGACAAAATCAGGACGGACCAGTTCGTTTAAATCGACGAGCATCTCGGCAAAATCGGTAAAGTCAGGGAAACGGGAATGGAAAACCGGTTTGTCAAGTCCCGGCACAACGCCGAAGGTGTTTTTCACCGCACCGGAGAAGTGAGCAAACATGTGTGTTTTTAATTTACAGACAGAGATGATGACATCAGCATTATACGCCTGGTTGATGATGGTGAAATGCTTCATCACAACACCGTCGGGGAAGTTGCAGTCTTTAAATCCGACGTCATAATCAAGAACTATACCGAGTTCTTTTGCGACTTCTTCTATGCCGCACTTGCTGTAGACTTTATGAAGCGTACGCGGCGTATATAAAATTCCCGCACCCGGACTGTCGGCAATTGTTACAATTCCTCCTGCGTCCTGCACGAGTTTTGCAACTGCCCAGATAATAGACGGATGAGTGGTGACAGCTCTGTCAGGCGCTGCATCGGATAAGAGGTTCGGTTTGATTAAGACCTTCTTTCCTTTGACGTTCGGAAAGCCGCCGGCTAACCGTACAGCTTTTCTGACGGCCTTGAAAACCTCTTCTTTATTATCATATGTCGGACATTTTGCCGAGCCGGTTATTGCTTCTGTCATGTATTGTCAGGGTATTGATATATGACCGGAATATTTGTGAGTAATTATTTGAATCTACTCATATAATAAGGAGAGGGGTTAACCCCGGATTACAGCCGTTTTACCTCTTCAAAAGAGGCATCAGGATGTGTCCGCAGATATGCCGCATGTTTTTCATCATGGAGCAGCTGACAATTACTGCAGGCCCACACATTTCCGTTTCCGGAACTGCTTTCAACCCATTCGCCAAGCGACTCATCTTTGCACGGATAGAACGGACAGTAGCAGAAGTCACAGACCTGGCCTTCAAAGTGGCACGGGTAATACGGACAGGCGTCGCGTCTCCACTCAAACCAGCCGGTGTTGCTGTAGCGGGAATAGATGAAGTACATCGGATGAGTCCGGAAAACGGTTCCTTCATGGAGCTGAAGGGCTTCAGTGACTCCTTTTAGGACCGCTTCGTAAATCCGTTTTCCGGGTTCGGTATATGTTCCGGCATAAACGTGGCAGGGCGTTCCTTCCGAGGCGACAACAACCGCATCGGATGTGGTGCCGGTAAAGTCCCGCCCTAAGAGACGAAGAGCATGTGCTTTTGCTTCAGTTGCGGTAATGATTGCATCGAGAAGTGCGGCGTCGGAAAATCCTTCACCGCTTACGATGATGATATTGATGGTATGGGGTTTTGTCGGGTCGGGATTGGGATTTGAAACACCGGCGGTTACAAAGACGGTGATGTAATCAAACTGCAGAACACAGAGATGCTTCATTGAAACTGCGGTCAGAAGTCCGAACGCATCTTTGCCGTATCCTTTTTTCTGCAGAAGGGAATTAACATATTCGAGCGGTTCGTCATGGGAAAAATCAACCGGGACTGTGTGATTCAGAATCGTTGAAACATCGGAAATCCCGCCGTTTATTCCCGTACTTGCCGCATGATATGCGCCTCGTATGAAAAGAGTGTTATCTGTATAGTAGTACCGCATGTTCTTCTGCCTTATGTGTTTGTATTCCTGGACTAAATAATTCTCTCTTATGCCGTATTTTCCTCATTCAGATGTGCAAGAAGCTCCTGTATATCTGCTGCCGCATACGCTCCGCGGCTGATGAGTTTTTCCCGGATCTCTTCTGCTTTTCCTTTGGTGTAGTCCTCAAATGCCCCAAGGAAGTACACGGGCTTATCTGTCTCTAAAAGAACCGAGATGTTTGCAATGTTTCCGCATCCGACAGGCATTCCGGACACCACAACAATGTCAGATTCGGCTATCATGTTTTTGAGTTTTTCAGCAGATTCGCTGCTCACGGCGGAAAACGGGGGCTCGATAATTGTTTCGATGCCGAGCGTCGATGCCGCTGCCGCATCCGAATCGTTCGCGGACAGGACGCCCGCAGTGATTGCAAATCCGCGGATGGCAAGAGCGTAGATGAGTTCTGTTCCCGTACCGCCGCCTGATATGACGTGAATCTTTTTCGAACCAGGATGAGAGAAAACACCGTATTCAGGTACAAGGTAAGGTTTTCCCGTGACCGGATGAGGAGACACCATCATCTTTACCGAGAAGGTGTCGTAGATTCGTTTCGGTGTGAGTACCTCTGAAGGTGTTCCTGCCGCGATGATTTTTCCTTTGTCCATCAGAACCAGCGTATCGCAGAAACAGGAGGCGAGATTTAAATCGTGCAGCACGCAGACGACAGTAATTTTCGGCGTGAGACTTTTTAGGAGCTGGAGGATTTCAATCTGGTGTGAGATATCCAGATGGTTTGTCGGTTCATCCAGCAGAAGAATCTCCGGCTGCTGTGCAATCGTCTTTGCGATTAAAACACGCTGCCTTTCGCCTCCGGACAGTTCGGTAATCAGCCGATCTTTGAGATGAAGAACGTGCGTATATGACATCGCTTCGTCGGCGATTCTGAAATCTTCAGCAGATATCGGACGAAGGCGGCCTAAGTACGGGTGACGCCCCATCATTACCACGTCCTTTACAGAGAACTCGAATGCGGCATCATTCATCTGATTAACACACCCCACAATCCGTGCAAAATCCTTTGCGTTGTAGGACTCAATCTCGCGGCCGTCCACATAGACAACGCCTGTATTCGGCTTTAAAATCCGCGTCATTGACCGCAGAAGCGTGGTTTTTCCGCAGCCGTTTACCCCGATGATGCCAAGGAATCCGCCTTTTTCAACGGCGAGGGTTAAATCATCGATGATGGTGCGGTCAGCATATCCTGTTGTTATATGCTCTGCAGAGATGCTGTTCATATCCGCGTCCTCCGGCGAAGAAGATAGATGAAGAACGGTGCTCCAAGAAGGGCGGTGATAATTCCCACCGGAATTTCCGTCGGCAGTGTCCGGGAAAACGTATCTGCCAGAAGAAGCAGAATTGCGCCTGCGAGCATCGATGCGGGCAGAAGAATCCGGTGATCTGGTCCTGTTAAGAGGCGTATGATGTGCGGAATTATAAGACCGACAAATCCTATGCAGCCTGCAATAGATACGGCAATTGCGGTAATTAAAGCTGATAAGAGAAGAAGGATGCGCTTGGTTTTTTCCGTGTTTATTCCTAAGTGTACTGCTTCTTCTTCGCCTAAGGATAAGACGTTCATGTCTCTTGAGAAGATGAAGAGAATTACCGCTGCGGCGATGATGATAAGACCGAGAAGCACATCATCCCAGTAGACGTTCCAGAGTCCGCCCATGGTGAAAAACATAATCTGCTTCAGGCTGTTTCCTGAAAGATAGATGAGAAACGACAGGAGAGCAGACAAAAGCAGGGACACGGCAATACCGGTTAAGAGAAGTGTTTCGACAGCAACACGTCCGTTCCGTTTCGAGGCAAAGTAGACAAGGATGGTGGAACCGAGCGAACCAATGAAGGCTAAAACCGGCTGGAGAAATCCGCCGAGCACCACGATGGAAAATGCTGCACCAAGCGAGCCTCCAGAACTGGTTCCTAAAAGATACGGGTCGGCCATGGGGTTTCTGAAAAGGCCCTGCATGGCGCATCCGGCAGCGGCAAGGCCGGCACCGACTATTAATGCCCCGAGAATCCTTGGAAGACGTACGTCCAGGATGAGTTTTTGTATCATCTCAGGCGAGTAGGAGAACAGTTCAAACCCGGAGATTCCTATGCAAAGAGACAGTCCGCTGAATACGATGAGCAGAACAATGAGTATGGGTATGAGGATAAGCGGACGCTTTAACATAGGTGTTGTTGTATTTTATTTGTCCTAAGACAAATTAAATGTACTGATGCATGTAGGTTGTTTCAGTGGAGAAAATAAAAATGATAGATGTGTTATGGGATTTCTGAACAGAACAGTGAAAAAAAGTTTAGGAGAAGAGCATCCGAATCATCATCGTACAGAACACTGCTCCGAGAACCCAGAAAACAATTCCGAGAATCATCTGCCATTTCGGCTGGGCGCTCTTCAGAGATGCAATAGCCTCTAAAACGATTCCGAGAACCAGCGCAATTGCCGTCACAACCACAAGCGTAATTCTCAGAACCGGAATATTCGGCAGCAGTTCAAGAGCAAGAGGCATTATGTAACAGAAAACATAAGTAGCAATTGCCAGAACAAATCCGATAACATCACAGACAAAACCGGCAGTGCCGATTTTTTTGAATTTTGCAAAATCCTCTTCAAACTCAGACATGATATATGCTCTAATATAATTGCCTACTCTTCGGATAAATAGATTGCAGTTGAAAATACAAAGCGTACGGCACAAAAAAACGAACTGAACAAAACAGAATAAAACTGATTAAAAGAAAAAAGGGAAAGGTGTTTATGCCTCTGCCTTTTTCAGGGCGCTCTTCAGCAGGATTGCCTGGATAATGGAGACAACACCGAAGATGAGCATGAAGATTGCTGCTGCGTAAACAAGGATACTTGCGGTAATCCACGGAGTAAGGTTGAATGCTGCAACAAAGATGAGGACACCAAGGATGATACCGAGGATACCTGCAACAATAGTCAGTGCACGGTTTGCGTGTCCGGCATTCATACATCCGGAAATAAGGTTAAAGAGACCGCCTACAAATGCAGCTGCTGCAAGGAAGTAGACAAGGAATGCTTCAAATGCAACCGGGTTAAGCAGTGCAACGATACCGAGGATGATAACTAAGATACCAAGAACTACAGATGCTGCGCCTGCTCCGCCGAAACTGGTACCGCCGCAAAGCATTGCGATACCGAGGAAGATGAGCAGAATTGCACAGATAGTAGTCGGAATCATACCGGCTGTAAGTGCTCCTACCCATGATGAGTTGACAAGGATGCAGATTAAGATACCGAGGATGATAAGTAAGACACCACGGCCGATAAGTGCACCAAACTCAAAGTTCGGAGTGATTTTTTCTTCAGACATACTATTTATATTATATTTTTCTAAGTTATTAATACTACTGTTATTATCCAATAGAGATTAGAGAAAGCATTTAATGAAGAAGCCGCTTCCGATAACCATTTTGTAAAAAGCAGCAGAAAACAGAATCAGCAGAAAAAAGATGATGGGTTTTTCGGACTCAGCGTAAGAAGGTACTTACCAGAAGCATAATCGCTGCGAACAGACCTAAAAATCCTGCGATAATGACGGGTTTTGCCGGGCGGTATTTCTTTGATGAGAAGATAAACGTAATAATTATTTCAGCAACAAGGAAAATCCATCCGCCCCACCAGAGAACCTGACGGGTTATTTCAGCTAAACCCGGAACTGCAAGGGTGCAGATAAGAGATGCTGCAGCGATACCGAAACTTATGACACCTAAAATCAGTGCAATAATCTGAACACCTTTGCTCGGTGTTTTTCTCTCTGTTCTTAACGGAACTGCCGGAGTTTCAACTTCGTCTGTCATTTACAAAATATTGTGAGTCAGAGGTAATATAGTTTCTCACAGAGAATTTCTGCAGGTGAGATTGATTTTGAAAATACGAAAAAAGGATTACAGGTTTTCCAGTTCCTTGTAATCTATCTTGTTCATTTTTGTCCGCGGCATCGACTCTAAGATAGTGATTTCCTTCGGACAGCTCCAGCGGTTTACGTGCTCAACGGCATAATCCATAATGGCTGCTTTTGCAGCATCCCGGTCCATTGCCGGGTCGGCAAGGGTTACGTAGAGTTTAACCCGCTGATCTGTCTTCCAGGCCATTCCGACGGCACAGACATCGCGGATGACCGGACACGGCTCCATGGCGTCTTCGATTACTGTCGGATAGACATTGAATCCGTTTACCTTAATCATTCTCTTATGGCGGGACCTGAAGATGATGTTGAGTTCATCATCGATGGTGGCCACATCGCCTGTGTGAAGCCAGAGTTTGCCGTCTTCATGGACTTTGAGTACGGCCGCAGTCGCCTCTTCGCGTTTGTAGTAGCCGCTCATAAGAGCCGGTGTTCTGATACAGAGTTCTCCTTCGCTGCTGTTTGGAACAACATGTGTTGTGCCCGGCTCTGTAAGACAGACATCAACACCGTTCATCGGTTTTCCGACACATCCTTCCGGGTGGTCGGTGTAGTCCGGATGTTCAAGAATACAACAGCCGCACGCCTCGGTTAATCCGTACCCTGAGCGGAATTTGGTGCTTGGAAGAATTGCATTGTACTTTTCTGCAAGGTCGCGGGAAACACGATCTCCGCCTGCTGCGATGTTGATGACATACGGCAGCTGGTGGTCTTTCAGATACGGATACATGCGTTCAAACATCGTGGGAACGCCTGCAACGGTTTCGAGTTTTTCCTTTAAGATGAGTTTGGCGCACTGCTTTTCATCGAACTTCGGAAGCAGAATCATACGCATTCCGGCAGCGATGGGCTGATGGATGACAAGCGAGTAGCCGAACGCATGAAATACCGGAAGCACTGATAAGAATCCCATACCTATGTGCGGGCGTCCTTCGAAGCAGGTGTCCATCATATTTGTTGTACAGGCGTTGATTGCCGCGTTGGATAACAGAACACCTTTGGATTCGCCGGTTGTGCCTCCGGTGTACATGACAGCCGCGATGTCTTCCGGCTTTACGGTGTCTTCGGGAAGACTCTTTTTCTCCAGATATTTCCGTCCTGCTTTGCAGACCGCGGACCACTCGACTGCATCGAAGGCTTTGGGCATTTTGCGCAGCGAGTGACGGACGACTGCTTTCATCAGAAGTCCTTTAGGCGACTTCGGGAAATAGGATGGTGTTCTGCACCGGATGATTTTTGTACCGAGACCGACACAGTTTCCTTCGTTTCCTTCGAAGGCGAATACGAAACGGCTTTTGGTAAGCGTGATGCAGTCTTCAAGTTCTTTTTTGGAGGATAAGGGATGTACTAAGTTGCAGATGGCGCCAATTCTATTTATGGCGTATACCGCGAAGATGCACTGGGGAATGTTGGGAAGATAGATGGTTACGAAGTCTCCTTTCTTGACACCTATTTCGCAGAGGCCGGCTGCGGCTGTGTCAATGGTGTCTATGAGTTCACGGTAGTTTATGTGACGTCCGTAATAGAGGATGGCTTCTGCTATGTCTGTTCCGTGCTTTGCTCCGTATTGGATGATGGAGTAAAGCGACCGGGTGTCCTTTTCGGTTAAGTCAAAGTGAGTTATTGCAGGGTTTCGATATTCGGCCATAACGATTACCAGATATGCTGCGGTTTGAGTTCGTCATCCGGCGAAATAATACTCATCCGCAGAGTGGATACATTCAATTGGTTTCTCGTATAAAATACCCTGTGGTCGAAAGAATATACGACGTTTGTTTACGACCGCAAGGGTTAATACAGATTCTGTTTTTCCGGAGTTACGGGCTTCGTCAATTGCGAAAGCGCAGAGTGATTAAAAAGAGGTGACTATTCAGCCCCTTATTTTTTAGCCGGAAAGTTTAGTCGGATTTGTGATATTTCTAATCTCGCCCGTAGGGCTCGGACACAGATTCCCACAGATTACACACGGATGCTCGCTACGCTCGCGGCGAGCCGAATTACGGCTCGCCATCACAGATAAAATAGAGAACTATTTAGTGGATATCTCTTTTCTTTAATTCATCGTGAAGGCACGCCGTAATTCGGCGTGCCCGTAATCTGTGTGTAATCTGTGGTAATCTGTGCCCGAGCCCTACGGGCGAGATTGGAAATATCACTAATCAGACTAGCCCAATCCCAAATAAAAAAGGGAAGGATAATTATAAAAAATTACACCATCCGTTCTGCAAGTCCTGCAAGAACGTCAGGTATCTTAATT
>DALTWQ010000123.1 GCA_029987025.1 Methanocorpusculum sp. | reverse complement strand
TCGCGAATAACATGTAGCCTAAGACAGAGCCGGATGCTTTGAATTCGGTTGATTCGTCAGCGGTGAGGATTTTTCTGCCTGGAAGACTGAATCTCTCGGATGCACAGCAGAAGGCGCAGTAGAGAGAGATGACTGCAAGAAGACTAAAGAGAATGTAAAAGACGTAAATATTGAATCCAATACACTCTGCTAAGAGACGATAGACAAACAATATCGCCGGAATGAGGAACAATAGCCACTTCTTTTTATCCTGTCCGGTGAGGGTTACCAGTACTGCAAGAAGCAGGAATCCTGCTAAAATGGTATCCCAGGAACCCGATGAAGTAAATGCACAAAATAATTGCCAGAAGCCCATCATAAAGAAAAGAATTGCAATCATGTCTCTTTTATGCAGGACAATAAGAAGCGTTGCTGCAATGAGTAATCCTATTCCTAATGCTATATGGATGAAATCATGCTGCTCAACAAACGTGTTTGTTCCAACTTTTGAAAAAACACTTAAAATTGTCCATGCAGCAATCATGAAAAATCCTGCGGCACAGAGATAGTTTCTCGCTTCGGTCTTTGCAATTTCGTCCATTACACGACCTCCGATTCAATGACGTCAGTTGTCATGCTTGGTATATTATCACTGTATGGATATAAATGCAGCGGGAAAAAAGTTAGGAAAGAATAATCTTTCCTTCGACAGTTTCAGCCGGGTGGATGTATTTGGTTCCATACGAACTGGTGAATACATCATTCTCACGGTCGTAGGACCATTCGAATGTCTTTCCTTTCAGACTTGAACCGTCTAAACCGGTTCCATCAGAGAAGGTAAGTTCAAAGATGCCAATCTCTTTCATATTCCAGGTAAATGGTGCAATTCCGTTCTTGTTTACCAGAAATCCTGTGCCGTCCGCATTGAATACTGCTGAAATGTCTTTGTCCTTGTTGTACCAGGCACCGGTTACAGACATGAGGTATGATGTGTCAGTGAATGCTTTTGTCGTTACTGTGCCGCTGTTTAAAGAAGCGGTCAGTCCGGAAGGGTCAACTGTAAATGTTCTTTCCTTTCCGTCGCTGTATATTACTGCATAGGTTCCGTCAGCGTTTTTCTTCCAGGTAAGAGTGAGAACTTTTGCGGTTCCGCGGTCTGCGTTTGATACTATAAGGACACCGGTTCCGTCCGGTTTAAACTGGGTGGCGGTCTTATTGTCTTTGTTGATGGAGGATATGCCGTACCAGATTCCCACAAGCGGGTCAAGTCTGGTGTAGACATTCCTTTCGTCCTCAACGAGAGTGTCTTTTGCTGCGTCGTAGACCATCTTGTGGGTCAATCCCGTAGATGAGAGTTTGTCAAACGCTCCGTTCCGGTCAGGTGCGGTGAACTCGGACGAGTACGCTCTGACGAGCTGAATGTTCGGAGTGCCGTCAGCTAACTGCATCCAGTAGCCGGTACCGTCTGCTTTGATGGTCTGAACCGCAGTAACGGCGTCTTCATTACTGCCTATGAATTCAGGGCAGTACCATGCACCAACAACAGAAGACAGCGGATTACTCTCCGGGGTCTGCTCTGTTGAGGTGCATCCTGCAGCTACTACACAGCCGAATACGACTAATGCAATAGCGCCGAGTAAAGCAAGGTGTTTGAAGTTCATACAGTGAACTATTCGTTTCTGC
>DALTWQ010000052.1 GCA_029987025.1 Methanocorpusculum sp. | reverse complement strand
TCTTTGCTTCCATGATTCTGCGGCCTGCAAGCGGGTGTGCTTCAAGGTTGTTGGAACCGATGATGAAAACAAGGTCGGCGATTGCAAGGTCGTCGAAGGAGTTGGTAGATGCTCCGGAACCGAAGACTTTTGCAAGTCCTGCAACAGTCGGTGCATGGCAGAGTCTTGCGCAGTGGTCGATGTTTGCCGTCTTTAAGACGATTCTTGCGAACTTCTGCATTGCGTAGTTGTCTTCATTGCAGCAGCGTGCGGAAGAGATTACTGCGAACTCATCCGGCTTGTACTTTGCAAAGTTTTCTGCAATGACTTTAAGAGCCTCGGCCCAGGTTGCAGGTTTCTGCTCGCCGGTCTTCGGGTCTTTAATCAGCGGAGTGGTCAGGCGGTCCGGAGAGTTGATGAACTCAAAGCCGAAGATTCCCTTCGGACAGAGTTTACCCTGGTTGACAGGTCCTCTCTGGGACGGTGCGCATCCGACAATCTTGCCGTCTTTTACGACAAGGTTGAATGAACAGCCTGCTCCGCAGTACGGACAGGTAGTTGTAACATACTTAATATCCATAGATAATAACCTCGGATAATAGTAGTTTGTCAGAGGGATATTTAAATATACTCTCATAACGGCAATTATTGGTTATTTTCTGTGGGTTTTTGCGGCTGCAGCAGTTCGTTTAAGTTTAGCAGTATCAGTTAACTCATTCGCATTATTTAATTACAAATGACTCCTGGCGCGCACTGCGGTTTTTCTGCGGCAAAATAGATAAGAGTACTGAAGGAGAATATATATTCAGTATCATCTATGAGAGTTATCAGCATCACCGGGTATTCCAATTCCGGAAAAACAACGTTTATCACCCGTCTTATTCCCGAGCTTGCAAAGACATTCAAAGTCGCTTCTATAAAACATATGGGTCATCATGTCTTTGAGCTGCCCGAAGGGAAGGATACAACACTTCACTTTGCATCCGGTGCGGCGTGTTCTGCAGGGATTGATAAGGAGAAGACGGTTCTGACGCTTGAGGGCACTGATATGTATACTGTTCTTGATATCTATGCATACCTCGGTTATGATTATACGGTTGTGGAAGGGTTCAAGGATGCCGGTTTTCCCTGTGCGGTCATCGGTGATTTAGATGTGCCGTCAGCGATTATGCGAAATCCTTCTGTGGATGAGGTGGTAAGACGTGCTGATGAGTTTATGGAGTATGTTCCGCACAGAAAAACAGATTGATGCGGGGTTTGAGAGTCAGGTTTCAGGGGTTTGCGCTGTTTCTGCCTATGGGACGAAACAAATCTGATTTATCTATTTGTTTATGCCTATAGGACGAAACAATGCGGATTTTTAGAAATGTTTATGCCTATAGAACGAAATAATAATGATAATGAATATGTCACAAAAAATAGTGGAGCGGCCGCTCTATCTGAATAAGCTGATGCCGTATCTGAATAAGCCGGTGATAAAAGTCATTACCGGGGTGAGACGGTGCGGAAAATCAGCAATTATGGCTCTTGCGGCTGAGTATCTGAAGGAGAACGGGACTGATGATGAGCATATTGTCCGGATAAACTTTGATTCCTTTGATACCGAACCGCTGAAGGATGCTGCCGCTCTCCATTCGTATATTATGGATAAAGTCCGTGACGGCGGAATGTATTATCTCTTTCTTGATGAGGTGCAGGAGGTTCATTCATGGGAGAAAGCGGTCAGATCTCTTTTTGAGAAGGGGTGTTTCGATATTATTCTGACCGGTTCAAATTCCAACCTTCTTTCATCAGAGCTTGCTACGTATATTGCCGGAAGATATGTGGAGATTCCTATTCAGACTCTGACTTTTTCAGAGTATCTGCTGTTTCGAAAAGATCTTTTTGGTGTGGTATCTCCGGATATTTCTGCAGAGTTTAACCGGTATCTTGCGCTCGGCGGTTTTCCTGCGATTCATGCCGGAGGCTATGAGGCAGAAGATGCTCTTCCTCTGATTTCGGATATTTTATCGTCTGTGTTTCTCAAAGATATTGTGCAGCGGTATCAGATTCGCAATACTGATTTGTTCTACCGGATTCTGCAGTTTATTTTCAGCAATGTCGGCAATCTTTTCTCTGCAAAGAGTATTGCCGATTATCTGAAGTCACAGAAGGTAAGGCTGGATGTGAATACGATTTACACGTATCTTGCCTATATGGAAAATGCGTTTCTGATCCGGAAGGTTTCACGCTATAATATTGTCGGAAAGGCTGTTCTGCAGTCGCAGGAGAAGTATTATGCAAGTGATGTTTCTCTTATCTATGCGCTGTTCGGTTTTCGTGATTCGATGGTTTCGGGTGTTCTGGAAAATGTTGTTTATCTGGAGCTTCTTTCCCGCGGATATCATGTGTATGTGGGTAAGATTGAGGCAAAAGAGGTTGATTTTGCTGCCGAGAAGAACGGCAGAAGAATGTATGTGCAGGTTACGTACCGGTGGTTTGGAGATGAGAGTACAGAGCAGCGTGAGTTTGCGCCGCTTCTTGATATCCGTGACCAGTATCCGAAGTATCTGGTGAGTATGGATTCGTTCTTCTCCGGGGACAGGGACGGGGTGCACTGTATGAGTGTTACTGATTTTCTGCTGGATGAAACGTGGTAAGCGCCGGGGGGGAAGTACGCAGACGCTCCGGTGTCGGGTGATGCAGCCTGCTCTTCGTTACTCCTTTTTATTTCTCCTCGGTTTCGGCTGTCCTTTCGGTCTTCCTCCGGAGCCCCCGCGTTCGAGGTGATATTTTGCGATGAGTTCGTTTAATGATCTGGAGGTGATTCCGGTTTCTTTTTTTATCTGCGAATGAGTGTAGACGTATTCACCCGCGGGCGTTTTTGCTTTCAGCATTTCGACTGTTTTTTTGTCGCGGATTTCACGGTCTTCATCGGATATCCGCGGGGATTCGAAGCGTGTTTCTCCGTTGAGCATGAACTCCGGCAGTCTGAGTGATTCTGCGATTTGTTCTGCGGCGTATGAGTATGTCACAATCGCTTCTTCCATGCGTTTTTTGTGGTCGAAGCTTTTTTTCTGTTCACAGACGGCTATGTTTCCGTGGATGATGTTTACCCGGCGGTAGCATTCAGTAAGCCAATCACCCAGTTTTTCCGCCCGCTGCGGTTTTTCCTCTGAGTTATAGAGTGCGTTCAGGATGAGTGAGTAGTTCCACTGTCTGACTTCTTTGATGGCGAGCGGTTTTCCTGCAGATCCGCTTTTTTCTTCGTCTGCGGATGTGTTTTCGTCCGCGGATTTTTCTGCGAGACGGACTGAGCGTTTGTAATGGTCGGGTGTGTAGATGACGGTGAAGTTTCTGACGGCTTTTTCCAGTTCCGGCGGGAAACATGCACATTCTGTTCTCCAGTTTCCGCCGGCGGGTTTTTCGATTTCGATAACGATGACGTCGGATTTCATTCCGGGGATGTCGGTCCTTTTTATATGGAGTACGTTTCGTTTTTCCGGCGGAACACGGAATATCTGGAAGAAGTCGGTGCTGTGGATGCCGCTTGCTGCCATGAGGATGCAGTATGCCTGGACACTTTTTTCCAGTCTCTGATATCCGGCGATGACGGAATCTATCTCCGGCGCTTCTGCATGTGCGGGTAATGCCATGATGAGTTCTCTCCTGCGGGTTTGCTGCTGGTTTGCAGCGGAATCCATCTCCGGTTATGGTAATGTGCGGACAATGGATTCGATTACTGATACTGTGTTTTCCGGGAATATAAACACTTTGTCTGGACTGAGGATTAAGGGTGAATGCGGTATGCCGCTTTCCAAAACTGGTTATTTTTTATTTTTGGAAAGCGAGTGTACTTTCCAAAACTGATTGTTCTCTATTTTTGAAAGGTACCTGTTTTCTTCCAGAAATCAATACCGGCCCTGTGGTCCTGCTGACTATGACGCCGCCTTGGTATGGCGGCGGCCGCAGTCAGGAGGTCCATGATACTGTGAGGCAGGACCGCCGGAACCGGCCTGTCCGGATTGACGCGGGATTAGTTGTCCCGCTCCTTAACCAGCCGGGCAGGCACCAGTTCATCTCTTTTTTTCCTTATTCAACAGCGCCTGAAAGTATCAGCGCATAGAGCCCCCGTTCGGTTAACTGATACATCATTTTCCGTCCGTATTTGGCTTTTGTTACGTAGCCTTTTTCTTCCATACGTTTCATCATGCCGGAGACTTTCATGAGGTTTCTGCTCTGGACTTTGCGTTTATTCCAGCGCTCTGCATCCGACCCCGGCTCGGATGCGGCGTATGATGGTATATTATCATACGCCGGATGTTCGTAGCCGACACAGGGAGCACTGCAATCACATTTCATCATGGAAATACCGGGACCTTCGGCATAATCATTTTCGCCTTCAACAACGCCGCTGATTTCGCTTGCTGATAATACATTGTTTTCAGAGTAATAGAGTTCTTCAAGAACTGGAAGCTCGGTTTCGTCCGGGAGACGGATGTCAACTTTGGGAAGCATCGATACAGAGCTGGTGCTGCAGACCGAGATGCCGGTATCAGGCCGTTCTTTGTCTGATGCATAGCCGTCTGCGTGTACGCAGTAGACTTCCGCGTCGAGTGCCGTTCCCGCAAGTGATGCTGCAGCTGCTGCGAGTTCTCCTGCGGCTGACATGTTTATGTAGACTTTGTTTCCGAGCGTCTGTTCTTTTCTGATGAGGGCGGATATGGTTTTTAAGAGTTCTCCCATGTCGGAAAAGTCAGTGCGTATGATTTCTGCGGGGATGTGTTTTTTCCTGAGGTGTTTTAAGACACGCGAGAGGTAATATTCCGGCGGAGGACAGGTTTCTGCGAGGTACATCTGCGGGTTGTTTGAGTATTCTTCCTGTTCTCTGTCGGCGATGATGCAGACGCGGTTTGCCGCGGCTGTGTCGAACGGACGGACTGCACGGTCGAATTCGCAGCCTAACGGTATGATATGTACTATTTCGGAGAGTCCGTTTTTCATTGTGTATTTGTTTGTTCTTTAAACTAATAATATATTGTATGGTAATATTGCTAATGACGATAACTTAGCATTATGATAAACTATTTAACGATGGAGGTACAACAGAGTAGTGTACCTGACAGGGCAGGTGAGAGGTGCAGATGTTGTTCTGCGAATCAGCTGCGCCGGTCAGGGCGGTAATTTACGTAACGAACAGGAGATTATTATATGGCAAATACTACGAAGGATAAGGATGACGGAATCCGCCTGGATGTTCACGGGTGGGGTTCGAGTGCTGCAATGCCGGATTATTTTTCGGTTCATTTTGAGGTGAGGGCGGAGCATTCCGACGAGGATATCTGCTTTGATACGGCGTCAAAAGAGGCCGAAAAACTTCTGAAGGCGATAAACGGCTGGAAGAATGAGTCTGATTCTGTCAGTACTTCGTCGTTTTCTTTTTCGCATTATATGGCGACGCGGGAGTATTCCCGGTGGCCGCAGGGACAGATGATTACGGTTGTTTCGACGACGGTGTATGTTGAGTCGGGAAGGGTTGATGATATGTCATATCTTGTTTCTCTTGCCAGGAAGAATGGTGCATCGAAGATTTCTGATGTTGAGTTCAGGCTGAGTGATTCGCTTAAGAAGTCCGAGCGTGAGAAGGCGCTTACTCTTGCTTCCGGGGCGGCTCTGTATGACGCGGAGGTTACGGCAAGAGCGTTCGGGGTTTCTGTTGAGGGTGTTGTCAGTGTTGATATTCTGAACGGGTATGACCGCGATACGTACTCTGACCGGTATGTTTTCAATGAGAATGAGGGGCTGTGTCTTGACGGTCCGTCGTTCTACGAGGATGAGGAGCGTGTTTCTGATATCATCTGTCCCGGCAAGGTTGTAACGTCCGTGGGAATTGAGGCAGTGTTCCGTCTTTCGAAGTGAGGCGGGGTGAGGTGAGGTGAGGATGGGGGTGAGGTAAGTAAGGTACAAAAATACAGATATACGGAAGATTCAGGTTGATAATACTTTCATGAAAATCACCATCTGAAGAGGTAAGATTCCACCCCCTCTCTTTTTTACGATATTTTTTGCTTAGGCAGCAGTTCATTACCGCGGATGATTCCTCTTTTCAGATTCTTTACTCATGCGTTCTTCCAGATAGTTCCGCACATTCATCGCCGTCTCATCTGCTGTCTGTATTACAACTTCTGCATCGTAAGAGAGTGCGGTAAGATCTTCCGGACAGGTATATATACTGAACGGATTATCTTTCCAGTTTGTAGAATCCGTTCAGTTTCTGTCCTTTGAGGCGTTTTCTGCAGAGGTTTTCTCCTTTGAGGAAGATGGTATAGAGTTCATTTCCGAGGGTTTCAACGGCACCTAAGTCTTTTTCTTCTGCGGATACGAGTACACAGTCTCTGCTGTGCATTCCTCCCGCGAGGCATCCGGAGACTGCTGCGGCGAGTCCGAAGAAGGTGAGCTGCAGGCGGCTGATTCCGGTGACGGTGTTTTTCATGGATGGTTCCTGAAAAGATGGATGAGGTTTCGTATGTCTGTTTTTCATCTCCGGTCTCCTGAAAAAAAAGGATGAGGATGTTTGTGTTTCTTTTTCCTCACTCGTCTTCTTCGATGTCGACTCCTGCGAGGTACGGCGGGATTTCGTACTCGCGGCAGACTGCTTCGTAGATGACTTCTGTGAGGGTTTCTTCCGGAATCAGCGTCTTCCAACCGGATATTTGTGTGTACCACTTTCTGTCGAATGACAGGATTTCTTCGATGAATGATTTCAGATACATGTGTGCATTTGCCGAGAATCCGCTGTGGAATGTCTGCACGGTTTTGGCAGCGGTTACGATTTCCATCACTGTTTTGTTTATCTGAATGATGTCTGCATCATCATCACAGAAGGTCCGGATGGTTTCTGCGAGGTGTTTTGCGGTGTCTGAAAACTCTGTTTCTTTTCTGAGGAGGTTTTGTGCGTTGATGAATCTGAGGTCATGGTACTTTTCTTTGTCGAAGAAAAGAGTGTGTCCTCCGCTGTCAAGCGCAGCATAAAGGTAGTATCCGATGACGGGGTCTGATATGCTGCAGTCCGGGATTTCTTCAGCGAATGCGTCTGCGAGTTTTTCTGCGGCGGTGCGGAGTTCTTCTTCAGAGATGTCTTTCTGGTCTGAGAGGGTGTTTTCATGTCTGCTGAAGAGAGGCGATACCTTGTTTGTGAGTGCGCCGAGTTCTTTTACTCCGGCAATACCGCGGGATACTGCTTTTGCTCCTGCCGTTCTGCAGGAGACTGCTGTTTTGATGGTTCGGATGTCAGTTTCTGCGGAGGTGAGTCTGCGGCGTCTCCATTTTGTGCTGCTGTTTTCCGCGTCAGTGCCGGGTTCTGCATGGATTAAGGCCGGTTTACCTGTTTCTGCGAAGAGTTGAGCGTAGATGCGGTATGCGTATTCGTCCAGGGTGCCTGCATTTGTTTCGACAGGGGTTTTGATGGCGATGTGTTTTTCAATTGCGTTGATGAACTCTTTTTGTGCGTATTCGTCCGGGTGTCCGGATTCGATGCAGCGGCAGAATTTTTTTGCGATGTGTATGCCGATGTATTCCGGGTCTTTGTTTTCGTCCAGGCATCGTGATGTTTCACGGGCGTTTTCTTTGAGGAGTTTTCTTACGATGCTGACGGTCCGCTGTACCTGTCCTGCGGTTCCTTTTTGTGTGGGAAATCTGAGGCAGTCCATGCAGTATCTGTGATGGATGTTTGATACGAGTTTGTCATCTGAGTTTGCTGTATTCGGGGTTTCTGCGATTTCTTTGTCTTCGGTGAAGTAGAGGTCGTCTAACGGGTAGTAGGTGAGGCGGTTTTTGATGCAGAACCACTGAGTTATGTCGATGCTTATGATGTGTTTGGTGTGAGGGTCGTTTCCGGGGATGATTTTTGTAAGGCCTTTGAAGAGCTGAAGTTCAGTGTCTTCGTTCCATGCGGTGCAGCCGGTTTTGACGTCATCGAGGTAAATCTGTACGGCTTTGGCTGCTGCTTCTGTTTCTTTTGCGGTGTAGTTTCGTGCGAAGAAGGTGCGGTTTTTCGGGCAGCTGTTCTGAGCTATTTCGATGTGGCGCTGAAGGGTTTTTGTTTCTGCGTCGACGGGTTTTTCCGGGTTTTCTTCGATTCTGAGCGGGCGGGTGAAGGGGTCTGCCATGATTTCCGTGCCGGTTTCTTTGCGAATCCATGTTTTGAGTTTGTCTTTGATGACGGCGGATTCGATGTAGTTTACGATTGCAGAGTCCAGTTTTTTGCAGTCGAGGTCGAGGTTCCAGTCATCTATTCTGTCGGGTTTGTTTCTGAGGACGGGTTCGACGCTGATGAAGATTTGTTCTGCGAGGCGGTCGAGGAGGTCGTAATATTCCATGGTGATGTTTTCGAATTCGACGTGTTCTCCTATGATGTCCCGGATTTTGTTCATGGTGTTTCCGGGGTATTCATTTATGTGCCATTCCGGCGGAAGTGCTTTCATTTGTTTTTCTCCTGTGAGGTTGTTTTTTAAGCGGGGTGCGGTTGTTTTCAGTACGGTCTGTCGTAGATGGTGCTGTTTTCTTCACCTATGTCGGTTGCCCAGGTTCCTCCCCTGATGCGTCTGTTCGGTTTTCCGGACGGCCGTCTCTGACCGTAGTAGTTGTTTGTGACGTAGACGATTTTTTTGCCTTTCATGTCTCTTATCTCCGTCTCCGTCCGCCGAAGACTGCGTTTTCGACTGCTTTGCGCTGTGCTTTTTCTGCACGGCGGACCTGGTTTATTAATCCGCGGTCCGCTTTTGTTACGGGACTTCTTCTGTCACGATGCATGGTTTTTACCATTATGAGTGATGGACTGCTCCGGTTTTTGAGCCGTTCCGTTTTTAAGAGGAACGGGATGGCCGTTTTGTTGTTGGGGAGCTGTCCGGGTTTTCGAGAGCATTCGCTCTTCGTATCTGTCCTGCTGTGTTTTTTCGACTGACGCCCGCAGGTTGTT
>DALTWQ010000122.1 GCA_029987025.1 Methanocorpusculum sp. | reverse complement strand
AAAGAAGAATATCTTCTCCTCTATACAATGCACCTCCGAAGTAACGATACCGGAGTAATCCGCCTTCAGTATACGTGATATCTACTATTGGAAGAGAGAACACTCCTTCGTCAGCGGATATTTCAAGAGGAGTATTTTCAACACCAAGTTTTCCAGATGCAGTATGGTCAGCGGAAAGAGAAAAGAGCACTGTTTTTTCTGTGTCATATGTTCCGGTAAGCCAGAGAAAATCAATTCCGGTCTTAAGAGAAGAAAATTCATTCTCCAAAAGTGTCTGATGCTCGGATTCTTTTTCAGCTGCGTATCCGGGAATAGCGACAGCAGCCGCTATCGCAGAAACAGCGAAGATGACTCCTAAAATAAGTATGAGAGATAGAATTTCTGATACAGCATCATCACGTTTCATAACCGCATCAGCACCATTTCTTTTCCGTCTCTGAACTCAGCAGATATCGATGCAGGAGATTCAAGCAGCTCTTCAGGAATCACAACCGGGGATGTACTGGGGAAAAGAAACTCCCCGTTAGGAGAACGAAGATAAATTGCATCAATTCCTGCATCAGCCGGAAAAACAAGATGACCAAATCCTTCAGAAACAGTAAGAACAGCAGGGAGAGTTGGTTCGGCTGATAAAAAAGTATCTGATGAAAGTACTGCAGCAGTCAGTATCCCACCGGCAAGAACAGTTACTGCAATAAGGAGAATTACCCCCGTAACCGTTGCCGCACCGCAGTCCTTATCCATACTCACATTTCTATTTTTTCCGAGCAGAACCTTCCAACCTCATCCGTGAACTTTTCCGGATGATTCATCACATCAAGCGTATCAGAGGTTCCGACCATCTCATACAAAGATCTGCCCGGAAGTATGCCCAGCTCGGGAATTGCAGACGGCAGAAGCGTGTGAATCGGAATCGCATCGCCGTAGTTCGGATTCGGCACCCAGCCGTCTTTTTTCATGTAATAGTAGGCAGCGCCGTGCATCTCGTTAATCTCGCCGTATTCGCTGGCAAAATCAGTGGAGACAAGATTTGCCATAACCAGGTCGGTCTTTCCGGGGTTGATGGTTACATGACCGTAGCCGGAGGGGATAAGAACAACATCACCGGCACGTGCGGCGACAACGATGACATCTGTGTGGTCCCTTTTCTGTAAGAGATAATATGCGTATCCTGAAAGGACTTCATAGACCTCGGGGTATGCCACTCCTGCTTCGTTTAACGGGTGATAATGTCCTTTGGTTTTTGTATATTCTCCGTTTATAATTCCTGCGGGAATCCGGGTTATATCATATCTGAGGTGATGGCGCATGAGCCATTCATGATCGCCGTGGGTTTTGTAGAGGTCACGGTACATGTAGTAGAGTTCCGTGTCCGGATTCTGGTTCGACGGACGGACTGCCAGTACATTTTCCATGTCTGCAATAGTTCTCGCAGAAGGATTCGGCAGTCCGGACGGCCATATTTTATCCATGAATATTATTTGGCGTTTATGATATAAATGGTTGATACGGTACGCTGCAGGTAAATTCAGGATTAAACCCGGATGTATGTGCACGTCAGATATGCAGCAGTTCATCCGCCTTGTCTGAAATACAAACAGGTTACTTCATTGTATCAAAACTTCATTGTATCAAAACTTCATTGTATCAATTTACTGCAGAAACCGCAAATCTGAGTCTATGTACAATGCCCCGGCGTTGAGTTTTAATTAGCCGATGGGGATAAAATAGAGATGTTTCGATGTATT
>DALTWQ010000051.1 GCA_029987025.1 Methanocorpusculum sp. | reverse complement strand
CAAAGGCAGGCAGAATCTTGAAGCACTAATTTTTGGGGAGTCTTTACTCTCCTTCTTTTTTTGCACTTACCCCCTCTTCTTTTCCCCTCTCCGCTCTTTTTTCATCCGCTCAATCTGCGCTTCATGCTGCTTTCTGGCTTTCTCATCCGTCGAAAGCTTCTCCGCCCGGGAGATAAAAGCCGCAAGAGCGGACTCATCAATCCGGCCCGCGCCTGCTGCAATCAGCGGACGAAGAGCAGCCGCTGCCGACCCCGTCCGAAGAACTGCAGCATCCGCCTCCGCCTCAAGAACACAGCCGTCATTTACCACCGCAAACGAATAGCAGAGACGCCGTGAAACACCGAAATACGCTGCTGCCGCATCAGCATGACGCCTGCTCTGCAGAACCGGATTCGGGAATGATAGAACAGACTCACCGGTCTTCGTCCACAGACGGTCGGAAGACCTGCCAAGCACCCGGCCTTTCATGTGCTTGCACTCGAACACAAAAATACCTGCTGAACAGATAAACAACGCATCAGTCTCTGCAAACCCGCCGCTCACCGGAATAAAAACAGACTTCCCGGCAGAAAAATACGGAGAGGAAAGTGATTTCCCGATCTCCGTAAGAGCCGCACGAAGAAGCGCCTCCTCCTCCTCGCCGCGAAGACGGGTTAGAAAGCGTATATCATCAGCAGAATCAGGCATGGAAGATTACTCCCGAATCAGTTCATCTGCTATCCTTAAAACATCCCTGATATCGTAGATAATCCGGTCTGCCGTATCCCGCAGGATCTGCGGCGGATTTCCGTTCTGCTGCAGGGTAAGGACCGCAACATCAGCCGCCCGCAGAGCTGATAAATCATTGATGCCGTCACCAACCATCATCACAACGTCATACTCGTTTTTAAGAGACGTCACCACCTGTGCCTTCGTAAGCGGCGTTGCAACTCCGTGAACACGGTTGCGGGGAATACCTATCTTATCAGCAACAAGCTCAAGCTTTTCCGTACGGTCGCCTGATGCGATATAAACCGCAATTCCTTTGCGGTGCAGCGATGAAATCAGCTCACGGACACCTTCGAACGGATAGCCCGCTGAAGCAATGCCGAACTCGATGCACTTCGTTCTCGTATTGACAATAACACCCGTATTCACCGCGAACTGCTCAGACTCGCGGGAGGCCTCCTCACGGCATGAAGCGGCTGCCGTCTGCATATCAGACACCGCTGCATTCGCATCCGAAAACAGAATCGATGCAACATCATCAGCATCGATAATGTGCCGGCCGCAGGTAATTCCGAACGATATCTTATACTCCTGCATCCAGCGGGAAAACAGCAGAGACCCGTCGCTGCTGCGCAGATCTGCAGAATTAATATTGAGAAGAACCAGGATACGGTCCGGGTCTTCGAACGTCAGCATGGTAGTTTCAACATTCTGCGGAATCAGAGCGTGAGACTGTAAATCAACCACAGAACGGACAGTCTTCAGCAGAGTGCCGGCACTGTCAAAAACGACTGCAAGGGACATATAAAATATACTATTGTGTTTTTAAACCATAATTCTATTTCGAAAATGCTTTTACCTACCATACCAAATAACATTTATCGAACAGCCTCATTGAATACATATCCATCTGGAACTCAAATACCATGACTGATACCTCAAACCCCGAAGAAAACGACGTAGCCTTCCGCAGAAACACGCCCCCGTCCCCGGAAATCGCCGGAAACGAGACATCCGCTAAAGATGAAATCACTGAACTTCGGAAAACCAATATCGCACTCGAAAGCAGAAACTATGAACTGCGGGAAACAGTGCGTCAGGTACGTCTCATGCTTGCCGCAGCAGAATCCGAACGCGACCAGTACCAGCGTGAGGCAAGAAAATACAAAGCCGAACTGCAGCAGATGAAAACCCCGCCTCTGGTAATAGGAACCATCGAACAGAACTTAGGCGACGGCAGGGTAATTGTCAGAAGCACCACGGGCCCGAGTTTTGTATCAGCCGTTTCTGAAGAAATAGCGCCGGAAAAACTCATCGCAGGATCACAGTGCGGACTGCATCCCCAGTCCTTCGTACTCGCCGAAGTGCTGCCGGACAAAGTTGATGCACAGGTGTCTGCGATGGAAATTGACACCGCCCCTGCCGTTACCTATGATGACATTGGTGGACTCAACGCACAGAAGGAGCTCTTAAAAGAAGCCATCGAACTGCCGCTTACCAGACCGGAGCTCTTCGAAAAGACCGGTGTCGAACCGCCGAAAGGGGTCCTTCTCTACGGCGTTCCCGGAACCGGAAAAACCCTCCTTGCAAAAGCTGCGGCGCATGAAACAAAAGCCGCGTTTATCCGCGTCGTCGGCTCCGAACTCGTGCAGAAATACATCGGAGAAGGCGCAAGACTTGTGCGTGAACTCTTCGCCATGGCCCGCAAAAAAGCACCGGCCATCATCTTCATCGACGAAATTGATGCGGTCGGATCCATGCGGACCGCTGATGCATACTCTGCAGGCGACCACGAGGTAGGGCGCACTCTCATGCAGCTTTTAGCTGAACTCGACGGATTCAACGCCAGAGGCAACATAAAAATCATCGCCGCAACAAACCGCCTCGACATGCTTGACACAGCCCTGCTGCGCCCCGGACGCTTCGACAGAATCATCGAGTTCCCGCTTCCCGACATCGAAGAGCGTGAAAGCATCCTTGCAATCCACACGAAAAAGATGCACCTCGCAAAAGAGGTCAGGCTCAAAGATCTTGCAGAACTCACCGGAGGATTCAATGGTGCAGAACTTGCCGCTCTCTCGGTTGAGGCGGGAATGCAGGCAATCCGCTCGAACAGAACCACGGTAAAGACGGCAGACTTCGAAGCGGCCGTGCAGGCTGTAAAGAAAGGACGTGAAAAGAAAGAGCAGCGTCCGGAAATACCTGAAGGAGTCTATCTCTAACATCCCATGAAGTTATCATCCCTGGCAGGCCTTCTGCCTCACCTTCTCTTTCCCTTTCTTGTTTTTCTTGGAGGATGCTGTTTCGGTCCGTCATCTGCAGTAATCAAACTCGGATACGAAGCAGGCTTTTCTCCAAGCGACATGGTCCTGTCGCAGTATGTGTTCGGATGCCTGTTCATGCTGATTTTAGCAGCAGTCTATTTTGTCATCACTCACATCAGAAAAAGCAGAAAACAGAAGGTAACCTACACTGTAAAAGATGTCATCTTATTTATCGTCATAGGAATCTTAATTGCGATGGTGAGTCTTACCTACATGATGTCCCTGCAAAGAGTTCCCGCCCACCTTGCAGTTATTCTTCTGTTCCAGTACACGTGGATTGGAATCATCATTGAATCGCTTATCAAACGGAAACTTCCGGAGCTTCCGACTGTTATCTCCGCAGGAATTCTGATTGGAGCAACATTTCTTGCATCAGGGTTCGGCAGCATATCCTTAGCAGACATTGACCCGCTTGGTGTTCTCTTCGGCATGCTTTCCGCACTCTGTTACGCACTCTATATTCTGTTCATCGGAAAACTCAATCCGAAAATCAGCCCGGTGTACCGCAGTGTTATCACTCTTGCAATTGCGCTGGCGCTTCTGGTAATCATCTTTACCCCGTACTACTTCTCGCCGGAATTTATCAAAACCAGTGTCATAGACGGGAATCTGTGGATGTTCGGTCTTGTAATCGGAAGTTTAGGCTGTGCTATGCCTAATTTCCTGTTTTCTATTGCGGTTCCGAAAGTCCCCGGTGATTTGGCAACAATTCTGAGTTCCTCAGAGCTTCCGGCATCCATTATTTGTGCGGTTATTATCATCTCTGAATCGGTTACTCCCCTGCAGTGGGTTGGTGTGCTGCTGCTGTTCTTCGGTATCGCGTTCCCGTATCTCGTAAAGGTATCAAAGATGCGCAGACTGTTTCATTCGAAAGTATGATGCAGGAAGGAGGGAAATTATAAGGTATGGCAACTCTTGAAAATCTGGAAGCACGTATCGCTTCACTGGAAGCGGAAAATGCGGCGCTCAAAAAACGTGTATCTACTCTCGAACTGCAGACCGCACAGATTACAGAGCGTGCGCTTCGGACAATCTCATCCGGATGCAGCACCTGCAGCGGCGGTCATTAAATCTTTTTTCAGACGAAAATAAGTGAAGAAAGTATCTGTCGGATTCAAAAAACATTACCGCTCAAAAGGTAAAAAATCAGATTTGAGATAGTTTTACCATTGAAGAGGGAAAAATATTTTTTTTTGAAAAAGTATTTCCCCTGCAGAGGTAATCCTCATATTCAGAGAGTAAATACAGTTCAGACGAACTTCTTTCCGAAAGCTTTTGCTTCTGCAATCATTTCCGGATTCTTTTCTGCGGCGTCTTTGATATGCATCATGTTCTTCCAGAAAAGACCGCAGTCTTTCCATCCGAACATTCCTCCGAAAATAGCTGCCTCGGTCTGGTGAATACTTTCAGCAACATCTTCACCCATGCTTCCAATAGTAACAATCGTTCCAAACTTCTTGTCTTTGGGAAGCTTTGAGGAAAAGTCCGCTTTGGCCATGGCATACATGCGGTCAACGAACAAGAGGAAAAGAGCGCTTTCACGTCCGAAATAGACCGGAGTACTGAAGATGATACCGTCTGCCGCTTCAATTTTGTCGAAGACGGCGTTCATTGCGTCTTTCTGAATGCAGTATTTGTTCTCGGGGGCTTTGCAGTATCCGCAGTCGAGGCATGGTTTGATGTCGAGGTCTGCAAGTCTGATAAGTTCAGTCTCTGCACCTGCTTCTGCTGCGCCTGCAAGAGCTGCTTTAGTGAGTGCAAGGCCGTTTCCTTTCCGTGCAGAACCAACAATACCGATTACTTTAGTCATACAGTTTTATTGTCAGTAATGCTATTTAGAAATATCTTTTACCGGAAGAGAATCGGAATCTGAATCTCTGACAAGAGCTGAAACCTCATCAGCCCTCCCTGCCAGAGCACAGCCCCCTTCGTGCGGAATCCGCGTCAGTTCAGCCGCAGAAAGCCGCTTAAAAAGCGGAGATGAAATCGCTTCCTTCAGCGAACAGGTCTTCAGATTCCGGTCGGAAAACGGCGAAAACGGACACGGCTCTGCAGCGCCGAACGGATTAATGTGGAAAAATCCCCTTCCTGCTGCAAGACACCCTCCCATTAAATTCTCGTCGCCCGGAAACGACAAAAACCAGAGCGAGCGATACTGCATCCTTGCGAGAGTAAGACGCTCTGATAGATACTTCCGGTCAGCACCCGACAGCTCTAATCCCCGCTCAGATTCATGAGATGCAGTATACTCAATCAGAAACACCACAGCAGCACCGGCCTCTGCAAGTCCTGCAAAAAACGCATCTGATGAAACTGATGCAATATTTTCAGCCGTAACCGTAACACTCACGCCGAACAAAACCCCTGACGCGTGAAGAGCAGATGCCGCAGCAGAAGCTTTCGCAAAGACACCGGCCCCACGTCTGAAATCAGTCGCCGCAGAGTCTCCTTCGATACTGAACACCGGAAACAGATTGCGGGACTTTGAAAAAAGAGCAAGCATCTCATCATCGAACAAAGTTCCGTTCGTAAACACCGGAAAAATCATATCAGATATTTCAGCCGCGCGGAACAGAACCTCGCGGTTCATGAACGGCTCCCCGCCTGCTAAAAGAACTGCAGAGATGCCGAGTTCTTCTGCTTCGCTGAAGATACGCATCCATTCCCCGGCTGAAAGCGGCTCGTCGCGGGGCACATCCGTACAAAATCCCGAGCCGCGTGCATAACAGCCTTTGCAGTGCAGGTTGCACTGCCCAGTAATACTTGCGATAAGAAAAGGAGGTATATGGATGCCCTGATTATTCCGCAGACGGATTTTACGCTTCTGCACCCGAAGCTGATGCAGCAGAAACCTGCGTCCGGATTTGTCGAACGCAGACTCAGCAAGAACGGAAGATACCAGCCGCACAAGTCCGCGGCTGATGTAGACAGACAGGTCGTTTTCCTGCATCACACTTAGTTCTTGAAACTGTGAATGGGTGCAGGAATTCTTCCGCCGCGGGAGACAAACTCCTCACAGGAGTAGGGAGAAACTGCCTGAACCGGTGCACTGCCTAAAAGGCCGCCGAACTCTAAGGTATCTCCGATATCTTTTCCAATCGCCGGAATTAAGCGGACTGCAGTTGTCTTCTGATTGACCATTCCAATCGCTGCTTCGTCGGCAATAACACCCGCGATAGTTGATGCGGTTGTTGTTCCGGGGACTGCAATCATATCAAGACCCACGGAACAGACACAGGTCATCGCCTCAAGCTTTTCCAGGGATAAAGCACCGCGGACGACAGCGTTAATCATACCCTGGTCCTCGCTCACCGGAATAAATGCGCCGGAAAGTCCGCCGACAAAAGAGCTTGCCATAACACCGCCCTTCTTGACCTGGTCATTGAGGAGAGCAAGAGCCGCAGTAGTTCCCGGTGCGCCAACGGACTCAAGTCCCATCTCCTCTAAGATGTCTGCAACACTGTCGCCTACAGCAGGCGTCGGTGCAAGAGATAAATCAACGATGCCGAACGGCACATGCAGACGCTCGGATGCTTCGAGAGCAACAAGCTGACCCACACGGGTGACCTTAAAGGCAGTCTTTTTCACGGTTTCACAGAGAACCTCGAAGTTTTTGCCGTGGACCTTGGTTAAGGCGTGACGGACCACACCCGGACCGCTGACACCCACATTTACCACAGCGTCTCCTTCGGTAACTCCGTGGAAGGCGCCTGCCATAAACGGATTGTCATCAGGGGCATTGCAGAAGACAACAAGCTTTGCACAGCCAATACATCCCATGTCCTTCGTTTCTTCAGCAGTAAGCCGGACGATTTCGCCCATAAGTTTTACTGCGTCCATGTTGATTCCGGTCTTGCTCGAACCAATATTTACCGAACTGCACACCCGCTCAGTAACCGCAAGAGCCTTCGGTATAGAGCGGATGAGGTTTTCATCTGCAGTCGTCATCCCCTTCGAAACAAGAGCAGAGTATCCGCCGAGGAAGTTTACGCCGGTGGTCTTTGCAGCACGGTCAAGGGCTTTTGCGAGGGTAACAAAGTCATCCGGCGTTTTGCAGACGGATGCCCCGACTAAGGACATGGGTGTTACCGAGATACGCTTGTTTACAATCGGAATCCCGAACTCGCGTTCTATTTCTTCGCCGACGGAGACCAGATTTTTAGCGGTCTCAGTGATTTTTGTATATATCGCATCAGCTAATTCTTCCGGCGTATTTCCCTTGCAGTCGAGCAGACTGATGCCTAACGTGATTGTTCTGACATCGAGCTTTTCCTGCTCAATCATCATATTTGTTTCGTTGACTTCAAAGAGAGTAACCATTGTTTATATCCTGTGCATACGGTCAAAGATTTCTTCACGCTGGCAGTGAATCTTCATGCCGAGTTCATTGCCGATTTTATCCATCTCTGAGGTCATGTCTCCGAATGCAATAGTACTCCTGCTGGTGTCAACAATCATCATCATATTGAAGTATCCCTGGACAACGGTCTGTGAAATGTCTTCAACGTTTACATGGTTGTTCGAGAGGTAGGTACAGATACGGGCAATGATACCTACCGTGTCGCGTCCGACGACAGTTATGATTACTTTCTCCATAGTGCTTATACTATTTATCTGCTGATATGATAAGTCTATTGAGTGAATAAAACATAATTCAGGCAAAAATGAAAGAAGTGTCCGTGCACCGGAAACCCAGCACATAGCATAAATACCATTCAAGCCAAATAATTACATTATTATGATTCTCGTAGACTGGGAAATTGCAGACCACATTAAACGCGGCTTCATCAAAATTGAACCGTATGACCCGGCGCTTGTTCAGCCGAACTCACTGGATATTCGTCTTGGAAACCACTTCGTCTGGTACGACGAGTGTGACGACGTCATTGACCCGTTCAACAAGGACACTCTATACTCTCATGTAAATGAGAGAAAGGGGGCCTACTTTGATATCCAGCCGGGACAGTTCGTCCTTGCGGAAACTCTTGAGAAGGTCACCCTTCCGGACAATATCGTATCTTCAATCGAAGGAAAGAGCAGCATTGCACGTTTAGGTCTTGAACTTCATCAGACAGGAGGCTGGATTGATGCAGGTTTCTCGGGCACCATCACGCTTGAGATGTGCAACTCCAACTGCAGACCGGTACGTGTCTATGCAGGAATGCCGGTAGGTCAGCTTGTATTCTACGTAACCAAGCGCTGCGAGTGTCCGTACGATAAAAAACCGGACGCAAAGTATCAGAACCAGAAAGACGCAACCATCTCACGCTACGACAAAAACACCCTGAAGAATGTAGAGTAACTGCATTCTCACCATCTTTTTCGCGGCCGGAAAACATCAGAACCGGTTTATTACTTATCTGCTTAAAGTACACCCGAGAAAAACCATACTGTTGAAATGTTCATACACCACAGGTAGACGGAAAAATCAAATAAATATCAAATATACCGGTATTTCGCCACACCTAAAACCTGCTCTGATGTCCGGACTCCGCAAAAAGACGGAGCTGAATTATTTTATCTCTTTTTTACCCTGAAAGTATGCACCCTAAGAGTGATTACGGGGATCCCTCACCATGAATTTAATATCTAATCAGTCATATATTATTCCGCATGACGAAAACGGCATATCGTTATAATTTGAATATGGCCGATTATGAAGCCGAACGCGCTTCATACTCACCGGAAGTTCCGGAGTATTTCAACTTCGCCTACGACGTAGTTGATGCCTGGGCGGAGAAAGACCGCAACAAACTTGCAATGATCTGGACAAACCAGGAAGGAAAAGAAAAGTACTTCACCTTCCGCCAGATGAAAAATCTCTCTAATCAGATTGCCAATATGATGTTCAAGCAGAACATCGGAAAAGGAGACCGTATTATGCTTCTGCTGCCCAGAGTTCCCGAGTGGTGGACTTTTGCTCTTGCAGCTATTAAAATTGGTGCCGTTATTTGTCCGTCTCCGGTTCTATTAACCCCTCACGATCTGAAATACCGTATCAACACCGGAAAATTCAAGATGGTGGTAACTGATACGGAAAACCTCTGGAAGATTCAGGAAGTCGAACAGGACTGCCCGAACCTGAAGGTCAAATTCCTTATCAATGGAGACGCGGAAGGCTGGATTAACTACGAAAAAGAACTCGTCTATCCGGCAAAAGCTTCAACAAAATTATCCCCGTTCATCGGCAGAATCAAGACAAAATCAACTGACCCCATGGTGATTTTTTTCTCCTCCGGCACGTCAGCAGAGCCGAAGATGGTTCTCCATACCCAGTCATACCCGTTAGGACACTTAGTCACCGGAAAATACTGGTAC
>DALTWQ010000050.1 GCA_029987025.1 Methanocorpusculum sp. | reverse complement strand
CGACAAGGTCTGCACCGACATCTGCTGCTTTGGTGAAAATACCGCCGCCGACACGGGCGAAGAGTGCAACAGAAGATGCACCAAAACCGAATGCTGCAATGCTGGAAACTGCGGTAATAATGTTTCCTTCAAATCCGCCGTTGATAAGAACAAGGACAATGAAGACAACAGAAAGACCGAGTAAGCCGAGACCTACAACAGACATTCCCATAACAGAACCGCTTGCAAAGGAGACTTTAACTGCTGCTGCAATTCCACGCTTTGCTGCGTTGGTAGTTCTGACGTTTGCTTTAGTAGCACTAGTCATACCAATGTAGCCTGCGCACATGGAAAGTGCTGCACCGACGATATAACATACCGGGGATGCGAAGGAAAGTGCTCCGTTAGTTACAAAGGCTAACAGAAGAAGAATCAGTGCAACAACTATTACGAAAATTGCAATAGCCTTGTACTGGCTTTTCAGGAAGACTTTTGCACCAAGGTGAATGGCGTCAGAAATCTTCGTCATCTTTGCATCAGTTACTTTCTCGCGTTTAACAACGCTGAAACAGTAAATTGCAAAGAGAAGGCCGATTACGGCACATATAGGGACTATGAAGTACAGTAAATTAACGTCCATATGTTTCGAAAACCTCCATCAGTGAATGACGGTTTCTTCTTATATAATGGTTGGATGAAGTAATAATACTATGGTTGAAACCCGCCGAAATAAGGCAGATTTCAGGGAGAATCATGCCCAGCACATCTCATGCAGCCTGCTTTTTTCTGAAATATTTCCATGGATATGGAAGCAGAAGACACAGAATAAGAGCTGCCGCCATCAGGAAGACCTGGATGGAAAGCGCAGATGAAAGTCCGATAAAATCAGCGATGACTCCGATAATTACCATCGAAAGTGCCGTAAATCCCTGAGGGATTCCGATAACAATGCCGGATGCAAATCCCACATTTCCGGGCATGACCTCCTGTACTGCTGCAATTTCAACAGATGCAGTCGACATCAGGAAAAAACCGGCGACAACAAGAGCCGCAACTGCAGCAGTTCCCTGCAAAAAGAAAATGCCTGTATATGCCAGTCCGCCGCAGATATAAGCAATTATCATCGTTTCTTTTCGCCCGAGGAAATCCGAAAGAGGACCTGCAATCAGTGTTCCAAACATTCCGGCAAAAATCATACCGGAAACAACACTTGTTGCAAGGACATAATCGACTCCTGCATAGGTAGTAAGATAGACAACACCGAATGCAATAAATCCGTAATATACCCATGAACGAATGGAACTGATAGTAAGAAGCATTGCGGCAGCTCCTTTGTGCGGCTTTAATTCAGCTGCTTTTTCTGCGGGAATAACCACTTTTTCCGGATGCTGCGGCTGCTTAATTAACAGAATTCCGATTACAACACCCGGAATTAACAGGAAGAGAAGTGCCGGCCATCCGCCTGCGGCGTACAAAAATCCGGTAACAAGAGGCGCTGCGCCATAGCCGAAAGTCCCGCCGATAGACATCAGCGACATGAAAAGTCCGCGGTTCTGACGCGTAGTAAACTGGTGAATCTGCCCGTATGCATTCGGATGATACGCAGAGTTCATAATTCCGTTTATTACCGCACAGATAAGAAGAATCCAGTAGTTATGCGTTACCGCAAACATAGACACTGCCGCTGCAGTTGTAATACAGCAGATGGTAAGCCCCGGCGTCCATTTGTTTTTATCAATCAGATATCCGAACAGAGGCTCGAATATGACCTGCATTATCGCCAATATGGCAAAAAGAAGACCTGCCATTGCATACGAGGTAATTCCCTGCGCTTCAAAAAGCGGAATAAGCGACGGAAGAAGGGCTGAGGCCATAGGCATATAGAAATCGACTGCACCGTGACCTGCTGCAAGAGAGGCAATTCTTCCGAACTGTGACTTCATTTCCGCACCATCCGCACAATCTCTACCGGAATTTCAAGATTCTCTTTCGTATGGAAAAAGAACTGTTTTGGAATATTCAGTTTCGCAGAAACCATATCAGTAATCTCTGCAGATTCATTTGTGTATGCTTTTAGAAACGGAATTGTTCCTTTGTTGAAGATCCCCCACACCACCGGTGCAGAAGAGAGAGCAGTTTCAATAAACGGCCTGTCTGCATGTTCATTCTGCGCACCAAACGGCGGATTCATAATGACCGTATCGAATTCGCCGAAAGAAGACGGGATTACAGCCCTCTGAAACGAAATACTCAGACCGAACAACTCTGCATTTTTTTGGGCAACAGAAAGCGCAGATGCATCACAGTCAACACCCGTAACATCCGCGCCCAGGAGTGCAGCACCTGCAGAAAGCATTCCCGTACCGCATCCCAAATCGAGAACACGCAGACCCTCAATATCGCCGTGCATATATGCATCATGGAGAAAACGTGCAGCCAGATCAGACGGGGTGATATACTGTTCAAGCGCCGCATTAGGATTGGAAAATCCCGAAACCTGCTGCAGAGATATTTCAAGCTGACGAAGTTTCATTTACACAATCTCGTCAATTTCATAATCTTCCCACGCACGAAGACCAAGCACTATCTCAAATTCAGCAGGAGATAATACCGGATACGGGAATCTGGTCTGGTCGTCAAGCGCCAGACGCGGACATGCGGTATTTACATACGCCTCAAACCCGAGATTTCTAAGCTGCATCTCGGAAATTTCCCGGATGAGAATTACCGCTGTATTCTCATGGAGCGAGGCAAGGCGCTCTGCAAGTTCTTTTCTCTGCTGACCGGGCTTTGATGAGAGAAGAACTCCGAACGAGTTTGCTTTCCTTGCTTTTTCAATCTGAACAAACCGTTTGCGAAGCAGAGGGTCGGCAGATACTTCCTGCAGTTCACCGCTCCCGTACGGGTCAAGAGCATACGTAGGTTTTTTCGTCGCAAGAGAGACCCCTATCGCATGGAAAACGCCGGTTCCGACAAACAGATTTGCAGCGCAGTCTGCATTCTTTGCAGAGGCGTAGGTGCATCCAAGCACCTGCCCAGGCTCAGGCGTGCGTTTTGAACCGGCACCCACAATGACATTAACCCCGTAAGAGCGAAGCTTTTCAGCAAGTTCCGGAGTCTGATGAGAATGCTGAATTGTTGTAGTAAGACAGACACTTTCATAGGTTTTCAGCACAGATGCTGCTTTTTCAAGAACTGCGCTGTCGATATCTTTGCGGTATGGAACGTAGAACACATTCTCTTCTTCAGTTACCGGAGTGTGTCCGATATGTACCAGAATATCTGCATCTGCAGCGGCATCAAGAGACAAATCACATGCACCCCAGCAGGGATCTCCGCTGATAATACTTGAAATCCCCTCTTTGCGGAGAACAGACACCAGTTCCGGCGCAAAGCGTTTCAGCCCTTCGGGAAACTGCAATGCCGCTTTTTTTACGCCGCGTTTCTTTAACTCAGCCGCTATTTCAGAATAGGGAATCATATCTGTTTCCGTGAGGGGGGATACAACGGGTTTCTATGATGGTCACGAATATACGCTTCCGCGGCACGGAGAACCGAATTGTCCGTGGAAAATGTGACAAGCGGCAGTGACTCTTTGAAACTGAACCAGTCAAGACTGTTAATCTCTTCAAGCTGCGGCTGTTCTTTACCACCTATCGGTGTCGCAATAAAAAACACTACATCCTTCATATTTCCACGCGGAGTTCTGTATGTTACAACTTTACGGAAACGGGCATCGAGTGCGACATCAAGCCCTGTCTCTTCTTTTATTTCGCGCAGAGCTGTCGCTTTCTCTGTTTCATTTCCTTCAACATGACCTTTGGGAAAACTCCAGTGATGCCCATGCTGAATCAGCAGATATTCATGTCCGAGCCGGGTATTTTTCCAGATGACTGCACCGCATGATTTTTCCCGCTCTAACCAGCCATACATTATACAGATTTATTTGTAAGTTATCTGATATGGTGTTTTGTGTTTGTTCACCATAAGTTTCATACGCAGATTTAATCCAGATATATAACTAATATGTATATCACTATGGCAGAATCTCCATCCAGAAAATATCTTCTCGGAAATGATGCTGCAGCGCACGCATGCCGCGAAGCGGGCATCGACTTTGCATCAGGATACCCGGGAACTCCTTCATCAGAAGTGATTGACAATCTCAGGGCAGTCCCGGAAAGACCCTACTATGTAGAGTGGTCAGTAAACGAAAAAGTTGCATTTGAACAGGCGCTTGCAGCAAGCTGGTGCGGACTCCGCTCTCTTGTTACCATGAAGCACGTGGGCCTTAACGTTGCAGCTGATCCGCTGATGACCTCCTCATACACTGGAACAAAAGGAGGATTTGTGATTCTCTCGGCAGACGACCCGTTTGCACACAGTTCCCAGAACGAGCAGGATTCCCGTATGTATGCAAAGTTTGCACAGATTCCCTGTCTCGACCCGTCATCCGTACAGGAAGCTCACGACTATCTTAAATCCGCATGGGACATCTCGGAAAAGTTCAGACTGCCGGTACTTTTCCGCCCGACAACACGTATCTGCCACTCAAAAGGAGATGTTGAGTTAGGAGAGGCGGTTTCCTCCCCGCGTACCGGTTCATTCGAGAAAAACCCGAAACAGTATGTAGTTGTTCCTGCCCACACCCGCCCGCTTCACGCAGAGCTTACGAAAAAGCAGGCTGCAGTCGCAGAATATCTGGTTTCAGCAGGATACAATACTGCAGATATCCGCGGCAAAAAAGCGGTAATTGCCGGAGGTATTTCTGCATCATACGCCGCAGAAGTTCTGCCGGATGATGTCTCATTTATCAAGATAGGTGCTTATCCGATTGACCGCAAATGGCTTTCGGATATTGTCTCAAAACACAGTGAGATTCTCGTTATTGAAGAACTGATGCCGGTAATTGAAGAGATGGTCTTAAGCGTTGCAGATAAAACAACGGCCGTTCACGGAAAACTTGACGGAACTGTTCCGCACGAAGGAGAGTTCTCCGCGGCACATGCGGCATCATTCATGGAAAAAGCAGGATTTGCAAAGAACACATTCCCGGTACCGGAAACTCCGGCAGATGTTGCTGTCCGCCCCCCTATTCTCTGTCCGGGATGTCTTCACCGCTCAGTCTTCTATGCAATGCGCAAGGTGTTTAAAGACGGCATTTTCCCCTCGGATATCGGATGCTACACCTTAGGACTGCAGCTCGGTGCTGTCGATACCACAATCTGCATGGGAGCATCTGTTACTGTCGGTTCAGGTATTGCGCACTCGGTTCCGAATGCGGAAGTCGTTTCAACAATCGGAGACTCTACCTTCCTGCACACAGGTATCAACGGTCTGATTAACGCAGTCTATAACGGCGCAAACCAGACGATTATCATCCTCGACAACAGAATCACTGCGATGACCGGCCATCAGCCAAACCCGAACACCGGGCTTACTGCAGCGGGCGCAGTATCTCCGAAGATTTCCCTTGAGGAACTGGTAAAAGCCTGCGGCGTTTCCTTCGTCGAATCTGTCGACCCCTATGACTTAACCCTCCTTCTTGCCGTACTGAAAGAAGCAAAGGAAAAGAAGGGTGTAAAAGTCATCATCGCAAAACAGCCGTGCGTGATTATGAACAAACGCTTAGGCATCAAACGCAGCCGCTATGTAGTAGATGCTGACCGCTGCATCAAGTGCGGCGCATGCATAAAATACGGATGCCCGGCAATCGAAACTGATGTTTCAGGTGCTGCAAAGACAACAGCGCTTTGTACCGGATGCGGAGTCTGTGCAGACATCTGTCCTGCAGGTGCGATTCACAAAGGAGGGAGGAAAGAATGAAGAAAAGTTACGACTGCTTAATCGTGGGAATCGGCGGACAGGGAACTATTCTCGCATCGAATGTCTTAGGAGATGCCTGTGTTATCGAAGGACGTCATGTACGCGGCGCAGAAACGCACGGTATGTCCCAGCGCGGAGGTTCTGTTGAAACTCACATCAGAATCGACGGCAAATACGGCTCCCTTGCAGCACCCGGAACTGCTGACCTTCTTATCGCATTTGATGTGTTAGAAGCACTGCGCTACCGCCACTTTGTAAAACCTGCCGGATTAATGATTGTCAACCGTGAAATGGTTGTGCCGACCTCGGTATTCTCAAACAAACTTCCTGTCCCGAAGATTGAAGACGTTGAAAAGGAACTGAAAGCAGGATCTGCAAAAGTGATTCTTATCGATGCGGCAAAACTTGCTACAGAGGCAGGAAGCCCGCTTGCTGCAAATATTGTTCTCTTAGGAGCTGCCTCACACAGCCTCCCTCTCGCTGTAAAATCACTGGAAGAAGCGGTCAGAAGAAATGTGCCGCCAAAGACAGTGGACATTAACGTAAAAGCATTCACCCTCGGAAAAGAAGCAGGGGCATAATCTTTTTTTTATCCGCTTGAAACAACAACCTATTTGTAGTCACTCCTCCTACCTTTAATGAGAGGATTTGTATGAGCATTGTACATGTAACTGACCACCCGTTAATACAGCACAAACTTACCATGCTGCGCGATAAAAATACCGGTTCAATGTATTTCCGCCAGCTGTTAAGTGAACTCTCAATGCTGATGGGATATGAAGTAACCCGTAATTTTGCAACAAAACCGATTACTGTTGAAACACCGGTCACATCAACCACATCAACCGTTCTTGCGGATGAAAACGTCGTTCTTGTTCCGATTTTAAGAGCCGGCCTTGGCATGACTGACGGTCTCTTAAACCTGATGCCGTTTGCAAAAGTAGGACACATCGGAACATACCGTGACGAAGACACACACGAACCTGTTCAGTACTACTGCAAACTTCCCAAAGAAGCACGCGAAAGTGAAGTCATTGTTGTTGACCCGATGCTTGCAACAGGAGGCAGTGCTGAGGCGGCAATTACCATTCTGAAAAGAAACGGGTGTAAAAGAATCAGACTCATGTGCCTCGTTGCAGCCCCGTGCGGAATTGCTGTTGTGCAGAAAGCACACCCTGATGTTGACATCTATGTAGCATCCATCGACCAGGGCTTAAACGAGAACTGCTACATTGTTCCCGGACTCGGAGATGCGGGAGACCGTATCTTCGGTACAAAATAATCCTACTTTTTTTATCCGGCATGCGGAAAGAACTTATTCTTTTTCCGCTAAACATACTTATCATATATTGTGTGAGGACAGATGGTGAAAAAAACAACAGTACTTGAAGAACTGCGTGAAAGGCTGCTGGACTTATCTCTCAGAAACAATCTCTTAAATTACCATGTTCTTGCTCCGCGCTCCATTGAAATCAGCGGAGAACACATGGCTGAGGTTTACTCAACCCTTGTTCTGAAAGAAAAAGGGATGAAATTCCATCCGGATGGAAAAAGCAGCGCCGCACCCGAAGAGAAAAACATCTGGAAATATCCGATATTTACCATCAACCCCAAACATACCGATCTTGTCCTCAACACAGCCTATAACGATATCGACCTCAGGAAAAAACTCGATGCCCTGCAGACAAAAAGCCGCAGCGTTTTTGAAGAACAGGGATATCCTGTCCTCTATCTCGCGCTCGGATTTATAGAGTGGAATGATGCCGTAAACAGCGGACTGAAAGCACCGCTTCTTCTGATTCCGGTAAATCTCACACGAAAGAACGTAAAAGACAACTACACCCTTTCCTGGTCCGGAGAAGAACCGGTAGTATCCCCGTCTCTTTCTGCAAAGTTTGCAGAAGACGGCATCTATCTGCCTGAATTCGGACATCCGGAAACAAAAGAAGAGATTGCACAGTTCTATGACGAGGTTGAAAAACTCATCAGTCCGGCAGGATGGAAACTTCATCCGGAAATTGTTCTTGACCTTTTCAGTTTCAAAAAATATGTGATGTACAAGGACCTTGACCCTGCAAGCTGGGGAGAGGGATTTTCTATCGAAAAAAGCCCGCTTGTGCAGAGCATTTTCAGCCCGTCTGCTGATACTGCGCCGAAACCGGATTCTCTGCCGCTGAAAAGCTCCGACTTCTCATGTATCATGGATGCGGATTCATCACAGCTCGCAGTTATCGCTGAGGCAAAAACCGGAAAGAATCTTGTTGTCGAAGGTCCGCCCGGAACCGGAAAAAGTCAGACAATTGCAAACATGATTGCAGAGATGCTTTCTGCGGGAAAAAGTGTGCTCTTCGTCAGCGAAAAAATGGCCGCACTGCAGGTCGTAAAACGAAGACTTGATGCTGCAGGACTCTCACGCTTCCTCCTCGAACTCCACAGTCAGAACGCAAAAAAGACAGACTTCATCCGCGAACTTGAGTCCTGCCTTCAGAAAAAAAGTGATGCAGCAGCATCCGGAGATGTTACTGCTGATACCCGTACAAAAGTAGAAGCATTAAGTGCAGATTTATCCGGCTACTGCGATGAACTGAGAACACCTGTCGGTGCATGCGGATTTACGCCCTACGACCTCTTCGGTATCCGTGAACAGTACCGCTATGATTTTGAAGAAGTAAAAGGCGAACGTCTGCCGTCGGCAGTTGTTAAAGATGCTGCAAAAGTAACACCGGAAGAGTACCGTGAAGCGGTTGCAGCGCTCACGGATATTGTATCCTACCTCCCGACACTTCTGCGCGAAGGGGAGACTATTACTGCACATCCCTGGGCAGGGACAAAGCCGGGAAGACTTCTTCCCGCCGACCGCGAGGAGATACAGGAACTTGCCCGTACCTTCCGCGACAACATCAAAGACTTAACAACCCTGATTCAAAATACAGCAGCATTTGCAGACCTCTCCTTCGTACCTAAAAATGAAGAAGGTCTTTCAGTATTCCTTGAAACCTGCCGTGAGATTGGAAAAGAGTATCCGCTTACCCAGGATACCCTGACAAATCCGAACTGGCAGAACAAATCTGCAGTAAGTCATCTGATAGAACAGTACAAAAATATCCACTCCATACGAAAGTCGGTAAACGATATCTTCACTCCGGATATTGCTGCAAAGGACTGCAAAGAACTCTATGAAGCATTCCTTAAAGTAAGCGGCAAAGGTGCACTATCACGGATGTTTTCATCCGGATACAAAGACCTCAAAGCAGAAATACGTGCATACTTAAGAAATCCAGATTTATCTGATGCAGAAATCCTGACAGGTCTTCGCAATGCCAGAATCTGCGCTGCAGAAATGGAAGCCTGGGCAGAAAATAAATCAGTCTGTGCTGACCTCTTTGCCCCGGTGTGGACCGGAGATGACACAAATCCGGAACAACTCGAAAAGTATGCAGTATGGATAGCTGTCCTTCGTGCATGGAACGCTGATGGAAGAATTACTGACAGAACTCTGCAGAAAATCATTGAGGGAAAACTTACCGTATGTACAATGCTCTGCAGCGAAGTTGAAGAAAAGTATCAGGCTGCAAAAACCGCATATGAGGCACTCATCTCTCGCCTGCAGATTGAAAAGAAAGCAGATCCACCCGAGTTTTCAGAACTGGAAAACAC
>DALTWQ010000049.1 GCA_029987025.1 Methanocorpusculum sp. | reverse complement strand
AAGGCCGCATCCGCGTGTCATCCGCGTCATCCGTGTCTGGGGATAGCCTACACACTGAAAAACTTTAGTTCACACTAAATACCGAAGAGTCAAAAAAACGAAAAGAGGATTAGCTGCAGCCGGACCAGCCGCAGTGTTTGCAGATACCCATATTGCATCCTTCGCCGAAGTCAAGCGGTTCGCCGCACTCAGGGCACGGGCGTCCGGCTTTTTTCTCCACCGGAGCTTCTGTTACATTCCAGTTGTCAAGGGTTGCAATAGTCTGATTGGTTGCTGCAAGTTCGATGCATTTTCCGACAACATCCGCACAGGAAACACCTTCTGCGGACTTGTTCTTGATTGCAGAGATACAGTGTACCTTCGAGAACTGCTTTACGAACTTCTCATACGGAACGCCGTTCTGCAGACCGGTACTGATACTTCTGCCTAATGCATTACTGTTTGCTTCACAGCCGGCACCGACAGTTCTGATGAAAACCTCCATCGGCTTTCCTTCCTGAGTCGTGTTTACTGTGATGTAGAGTCTGCAGCATCCTGACTGGGCAAGGAATGTTCTGCCGCTCATCTCACGCGGGCGTTCGAAGGTAAGCGGGTGCATCACTGAAGGATCTGCATGCTTCTCTGCGGCAGCGGTAAGCGGAACTGCTGCTGCTGCCTCCTTCTTTGCTTCTGCTGCTGCTTCTTTCTTTTCGTCCTTCTTCTCAAGGGCTAAAACAACATCCTCTCGTGAACCGGTTCTGTAGAGGGTCATACCCTTGATGCCTTCTTTCCATGCGAGAAGAATTGCCTGCGCAACATCTTCCTTTGTGGCAGATACCGGCATGTTGATAGTCTTTGAGATAGATGCGTGGACATACTTCTGGAAGCAGGCCTGCATTAAAACATGGTCGCGCCATCCGATATCAAGAGCCGTCTTAAAGACCGCCTTGAAGGAAGCCGGAAGCCAGGCAACGTCCTGAACAGTTCCTTTCTCATGAACGTGGTCGATAATCTCCTGCTGCTTCTTCTCGGCTTCAGCACCGGAGTATCCCATATCTGCTACCACACGCTTCAGTTCAGCCTCGAAGTAGGGGTGGACTAACACGAAGGTCTTTCCGACAGTGTTTCTTCTTGTATATGCGTAGGAGAAGACCGGCTCAATTCCAGAAGAACAGCCGGCGAGAAGAGAGATAGTTCCCGTAGGTGCGATGGTCGTCAGAGCAGCATTTCTCATGATGATGCCCTGCTTATCCCAGACACTGCCCTCGTATGCCGGGAAGGTTCCCTTTTCTTTACCTAAGCGGATGGATTCTTCCATAGCGACATCGTTGATGTGCTTCATGACATCCATACAGAAGTTTCTGCCGGTATCACTGTCATAGGGGATTCTCAGCATCAGCATTGCATCGTGAACACCCATCAGACCAAGACCTACTTTACGGGTTCTGGTGGTAGACTCCCTGATCTGGTCAATCGGGAAAACATTTTTGGTGATGACTGAATCGAGGAAGCGGATTGCCATGCGGGTGATTCTGTCGAGCTTTGCGTAATCAAGGTCGTCAGAACCTTTGAGGACGAATTTAGAGAGGTTGATACTTCCGAGAACACAGGATTCAAACGGAAGAAGAGGCTGTTCTCCGCACGGATTTGTGGTATCGATATTTCCAAGCTGCGGGGTAGGGTTTTTGCGGTTGATGGTATCGTAGAATAAAACTCCGGGTTCTCCGTTTTTCCAGACACCGGATGCGATGGAATCCCAGATTTCGCCGACGGTAACAGAGACACCGGCGTTATCAGTAATCCAGACATCGTCGAATTTTTTGGCGGCGACCTTTTCCATGAACTCGTCAGAGACCATGACTGAGATATTGAAGTTGGAAAAGTCCCCTTCCTTTGCCTTGCAGCGGATGAACTTCATTATGTCCGGGTGCCAGACATTGAGAATTCCCATATTTGCACCGCGGCGTCTTCCGCCCTGCTTGATTACATCAGTTGCGGCATTGAAGACGCGCATAAAAGAAACCGGTCCTGATGCAACACCGTCAGTGGAACGCACCGGGGAACCTTCTGCGCGCAGATGCGAGAAGTTGTAGCCGGTTCCTCCTCCGGACTGGTGGATAATAGCACCCCAGCGGATAGCATCAAAAATCTCCGGCAGAGAATCATTTACCGGAAGCGTGAAACACGCTGAAAGCTGCCCTAAAGGAGTGCCTGCGTTCATCAGTGTGGGTGAGTTCGGAAGGAACTCTAAACTCATCATTGCTTTGAAGTATTCGTCTGTTTCTTCTGGAGTTTCGCCGAGGGCATCAGCTACACGCCTGCAGACATCTTCGAAGCTTTTTTCGCCGGCGCGGAAGTAACGCGCCGCTAAAATGCTGTCAACTACGGAATCCGCCATAATTCAACCTTTATTCTATATCGACACCTAAGAGTATCTGATTATTCGTTTGTATTGAACTGTTATAATATCACCGACTCACATCTCTGACCTTCATATACCGCCATAAATAAAGACAGACGGAGTTAAACAAAAGACTTAAGATATACTCATGGATATGTAATAGAAGCATGTTTGTACCGTCAAAAATATTCTTTACAAAAGGCGTCGGTGTTCACGCAGAAAAGCTCGTTTCCTTCGAGATGGCGCTGCGTGATGCCCATGTTTCGCCGTTTAATCTGGTAACTGTATCATCTATTCTTCCTCCCGACGCAGAGATTGTGCCGCGCGAGGAAGGACTCGCCTCTCTGCACCCGGGAGAGGTTGTTTTCTGTGTCATGGCACGCGAGTGTACTGACACCGGAAACGACTCTGTTGCTGCATCCGTAGGTCTTGCAGTCCCCTTAAATATCCGCCACCACGGCTATCTTTCAGAGTATCACTCGCACGGCGAATCCGGAGAGACAGCAGGGGCTCATGCTGAGCGGCTCGCTGATATTATGCTTAAGACCCTGATGGATGAAAACACCCGGATGAAAACAAGCCACATTGTATCCGCCGCGCAGGGGAAAGACGGCATGTGGACCACAGTCGTCTCACTCGCCGTCTTTGTTCCGTAATTATTCCACGTCCGGATATACAATCGCAATAATATACTCAAGATCTGCAGAAAGCCGCATGGGAACAAAACTTGCAGACACCTTTTTTTCTTTTCTTCCGACCGTAACAGTGTCTTTTACCATTACTTTTTCCCGTTTTTCTTTCGCAGAAGCAAGGGCTTTTTCCATCTCTTCTGCATGAACTTCTGCTAAAATCTGATAAATTGTCATGTGCATCAGTTCACTTCTGCTGCGCCGGAGAAACTGCTCGGCCTCACGGTTTGCATAATAATATGTACCGTCTGAAAGGTCGGATACGGTAACAATAGCCGGGATATTTTCGATAACACCGTTTAAAAAGAGGCGCCAGCGTTTTTCGCTGAGCTCCGCCTCATGCCGTCCGGTTACATCATGCAGCGCGCCGCTGTAGCCAAAGAATATCTGATTTCCCTTATCAGAATACAGCGGAGATGCGGTAAAATCCGCGTAATGCATACTGCCGTCTTTTCCCCGGATTTGAAACTCATGAAGGGAGAATCCGGATGTTTTCGCCTGCGCACTCTCTATCTCTGCACTAAACCGCTCGGCATCCCGCTCCGGCATCAGGGTTGAAAAGGGTTTTCCAATGAGTTCTTCAGCAGAATATCCTAATGTACGGGACACACCGGGACTTATGTAGCAGATATTGCCGCACGCGTCAGCGGTCCAGAAGATATCACGGACTGTTTCAAGAATCCGACGGAACTGTGCATTGCTTTCGGCAAGCTGCTCTTCTGTTTTTCTGCGTGATGTTATGTCTTCGAGAAGCAGGGTTGCTCCCTGGTTTCCGTCGGGAAGAACAAGCGGGAATATCCGTATGTCAAAGATGACATCCTCTTCATTTTCCTCGACTCTGAGTTCATCGCGGACGGATGAGCCGCGAAGGGCTGAACGAATCTGTTCGGTCAGTTCTCCGCAGCAGAGTTTCTGCCCGTATCCTTCAAAGACCGGTTTTCCGATGAGGTCTTCTGCGGCGCACGACAGATAGGCAAGCGCCGCACTGTTTGCCTGGATTACCGTAAGGTCGGTGTTTACTATCAGAACCATCTCTGATGAGAGGTTCAGCATGGCAGATACGGGAACGCGTTTTGAGACAAAAAAGACCTTTGCTTTGCCGAAGGTGCGCATTTCAACGCGGCCTGATATGAGCAGTTTATCCAGATACCTGGCTGTGGTATTGCGGTTTATATGCAGAGCATCAGCAACTTCCGAGACTGAAAGCCCGCGGGGGTTTTCTTTCAGGAGGGAAAGTATTTCCGAAACACCGGTATCTGTATCTGTCATGTGTATGAATATTCATTGGATTCTCTCTGATATAATACTGCGCAGGTACTGCAAAGCGTTGATGCTGTGCATTGAGAATTAATTATAAATAACATAACAACAAATAGTAATATAGCAGCCGAAAAGCCGCATGGAAATTCCATCAACACTCTGCAGACCCTTCATCCTGCAGCAACTGGAACTTCCCCTCCTTAATGACACGTACCTTCTTTTAAATTAATTCGATTTTTCAGATAATTTTCAAAGCAGCGGCTGCTGCCGGTTACCACATACGCGCTTCATCATACACACCTGCTGATGATGAACAAAAAGAAAATGATGAATTAAAAAAATAGTGATTGGTTTAGAGTGAAAACTCTTTTGTTGCGTCGCGGTCTTCGTTGTCCGGAAGTTTCTTGAAAAGTCCCGGTTTGCATTTCGGAATCAGACAGAGCGGACAGACCCAGTTGTCCGGAATGTCTTCATACTTGGTTCCCGGGGCGATTCCGTGTTTGGGATCTCCTTTTTCTTCATCGTAAATCCATCCGCAGTAAATACAATACCATCTTGCCATAATAGTATGTTTTTTAAGAGTTGATTATTAATCTGTCGTTTGAAGCATGATGACAGACTTGAAGATATGTATTCTGGAGGCGCCGGGATTCACAAAACGTTTCCTAAGAACAAAATTCATATCTTCTGCCGACACATACGAACAGAATGAATACTACAGTCACTCTCTTTACTGAATGGTATCCGGCAGATAACCTTCCAACAGAAGAAAAACTTCTGAAAAATGCGTTGGAATCCGGAAAAGCAGCCATAATTTCCGATGCCGGACTGGAACGGAAAGCCTGCGGACTTACTGAGGATGCACAAAACTCCGGAAAAGTTCTTTTCATCAAACCGAAGTTCTGGGGAACTGAACTCGTCTATACACCGGCACGTCTTGGCGCACTGGAAGCACTCGGCTATCTGGCAGCAGGAGAAGAAGAGGATGCAGGATCTCTTTTCTATCAGCACTGCATTGACAACACAATAACTCTTGCAGACAAACTCTGGGAGAAGCAGTGCAGATTCAATGAAAATCATACCGGCCTTGTAATGATGGACGGCGAAGCACGGCTTGCTATGCAGAGCTGTTTCCCGGACATCAGCATTGCAGACCATCTCTTAAAATACATCTCCAGAAACGAGCGGAAACTAAAAAACGACATCAAAACATTCGAAGAGAAGTGTCCGGGTAATGTTTCGCAGTACCGGAAGCAGGTTGCTTCAAGTCACCTTTCCGGACTAAGCGATGAAGAGTATCTTAAGCGCTTTGCAGAGGATAAGAAGTCTCTTCTTGAGAGCTACAAGATGCTTAAAGCGTATCTCAAAGAGATGAAGACTCTTCCGGAGATGTTCGGCTGCGCCAACTACCTCCTGCGCGGAGGAAGGTATACTGATATTAAAGGAGTATGCAGACTGGTTGAAATTTCCGAGATTGAGAGAAACGGCTGGTCCCTGAATCCGGATACCTATGTCTGAAGCAGACAGTCTCTGAATCTTCCGGATTCAAAACATTGATATATATCACAGTTTCAGACCGGAGTCCTGAAACTAACAATTTATTAATGAATAAGAAAAATATTTATACACAATGGCAAATAGAGGAGAATATATGGAAGCCTTCTTCGGCGTCGAACTGTACAAAAAGTTCGAAGACACGATAAGCGACCTGAAAAATATCGAGAGCGACCTAAAAGACCTCTCGCACGAAGTAGCCCGTCTCGGCGGCGAGATTGAAAAGCAGGAGAGAATTGAAAGTGCCCGCGAACTGCGTGCCTACATCTACGAGGCAGGGCAGCAGGTCAAAGATGTCAGAGCATTCCTTGACTTCTACTTCACTCAGAGCGAAGAGATTACCCAGGTTATTCTGGAACGCGATGCATACATGCTTCTTCACCAGATTCACCAGTGGGATTACAATGATGTTCGTGACCTCCGCGACTGGATGCACGACTTCAAGCATGTCTGTGAAACTATCGGCTACCGCGTAGAAGATTTGATTAACTTCGAAAAGTTAACCCCGTACCCGGTACCCGATGACATCAGACGCTACCCGGTCTACGCTATAGATAAGCACAACTACTGTCTGTGCGGAAGAGACTGCGAGGACATTAAATACATCGACGAGATTCGCGAAGAACTCGAAGCACGTCCGAAGACGCTTGCACGCGACTTCAAGATTCCGTCCGCAAAGAAGGAATAACTCTGAATTATGCCGCCAAAGAAAAAATCAAAACGGCTGCAGGACCAGGAAAACTACCTCAAGGGAGGTATTGTTCCTGAAATTGATCCGGACTACTATATCGTTCGTCTGAGAGCTCCTGCCGGCATGATGACGCCCGACCAGCTTTCCGGCATCGGAAGAATTGCCCGGCGTTTCGGTGTTGAAAATGTGCACTTTACAGCCCGCCAGACGGTAGAACTGCTTCATGTAAAGCATGACGACCTTGAAAGCATGGCAAAGTCTCTTAAAAACAACGGGACTCCTGTGGGTGCTGAACGTGCCGAGGTTGTAAACGTCACCTCATGTCTTGGAACGAAGCACTGCAAATACGCGGTTATTGATTCCCTCTCTCTTGCAAAGAAACTGGATGAGAAGTTCTTCGGACGCGAGATGCCGGTAAAAGTCAGAATCGCAGTCTCGGCATGCCCGAACGGCTGTACCAGTGAGCGTCTGAATGAAATCGGCATCACCGGCCTTAGAAAGCCGCAGAGAAACATGGGGCTTTGTACCGGCTGCGGTACCTGTACGTTCTACTGCCGCGAAAAGGCGATTGAGATTGTCAACGGTACTATTACGATGAAGAATGACAAGTGTATGCTCTGCGGTTTCTGTGTGCATTCATGCCCGTATCAGTACATTAACTTTAATGATGCAGGCTACCTCATTACCTTAGGCGGCAGACGCGGGCGCCATCCGCAGGTCGGACGGACGTTTTTCATCGCAAAGACAGAAGACGACGTGGTCGCAGTCGTTGATAAGATTGTGTACTGGATTTACCGCAGTATCTCCTCGGATAAGATGCTTCCCGAGCAGCTGACTGATGAAGAGTTTGAGTACTTCAAAGGCCAGGTTATGAAGAGTTTAAAGCCGCTTGGTGTGGAAGGATACATCCCGAGCAACGCTTACGCTCTCAAATAATCCTCACTCCTCCTCTATTTTTTCAGGCAGCTCCGCTCTAAGCCGCCCCAAACAAAATGAAGATAGTAAGACACGACGAATATATAGTATCTATGTCTCCGCGTCCGCTGATTTATCTAAACAATGCGGCAACATCATATCCTAAACCTGACGAGGTCAAAGAGGCAGTCTTAGATGCCGTGGCTCACCCCGTGTTCGGTTCCGGAAGGACGGCAGGTACTGAAGGGACTGATTATATATCCCTCGCACGGGAACGGCTTGCAGAACTTTTTCACGCGGATGAAAACATCTGTTTTACGCACAATGCAACAGATTCACTGAATATCTTAATCTCAGGTTTTCTTGCAAAACACAAAGGATGCCATGTTTTAACAACAGAACTTGACCACAACTCGGTTCTCCGTCCGCTTTATGAACATCAGCTGCGCGGTGACTGTACACATTCTGCTGTTTCTTTTAATACGGCGACGGGAAAAGTATCGCCTGATTCTCTCGCGGATGCAGTAACAAAGGATACGAAGCTTGCTGTTATTTCGCACGCAGGAAATGTGTTAGGAACTGCTCAGGACCTCAAAGCAATTACAAAATGCCTGCATGAAGAGGATATTTTTGTCATTGCAGACGGCGCGCAGAGCGCCGGCCATCTGCCGGCTGATGTCAGAGACTTTGGTATTGATGCCTTTGTTTTTACCGGTCACAAAGGTCTTTTCGGCATCACGGGAGCCGGAGGGTTCTGGCTCGCGGATGCTGATGAAATTGAACAGACGCGCTTCGGCGGAACCGGTTCGTTTTCTAATGAACTGACGCACCCTGTATCTATGCCTGAACGGTTTGAGTCCGGGACGCAGAATTACGTTGGTCTTGCAGCTCTTGCCGCAGGTGTTTCTTATGTACAGAAACGCGGAATTGACTCAATACATGAGCAAGGAATACGTCAGAGTTCTTTTATCATCCGTGAGTTTGAAAAGACAGAGGGCATACATCTGCTGTGCAAATCTCCGGATGTGCCGATTATTTCTTTCATTATTGACGGCATTGACGCTGACGATGCAGGATTTATTTTATCCCGCAGATTCGGGATTGTCTGCCGCACAGGTCTTCACTGTGCACCGCTCGTGCATAAACGTCTGACTGCAGGACGGAGTACTATCAGACTCAGTCTTTCAGCACTCACAACAGATGAAGAATGCCTGGCGGCAGCTGATGCAGTCTCGGAGGTGGCACGTGCATCTGCTTCACTCCGTTCAGCATAAGGCCTGTGCTGACGGTTCGTATATGAAAGAGTATGTCACAGACGAACCTATCCCTGCCGGATTTTTTGAGTGTCTGAAACACTTCGGACGTGTTGAGATGCTGACGGCTCTCGGTGACGGATACTGCTCGTTTTCCAAACCCGGATGGTTTTCGATTAAGGCCTTTGCAGGCGACACATCGGTAGAAGTACGGTTTACACGTGAGACGATGGATATTACTGCAGATTTTCTCCGGATGCTGTTTCTGACGTATCATGAAGGCATGGAGATGTCTGAGATTGAGTCCCTTAAAGCGAAGGAAAAAGTGCGGGAAGAACAGGTAAGAAAGATTACCAGCCGATAATTTCTTTTTTCAAAATAACTGTTCAGATAGAAAATTTAAAAAAAATAAAAAGGAGAGAATTTATTCCTTTAAGGTGTAGATGTGACCGTAGACGGTCTCACCCTTTACCTTCGGGTGGCGTTCGCCAAGATCGCCGATGAAGACGTTGAAAACGTGCTTCTCGCCGTCGACCTCAATTTCTCTCTCGTCGATTTTTCTGTATCCGGGCATCATGACATCGCAGCCGCCGAAGACGTAGATTTCGCCTTTGACCATCTGACCGCCGACGCGGCGGTGTGCTTTGCCTTTGATGATGATAGTTCCGCCTTCTGCGTGAGTACCGACGTGGATATCTGCATTGCCTTCGACAATAACAGTTCCGCCGTTCATGAATGTACACAGGTCAGATCCGACGTCACCCTTGACGCGGATGGTTCCGCCCTGCATACCTCTCCAGTCACCGCGGTATGCTG
>DALTWQ010000048.1 GCA_029987025.1 Methanocorpusculum sp. | reverse complement strand
ATAGTCTCTGCACCTGCGACCTTCATGTTGTGAAGGCGGTTGATGGTGTTGTTTCCTGCTCCGCCGCAGCCGATGATTAAGATTCTCGGCTGTCCGAGCATGTCGTCTTCATCAGTCATTGCTGATGTCTGCATTCCTTTTTCGAGTTCTGCGTTCTTTAGTGCTTCGTTGATAATACTCTGCATTTTTTAAAACACCCCTGTTTTACATTCTTACGTCAAATGTGGAGATTGAGTCAGTGTCCCGCATAATCCGGTCGGACTTCTGTGAAAGGAAGTCGCGCACAGCATAGCGGACAGCTTCGGAAACGGTCGGGAATTCTCCTGTGTTGACCAGTCTCTCCAGTAAATCAACCTGCTGCTGCGGTAATCGAATGGTAATTCGGTCCATTTTTTAATCTCCGTTCTGACGTTTGTCAGTCAAACATATGACATTTGTCTGTCTTTTGTCAGACATTTGACTGACATCATACTTTTGACATAACATAATTGAGCGGTCAAGTATATAAAGGTTTCTCGAAAAGGGGTTTTGTCAGGCGGACAATTGCGCATAATTTCCATCTTTTTACGGAACGCGAGTATGCTCCTGCAGATGAGTACGAAAAAAAGTATCAGAAAAAAAGAAAAAAAGGAGGGGTTAGTTACGCATGCGGCTTTTCCAGGAACGCAATCAGGTCGCCTTTTACGACGTGCTTCCCGGAACATTCGGTAATATGTCTTCCAACCGCGTCGCACTTTATCATCATCAGATATGCGACGGGTTTGTTTATCTCACACTCGGTCATGCTTTCATAGTTTGCAAGGCCTTTTGCGATTAAGAGCGTGGCGTTTTCCACCGCGGCTTTGACCTCGGGCGGGAAAAACTGCGGATGTGTTCCAAGCTGCGGACCGCCGCCTCCGGAATAGACTGCGTCTGCGGTTTTGTCAAGTCCGCAGAGTTCTGCTTCACGCAGGGTTACATCGTTTAACATCGGTCCGTCTTTTACAACGACGGTGACTCTGCTCCCGCGTTTTTTCAGCATCTCAATAAACTGCATATCGAAGATGAGCTCTCCGCAGTTGTCAGTAAAGTATACTATATTATCTGCGTACTGCAGAAACTCAGCCGAGTCGTCGAGTGCAAGTCCGTGTCTGAATATGTCCGTAAAAAATGCGGCAAAGTTTTCTGCAACCGTGTGTCCGGTAACACCGTAGTCCATCGCATTTCCGATAACAGATGCGGTAAGCGCGTCATGCACTGTTATAATAGTGTCAGATACCGCATCGAGCACTTCCTTTGCGCGGGCATTATCCCGGTCTTTGATTTCGAGATAAAGGTCAGGGGTGTGCGCAAATTCAGAACAGTAGCGGTGAATTCTTCCTGCTGCATCTGCAGCTCCTTCGTTTGCTGCATAGCCTTCGTCATAGATTTTTTCGCAGCCGGCAATCAGTTCATCAAGGACTTTCGCATCTGATATGACAAATGCCGCCTGAGATCTGACCTTTTTCATCAGGCAATCGCGGCATTCAGACGATAATTTCATGATAACTCCAAAACAGGTATGGGACCGCCGAGATTTGAACTCGAGTCAGAAGACCCCCAGTCTCCTAGGATGCCAGGCTACCCTACGATCCCTTGCAGAAATTATATTGGACTGCTGTATTTATTAGGCTTTCTTTCTTATCCGTGGATTGCATGGCGGCGCTGATTTGTATGTGTATTCTGCGCCGGCCTTATCCAGAGGTTTATAATATATCACATCAATTATATTGTATGACAGATGCATCAGCAGCGGAAATCTGTGATAAGCTCTATGTTGTATCCCGCCTGGTCTATAACGGCGAGATTGAACTGGAAAAAGCAGCCGCAAAGCTTGCGGATATTATTCCGATGAGTATTGAGCAGATTAAAATCACTATTACTATGTATGCGGGTATGCGCAACGGCCGCGTTTTCCACCACTCGGTAAGTGACGGTATTGTTATCTATTTCCTTCAGCGTATTGCCGAAGAGGAAGGAAAAGAGGGTATTGAGCTTGCGTTAAATGCGGTGTACGGATATGCGGGATTCAAATATTCTGTGGGCTCCGAGATGCCTGAGCTGGAAAAAGCATGTGACATCCTGCGGGAAAAGTACGGGCTTTCGAAAAAAGAATAATTACTTATGTCTGATAAAACGGACTGTTTTATCTTTCATTGATATTTTTTTGACTTCTATTCCGAACTCTGTCAGTTCTTTTTTGTACTGCAGAAACGAGTGGTCTAAGGAAAATCCGAGGATTTTTTCAATCTCATCGCAGGTAAGCGTCAGGTCGTCTGTGCAGGTTTCGGAGAGATATTTCCAGAGCGGTGTGTATTTGCTCATAGGGTATTGACCTTACACATGTTTTTTTCAAACCGGAAAAAGAATTGTCCGGCTTCATCATTCATCCCTCCGACAGGTTTTCCGTTTGCCAGAGGGTCAGGGTGATGCGGTGTATAGAACTCTACAATATGAAATCCGCATTTGTTTACATAGAAATGTATATTTCTTTTTTCAAAGTAGGGTGTATGTGTTTCCCAGATACGTGTTTCAGGGTGGAGTTTTTCAATTGCAGTCCAGAGTTTCCATCCAATCCCGTTTCCCTCACATCCGCTTTTTATGTAGAGTAAATCCAGATGATTTTTCTGTGTTTCCGGATTAATTACTACAACAGCTCCGCCAACGCATTTCCCGTTCAGTACTGCCTTGTATGCGTGAACTCCATCTGTATGGAGTGATGCATCGATGTCTTTTTCCGGCAGGATTATCTCCGGAGACGGGCCGAATTCCAGTTCATATCCTTTCTGAAATGCTGTCTGCATGTCATGTTTGAAGTGAGCAATGTCTTCGGGCTGAAGTTTACATATCTCCACAGAGGTATCTGTTCTGTTTTCTGTTGAGTGCATATAATATAAGATAGAGGTGGGGCTGACAGCTGATTTAATTTTTCGGTTGAATAGTCCGGGAATACTGGTATCCGTGTTCCCGGCTACACTTTCCCCTTATTCTTTTTTTCCATTGCAAGGAGCATCTGTTTTATTTCGATGTCGGGGGAAAATCCGCCTAAGCCGTCTGCTGCTGTAACCCGGTGGCAGGGGATGATAAGTGGTGTGGGGTTTCGCGCCATTGCGTTTCCTACAACGCGGGCGTGAGTGCCGCACTCTTTCGCGATTTCACCGTAAGTTTTTGTTTCTCCGTAGGGGATGTGCGATACCGCACGGTAAATTGCGGCATACGGTGCTGCATCATCATCAGAGGCAGCTGAAACCAGCGGCGAAAAGTCCGCGGATTTTCCTGCGAGATAGCGGGTGAACTGTACGGGCACCTGACCATCAGGTGCGGATTTGACGAACCTGACGCGGTATATGGTGTTTCCCGTATAATTTACGGCGACACGCCAGAGTCCGAGTCTGCATGAGCCGGAAATCATTTGTCCCATTCCGCCAGGAGTGTTCCAAGCTCTTTCGAGGTGCAGCTCTTCAGCTCGTTCTGCATCCAGTAGGAAACGCCCGGAAACACATCCGGCGATGTGAAGCGTTCCTCACCTAAGATTAAGACGCCCGAGTCAGATTCGGTTCGAAGCACACGGCCTAAAGCCTGCATCGATTTGTTAATCGCCGGAAGCGTGTATGAGATGAACTCTCCTTTTTCGCCGAACTTTCGTTTGAAGTAGCTGTTAATCATCCGCCGGACCGGGGTAAAGGGTGCGAGCGGCAGTCCTATTACCATGGCCGCCTTGAGCTGGTCGCCGCGGTAGTCCAGGCCTTCGCTCCACTTGCCGCCGCAGACAGCAAACAGGATGCCTGACTTGTGTCTGAGCGGCAGTGAGATGAAGTCTTTGAGCGCTTCGTTTGCTTCGTTTGACTCACGCGGTTCGGGATAGACGAGTTTGTTTCTGATTTTGTGTCCGCAGCGGTTGAAGTACTCCATCTGAAGACTGTACGAGGGGAAGTAGATTGCTGCGTTTCCTTTGACTTTTGCAAACTCCAGGATGCAGCGCTCGATGTTTGCCATGTTTTCCGCACTCTGCCGGCGCGAGAATGCGGTGGTGATGTCTGAGATTCCGATGACGAGTCTGTTCTCTTTCGGAAACGCGTTTGAAAGCGACAGGGTTTCGACAGGCATATCACCGAAATAGTAGCGTTTGTACGCATCAACCGGAGAGAGTGTTCCGCTGATTAGGACCGTCGCCGAGTGTTTTGAGGTAAGTTCCTGCAGCCGTCCTGCAGGGTCGATGTTTCTGACCTCAAGGGTTACCGATTCGTCATCTTTGGTATAGACGGTAAGAAACGCCGGGTTTGTTGCCGAGCGGTAGAGTCTGATTAAGAACTCTGCGAGTTTTTCGATGGCGGATTCGCGGAAGTCGCCTTTTTCGATGGACTGATTGCGCAGTTCCTCCTGTATGGCGATGATGTCTTCCAGGAGCGACTCCGGCTTTTCGTAGAGCGAGCCTTTGATGAGGAATTTGTTGAATATGGCAGGGTCAAACCAGTCTTCGACTTCTGTTGAGCGTCTGAGTCCGTCGATGAACTGGGCAATTCTGGGCAGGATGTGGCGGACTGCATCAGAGCCTCTTACTTTTCCTCTGATTGATGATAATTCAATGGCCGCCGCTTCGATGTCGGTTTCGCGGATTCTGATGCTTTCGATGCTTTGTATGACGTCGCCTAAGTTGTGTGCTTCGTCAAGCAGAAGGATTACTTTTTCTTCTTCGCATCCGAGGTTTACGTAGAGCTGTTCTCTGATGTCGTCGTTGAATAAGTGGTGGTAGTTGCAGATGACGACATCGGCTCCTTTTGCGGCGTTGAGCATCATGTCATACGGGCAGACGTTTCCTGCGTAGCTTAAGAGGTCTGCCGGCTGTACGACCTGTTTTTGTGCGTTGTCGGATTTTTTCCGCAGTTCAGGGGATGGCACGAGGCGTTTTCCGCCTTCTTCTGCCTGGACGAATATTCTGCTGTAGACAAAGTAGGGGCAGATTACGGGGTGGTCTTTCTCCTGTCTTCTAATCTGATTCTGGATTTCTTTATCTGCCGCGGGGATGTATGAGCCGCGGTCTGCACGTTTCTGCATTAAGGATGTGGTAAATGCTTTTACGCTTTCACATTTGCGGTAGGTGTCTCCGTATCCGCCTAAGGGGCACATTTTTCCTTTGCCTATGAGGTACGTGAATTTGAGGTTCGGGCGTTTTTTTCTGCGGATGAGTTCGAGTTCGCGGGTAAATATCTGGAGCTGTGAGATGGTTCTGACGGCTATGAGGATTTTTCTGCCGTCCGCTTTTGCCAGAAGCGATGCGATTACTGATGATTTGCCGCAGCCTGTGGGGGCGTCTATCATGAGGATTTTGTTCTGTTCGACTGCTTCCGCTGCTTTTTCGAGCATTTCCTGCTGATTTTTCCGGTAGGACTGGTACGGGAAGTAGTCAGATATTTCCGGCATGGTGCTGTGTATTATGTTGGTGCGGATATGATTAGTAGGTATCTGTTTCTGATGTGTTCTGCGGATTCATCCCGGATATATGTCCGCACCGGGGGAAAAACCCGCACGAATGATTTCCGCCGGATTTTTCAGACCTCCGGGTAATGCATCCCGCTATGGGGTAATTATAAATATTATTCTGTAAAAAATGATGAATATGAATTCAATTTCCGAAACAACTCCGCCTGATACACATAGGCATCTTAATTTTGATGTCATCAAAATGATTATCATATTCGGACTCGTTCCGGTTCATCTGTTCGAGCGCTGTGTCCTTTTTGAAGATTACAGTGTAAGCCACGTTGGATTCACTTCTATTGATTCAGTCCTGTCCACTATCATTGAATTCGCAGATGGAACAATAGGTGCATGTATGTTCATGTTCTGTCTGGGCGCGGGTCTGGTATTTTCGCTTCGAAAGTCTGCGAAATTCCTTCTCAAACGCTCCGGGGTCCTCATCATTGCGGCCTTTGTTCTTGCTCTTCTTACCAACACAATCAGTCTGACTATCAAGTCAAATCTTTTTCAGGATCCTTCTCTGTTTGAGCAGGGAATCTGGTGGCTGTTCTGCTGTGATATCCTGAACTTTGCATCCCTGGCCTTCCTTTTCTTTGCTCTGGTGCGGAAATTCAAACTGCCAAACTGGTTGGTTCTTGCTATTCCGGTGATTCTGTTAATCATATCTTCCTTTATCCCGGAGATGATTTTCCCGGACAGCATTGTTGCAGCGGATTTGATGGGCTGGATTGTTTTCCAGGCTACTGAGTACTCTTTCTTCCCGTTTATGCAGTGGATAATCTTCCCGGCAGCAGGATATGTCTTTGCACAGCTCCTTCTGAAAGCGGAAAACAGGGAGATGTTCTACGGATTTACGATGCTCATAGGTGCTGCTGCGTTTGCCCTTATTACCGCTATCTCTGTTCTCTGCGGTGTTGATATTACGACATTCTTCTCAACTTTCAACGCATACATCTACAACAAGACTCCGCTCTCAGCCGCCTGGTCTCTGTCGTTTATGCTGTTCTGGGTGTCGTTATTCTTCTTCCTGACACGGAAAATATCTCCTGCATCGCGGTTCAGCCGGTTCGCAGTCAGTGTCAGCCGCCGGATTACTGTCTTCTACTGTCTCCAGTGGATTATCATCGGATTCCTCGGATTCTGGGTTTTACCGGCTTTGGGTATCCTGCCGCTGAACTTTGCTCAGATGTTCCTGTTTGCAGCGGCCATTATTGTTGTCTGTTACATCCTCGCAGGATTTATTCTGAAACTCCTGCAGAAAAAACGGATGTCAGCATAAGTGCGATTTAGAACACACGTTCATTAACCGGAAGTTCATTCCGGTTACTCATCATTTTTCCGGTTTATTCTCAGGCTGTGATTCTTAACATGAAAATACACCCTGTTTAACTAAGTTGAGGCGTTTTCATAACGGGTGCCTGAGATGATATCTCATGCTGCTTTTTTTCCGTGTATCTGTTAATCCGCGGGGAACGGGTTAATCCGGAATATGGCTGAGAAAAAAAGGGTTTTGTTCTTTTCAGAACAGCGGGAGTTTCTTCTGTGAGTACACAGCGAATGCGAGATAGAATGCAATCAGTGCCGGGATTCCGTTCAGGATTACTGAGAGCCACGGCACACTGGGGAGAAGGCCGCCGGCAATTATTGAAATAAATCCTGAACATCCGAAGATTATCAGCATGATTCCCGGAAGGATTCTGGACTCTTTTCTGAGTATGGCAAAGAGGCCTATGATGATGAAAAGAACAGCACATCCGAGAATCATCATGCCTGATGCATAGACTGTCAGAATCAGTGTGATTCCAATGAGCAGGAACATAACCGGCGTGAACCGCATTTTGCCTGCAGCAAGCAGAAGAACTGCGACATATATCATGAGGACTGCTGCAATCAGTTTAATGATAGTAACAGATTCGAGTGTGAGAACCTCCGGATTTCCGAACAGATAGAATAAGGAAAATCCGCTGAGAGCCAGTGCGAGGAGCATGTAGCAGAGAGCAGAGCCGGATGTTTTGAAATCGGTTTTTGCATCTGCGGTGAGGATTTTTGCGCCCGGCAGGCTGATTCTTTCGCAGGCACAGCAGAAGGCATAGTAGAGACAGATGATGGCAAGGATGATACTGAAAATTATCAACACATAGAGATTGAATCCGACAATCCAATTAATAAGGGACCAGACAAACCAGATTAATGGAATAATGAAGAGCATCCACTTCTTCTTATCCTGTCCGGTAAGGGTTACCAGAGCTGTAAGAAGAATGAATCCTAATAGAATAGCTCCCCCCGCCCCTGGTGAAGTAAATGCGGCAAATAATTGGAAGAATCCTATCATGAAAAAGAGGATTGCAATCATATCTCTTTTGTGGAGAACAATAAGAAGAGTGGCTGCAGCGAGCAGGCCAACTCCTAATGCAAGGATGATGGTGTGCGTTGGCTCAGCAAACATCCCGCTTCCAACAGTAAAGAATATCAATAACACTAACCATGCAGCAATCATGAAGAATCCTGCTGCACAGAGATAGTTCCGTGCTTCAGTCTTCGCAATTTCGTCCATTACAAGACCTCCGTTTCAGTGACAAAATGTGTCATGATGGTATATTGTCACTGTATGGATATAAATGCGGCGAAAAAAGGTTAGTGGGAAAGAGTAATCTTTCCTTCGACACTTTCGGTCGGGCGGATAAGAACCTGACTTGGTCCAATCGCTTCACCGGTAATGAAGAGATCATTTTCACGGTCATATGTCCAGATACTCTCTTTTCCTTTACTGTCGCTGTCAAGGTAGACGATTTTGAACTTGCCGAATTCAGGAATGGTCCAGGCAAAGTTTCTGATTACCTTACCATTGTTGAGAATTCCGGTACCATCAGCATTAAAGAGTACCTGCATATTGTTTTCAGCGTTGTACCACGGACCAAGGACAGAGAGATAATAGTAGGAATCAGTGAACTTTTTCGTGAAAACTCTGCCGGTATTGGATGTGATTTTCTGCTGTGCAGAATCAAGCGTCCATACTCTTACATCTTTGTTTGCCTTCACAAAGGTATATGTTCCGTCATCGTTCTTCTTCCAGGCTGCCTGGATTACTTCAGCTGTTCCATCATCATGTACGACACATAAGTAACCGGTACCGTCAGGATACAGAGATATGGTGGATTTGATAGGCTTGCCGTTGTCATCTTTGCTTTCTGCAAACCAGATGCCGGTAACGGGGTCAAGTCTGGTGTGGATCTTGTTGTGGATTTTGTCCGTGTATGTGTCTGATGCAGAGTCGTACGATGCGGTGAGAAGCAGGTTTTCTCTGGCGAATGCGAACGCGTAGGTGCCGTCATCATTCTTATTCCAGGTGAACTCATCGTGCTTCAGAAGACGTGTTCCGTCATCAGTGGTGATAACATAGAATCCGGTTCCGTCCTTGTTAATAACATCAATACCGATGCCGGCAATTCCTTTCCCGTCGTCATACGGGAATGTCCAGGCACCGACGATTTTATCATCAGAGCCTGTCTCGGAAGACGTGCATCCTGCAACTAATACACAGCCGAAGACGACTAATGCAATAGCGCCGAGTAACGTGAGGTGTTTGAAGTTCATACAGTGAACTATTAGATGCGGCTGTGAATAAATGTTGCGGAAAAAAAGGGGTTTAGAATTTGGGAAGTTTTCTCTGTGAATAGACGACGAATGCAAGGTAGATTGCAATCAGGCAAGGGGTACGGGTGAGCACAAGTGAGCGTATCGTTATGCTCACTTTTTACGCTCTCATTAATCTCTATTTCTTAATCTAACTCTTAATTTGTCTATTCTCTAAAAGTGAGCATAACTATTGGTAAATAAATAATTACTATATGGAATATTCCTATAGATGAAAGGAAGTTTTCAAAAAGTTGTGCTCACTTTTTGGATATCGGTATTTACAGGTTTATTTTCGGTTTTAAGGCTGAATTCAGGGTGGAATTGTGAGCATAAGAGTTGTGCTCACTGATGTGCTCGCTTTAGAGGTCTGCTTTCTCAGATGCTTTGTGGCGGTTGATTTTTCCAGAGTCTGCCGGCCGGACTAACCATCATCGAGCACAGCAGAGAGCAGTTTAGAGCGATTCAGAGCGATTTGGAATCGCTCTCAAATCCGCTTCAGATTCAGCTCTGAAATCCAAAACAAATCCATAATAGCCGATTTCAAAAAAG
>DALTWQ010000121.1 GCA_029987025.1 Methanocorpusculum sp. | reverse complement strand
AAAAAAAGATTATAAGGCCTGATGCTTTTCAGCAATCACGTCTGCAAGATGGCGCAGGTTTGTAATTGCCTCCTCATCAGGAAGGCCTTTGATGTAAACAGGTTCAAGAACCTCGGCACCGACAGGGGTTAACATATCTGCAAGATACTCAACCGCGAGCGTGTGCCAGCCGTATGAACCAATTACTCCAAGATACTTTGCCTTCGGGCGGACTGCACGGACAAGATATGCTGCATTAACTGCTACCGGATGCGGTCCGTAAAGCATTGTAGGTGCTGCAATAATAATAGTTGCCGCATCAACAATAGCCGGTGCCAGAGTGCCGGTATCTGTCTCAAGAAGGTTGTAAAGAGAAACCGGAATGCCGCGCTGGATGAGCTCTTCAGTTAATATGTCAGCCATCTGCTTTGTACTGCCGTGCATCGAGACGTAGGCAATAATAACCTTGTCTGCAACCTTGTCTGAAGCCCAGTCTGCATATAAGTCAACGACTTTTGCAGGGGTTCTAAGAACCGGTCCGTGTGATGGTGCGATGAACTTCGGATTAATCTGTTTTACCTTTTCGAGGTGTTCTAAAACACTGAATCTGAAAGGCATCATGATTACCGAGTAGTAGCGCTTTACTGCATCAAGGTACTGCGGGCTTTCATCATCCTGGAAGAGTTCGGACGCTGCATAGTGTGTGCCGAGGAAATCTGATGTAAAGAGAACTTTGTCCTCAACAACTTCTGCAAATGTTGTATCCGGCCAGTGTACATTGGGTGCAAGGTGGAACTTAAGGGTCTTGTCTCCGAGTGAAAGAGTGTCGCCGTCACCGACTACGATGAAGCGTTCTTCCGGCTCTTTTAAGGAGTGCATGGAGGTAAGAAGTCCTTTGCAGACTTCACTGGTCACGATTTTTGCCATCGGGAAAACATCGAGAAGCAGCGGGAGAAGGCCGGAGTGGTCCTGTTCTCCATGGAGGCAGACGATGTAGTCCAATACATCGAGGTCGAGTTTCATAAGGTTGGTAATGAACTCTGCCCCGGCGTCCTGCTCGCCGGAATCAACAAGCGCACACTTTTCGCTTCCTTTTATAATGTACGCGTTGTTGCTTGTACCGTACGGTGTTGGCATAACCCCGTCAAAGACACGGAGATCCCAGTTAATGATTCCGACTGAATAGATGTTCGAGGTTATTTCACGGGCTGCCATTAACGGTTACACCTGTTTGAAGTTGGCTTTTCCAGCCATACAGACGGGGCATTTCCAGGTGTCCGGAAGGTCTTCAAATTTGGTTCCTGCCGGGTACATGATACCTGCGCCCTTGTCTTCATCATAGACGTATCCGCAAACTGCACAACGATATTTTGCCATAATTTTTTCACATCCTTCCTTAGTTCTCTAAGGACATATATTATCTTTGCCGGTACGTGTATTAATACCATTGGAACGGGCACTTTGTCCGCGGAGAAAAATGCAGATTTGTTATTTATAGGTGTCGATTGAGGCACATTTCAGATTCGATGTCTGTATCCGCTTTCTCTATTTTCCTCCCGTTTTTTTATGCATCGTACGTCCGCTGCTGCATCCTGCGGCGGAGATTCAGACAGGGTAATATTATCAGTATAAAGGAACAATATATACACATAATTATGGCTCGCGTAAGTCTGAAACGATACAAGCAGATTGCCGAAGTCCTGATAAAGTACGGATTCGGTCAGGTTATCAACGACCTCTTCCCCGGATTTTTCCTTTCGAGAAGTGCGAAGAAAGGCAGTAATGAGGATCTGAACGGATACTCATCATATGCAAGAATACGCATGGTCTTAGAGGAACTGGG
>DALTWQ010000047.1 GCA_029987025.1 Methanocorpusculum sp. | reverse complement strand
GGTATGAAGAGCCGCGCTGTCTACGAGACCCCGGGAGGAAGTATCCTCTACCGTGCACACGAAGTGTTAGAGACTATTACCCTCGACAAGATGACCTCGCACGAAAAGCAGAAGCTTTCCATCACCTTCGGTGAACTTGTCTACAACGGTCAGTGGTTCACCCCGCTTCGCGAAGCACTCTCAGCCTTTGTCGACAAGACTCAGGAAAAAGTCACCGGAACGGTCCGTCTGAAACTCTACAAAGGAAACATCATCAACGCAGGTGTATGGAGTCCGAACACACTCTACAGTGAAGAGATTGCCACCTTCGGTGAAAGCGACTACGACCAGAAAGATGCTGAAGGATTCATTAACCTCTTCGGTCTTCCGGTCACCGTCCAGGCATTAGTCGATGCGCACAAACTGAAAAAATAAGCACGTACATGACAAAAGTTTTCATTGACGGAAGTGCCGGAACAACGGGACTGAGGCTTCGTGAGCGCCTTGCGGGACGGGATGACATCGAACTTGTCATCCTGCCTGACTCCCTCCGGAAAGATACAGAAGCACGGCGCAGTGCCTTAAACGATGCAGACATAGTATTCCTCTGTCTCCCTGATGATGCAGCGCGTGAAGCGGTTTCGATGATTGACAATTCCCGCACAGCGGTAATTGACACATCTACTGCGCACCGTACCGCAGACGGCTGGACATACGGTTTTCCGGAGATTGCCGGGGCTGATAAAATCTCCTCTTCAAAGCGTATTGCAAATCCGGGATGCCATGCAAGCGGATTTATCTCGCTTGTCTTCCCGCTCGTAAAAGCAGGGATTCTCTCACCAGAGGCAAAACTGTCGGCATTTTCTCTTACGGGATATACCGGCGGCGGAAATAAAATGATTGCAGAGTACGAAGGAGAGCGCCCCGCACTTTACGACGCACCGCGTCAGTATGCATTAGGGCAGGCGCATAAGCACCTGCCTGAGATGCAGAAGGTCTGCGGTCTTTCCCGCGCACCGTGTTTCTGTCCGGTTGTTGCAGATTTCCCCTGCGGCATGGAGGTATCAATTACCCTCTTTGCTGATGATATTGCAGGTTCTGCTGAAGATATCCGCGAGGTCTACCGTTCGTTCTATAAAGGAGATCTTGTATCCTTCAGCGATACCGACGAAGGAGGTTTCCTCTCGGCAGGCGCCTTTGCAGGTCTTGACAGCATGGGACTTTCTGTCTATGGAAACGATGAACGGCTGCTTTTAGTGTCCCGCTTTGACAATCTTGGAAAAGGTGCGAGCGGAGCTGCTATACAGAATATGAACATTCTCTTGGGAGAATCAGAAACAAAGGGTCTTGTACTCAGGAAGGAATTATGAAATTAATTGAAGGAGGCGTCTGTGCAGCAAAAGGATTTACGGCAAACGGAGTTCACTGCGGTATCAGAAAGAACCGGACAAAGCGGGACCTTGCACTCATTTACAGCAGTGTTCCAGCCTCAGCTGCTGCAGTATATACGCAGAATCTGGTAAAAGGTGCGCCGCTTCTGGTAACGGCTGAAAATATCGCAGACGGCACTGCGCAGGCGGTTATCTGCAACAGCGGAAATGCAAACACCTGCAATGCTGACGGTATTGAGATTGCTCACGCGATGTGTGACGCACTTGCTGCAGAACTGAAGATTAGGCCCTCTGACGTTGTTGTTGCATCAACAGGCGTGATTGGTCAGCCGCTGAATATTTCTCCGATTAAGGAAGGTATTCCTTCTCTTGCGGCAGGACTTTCTCCTGACGGCTGCGGCTTTGCTGCTGAAGCCATTATGACCACTGATACGAGGAAAAAAGAGATTGCAGTCGAGTTTACCGCAGGCGGCAGAGTCTGCCGTGTCGGAGGTATTGCCAAAGGAAGCGGCATGATTCATCCGAATATGGCAACAATGCTGGTCTTTATTACAACTGACTGTGCCGTATCCCCTGCGATGCTTAAAGCTGCTCTTCAGTCTGATGTAAAAGACACGTTTAACATGGTCAGTGTTGACGGCGACACCTCAACAAATGATATGGTGGCAGTTCTTGCAAACGGAGCTGCAGGAAACGCTCTTATCACTGCAGAAGGCGCTGATTATGATGCATTCTGCAAAGCACTGAATGCGGTAACGTCCGCACTCTGCCGCATGATTGCAGCAGACGGTGAGGGGGCCTCCAAACTTCTTGAGTGCAAAGTCTCCGGCGGAAAAGACACCGCGAACGCAAAAACCGTTGCAAAGTCAGTTATCTGCTCCAGCCTTTTAAAGGCCGCGATGTTCGGTTCTGATGCAAACTGGGGACGAGTTCTTTGTGCAATCGGATATTCCGGAGCGGACGTGGATGTTACAAAAATTGATGTCTCGTTTGCGTCTGCGAAAGGAACCATCCCGGTCTGTAAAAACGGAAGCGGCATCGAGTTTTCCGAAGAGAAGGCAAAAGAGATTCTGCTCGAATCAGAGATTGAAATTCTCATCGATTTACATGACGGCAATGCCTCTGCAACAGCATGGGGCTGCGATCTGACGTACGACTATGTGAAAATCAACGGTGATTACCGGTCGTGAGGCGGAAAAATGACAACTTCTTTTTCAAACGCGGAACGTGCTGAGGTCTTAGCCCAGGCACTTCCCCATATCAAACGCTACAACGGCAAAGTTGTAGTCATCAAGTACGGCGGAAATGCCATGGTAAGCGAAGAGTTAAAGGAACTGGTCATGATTGATGCAGTTCTTCTCTGGCTCATCGGTATCAAAGTCGTCCTCGTGCACGGAGGAGGTCCGGAGATTTCAGACCTTATGACAAAGCTCGGCAAAAAGCCGGAGTTCGTTGACGGCCTGCGTGTTACTGACCGTGAGACGGTTGATATTGCACAGATGGTTCTCGCAGGAAAAGTTAACAAATCGCTTGTTAACTTCCTCGGCATGATAGGCGGAAAAGCGATGGGAATTTCCGGCATCGACGGTCAGCTCATCGAAGCAAAAATGAAGGATGTAAGGCTCGGCTATGTGGGTGAAATCACCAACATCAACATCCAGCCGGTCAGAGACATTCTTGAAAAAGGATACATCCCGGTAATTTCCACCATCGGCTGCGACCGCGAAGGAAACATCTACAATATCAACGGTGATACGGCAGCGGCTTATATCGCAGGAGCTCTTCAGGCAAAGCGTCTTATCATGCTCACAGATGTTGAAGGAATCCTGAAGGAAAAAGATGACCCGTCAACACTTATCTCTGAACTTTCCGTCTCGGAAGCAAAACGTCTCTTTGCTGACGGCACTATCTCCGGCGGTATGGTTCCGAAGGTTGAGTGCTGTATTGAAGCAATCTCCCGCGGCGTGCGCAAAGTGGTTATTCTGGACGGACGCGTTCCGCATGCAATTCTTCTCGAACTGTTGACTGATGAAGGTTCCGGAACCCTGGTTAAAGGTGACTGAGATGAGTGAACTTACTGAAAAAGATGCTCGCTATGTGGCAAACACCTACGGCAGAGCACCGGTTGAGGTAGCCTTTGGAAAAGGCTCTGTAATTACTGACTTTTCCGGAAAAGAGTATATCGACCTCGGTTCAGGTATTGCGGTAAACTCATTCGGCGTTGCAGACGACGTCTGGATTTCTGCGGTATACGAGCAGCTGAAAAAAGTTCAGCATGCATCAAACCTCTACTATACCGAGCCGTGCGTCCGTCTTGCAGAAACCCTCTGTAAGCGGACCGGCATGAAAAAAGTGTTCTTCGGAAACTCAGGTGCGGGGGCAAACGAGTGTGCCATAAAGACGGCACGCAAGTATGCCGCAGAGCACAAAGATCCGTCGTACTACACGATAATTACGCTCAAAAACAGTTTCCACGGAAGAACAATTACCACTCTTGCGGCAACCGGTCAGGATGTGTTCCACCAGAGTTTCACCCCGCTTACCGAAGGGTTCGTCTATGCTGAAGCAAACGACCTTGACTCCGTGAAAAAACTTGTATCCGAAAACAAGGTCGCAGGCATTATGATTGAATGTGTTCAGGGTGAAGGAGGCGTACATGTCCTTGAAGACTCCTTTGTCAAAGGTATTGCAGAAATCTGTAAGGCTGAGGATATCATCTTCATCGTTGATGAGGTGCAGACCGGAAACGGCAGATGCGGCGCTCTGTATGCCTACATGAACTACGGCGTTATGCCTGATATTGTAACTACTGCAAAAGGTCTCGGCGGAGGTTTACCGGTTGGTGCCTGTCTTTTCGGCGAAAAAACCGAGTTTGTTCTCCGTGCCGGCGACCACGGTTCAACCTTCGGCGGAAACCCGGCAGCAGCTGCAGGAGCACTCTCCATTATCAATCGTATTGATGACGCTCTTCTTGCAGAGATTAAAGCAAAGGGTCAGTACATCGTTGATGAGCTGACAGGTGCAAAAGGTGTTGAGTCAGTTTCCGGCGTAGGATTAATCCTCGGTATTAAGCCGACACGCCCGCTTGCTGATGTTATCAATGACTGCTTTGCCGCAGGATTAATCTGCCTTACCGCGAAGGACAAAGTGCGGCTTCTTCCGGCATTAAACATCCCCTTCGAGACTCTGAAAAAAGCTGTTTCCATCTTAAAAGAAGTTCTCGGACGTGATACTGCATGAACCTTAAGGGACGCAGTTTCTTAAAAATTCTTGACTTCACTCCGGAGGAGTTAACCTACCTTCTTGATTTCGCCGCTGAACTGAAGGCGGAGAAAAAAGCCGGAAAAATGGATGTCCAGCAGAAACGCTGCGCCGGAAAAAATATTGCTCTCATATTTGAGAAGACCAGTACCAGAACCCGCTGCAGTTTTGAGGCCGCCGCATCTGACTTAGGCATGCACGCGGTTTACCTTGACCCGTCGGGTTCACAGATTGGAAAAAAGGAAAGCACCAAAGATACAGCCCGTGTTTTAGGCCGCATGTTTGAAGGTATCGAGTACCGGGGATTTTCGCAGAAGACTGTCGAAGAACTTGCCGCATACGCCGGTGTTCCGGTATGGAACGGGCTTACCGACGAGTCGCATCCGACACAGATTCTGGCGGATTTTATGACCATTAAAGAGCACTTCGGATGTCTGAAAGGAATACACCTCTGTTATATGGGAGATGCCAGATTCAACATGGCAAACTCCCTGATGGCAGGATGTGCGTTAATGGGTATGAAGTTTACCGCCTGTGCACCTGAAAAATACTTCCCTGATGCAGAGCTTCGCAGAACCTGTCAGAAAATCGCAGAGAAGACCGGTGCCGTGCTTGAGTTTTCAAGCGACATCAATGCCGCAGCAGGCGCTGATGTAATCTACACGGATGTCTGGGTTTCGATGGGAGAACCCGAGTCGGTCTGGAGCGAAAGAATTCATGACCTTCTTCCCTATCAGGTAAATAAGAAGGTAATGGAGATGGCAGGACCGAAGGCATGCTTCATGCACTGTCTTCCGGCCTACCACAACACTGAAACCGGCGTAGGACGTGAGATTTTTGAGAAGTTCGGCCTTGAAGCGCTCGAGGTAACCGACGAGGTCTTTGAAAGTGAACAGTCGATTGTGTTCGATGAAGCAGAAAACCGTCTGCACACGATAAAAGCTGTAATGGCAGCAACTCTGTGAGGAAACTATGCCGAAAAATAAAACACTTCGCAAAGTTCTTCTGATAGGTTCAGGCCCTATCCAGATTGGTCAGGCCGCCGAGTTCGATTATGCCGGAACACAGGCCTGCAAAGCAGTCCGCGAGGAAGGCATTGAGGTTGTACTGGTAAACTCGAATCCGGCAACAATTCAGACCGATGTTGAAACGGCAGACAAGGTCTATGTTGAGCCGCTCAAAGCAGATATTATTGCTGAGATTATAAAGAAGGAAAAACCGGACGGCATCCTCTCCGGCATGGGCGGGCAGACCGGTCTGAATCTTACAGCAGCACTTTATGAGATGGGTGCGCTTGAAGGCATCCAGATTTTAGGAACCCCGCTTGATGCAATCTACAATGGTGAAGATCGTGAGCTTTTCAAGGATCTGATGCTCAAAATCGGCGAGCCGGTGCCGAAAAGCTACATCTTAACCGACATCAGCCAGCTCGAAGAAGCGTACAAAGAAGTAGGTCTGCCGGCTATTATTCGCCCGGCCTACACTTTAGGAGGCGCCGGAGGCGGTGTTGCTGAGACGAAGGATGAACTCATCCGTATCGTTGAACACGGTCTTACCAAGTCCCGTGTTCACCAGGTCTTAATCGAAGAGTCGGTGAAGGGCTGGAACGAGATTGAGTTCGAGGTCATGCGTGATGCAGCAGACACCTGTATCATTATCTGCGGTATGGAAAACGTTGACCCCATGGGTGTCCATACCGGAGAGTCTGTTGTTGTTGCACCAATCCAGACACTATCTGCTGAAGAGTTCGGCATCATGCGGCGCGCCGCGGTAAAAATAATTCGTGCCTTAAATGTCCAGGGCGGCTGCAACATCCAGTTTGCCTTCAGAAACGGCGACTACCGTGTTATTGAGGTAAACCCGCGTGTGTCGCGCTCATCAGCACTCGCATCCAAAGCAACGGGATATCCTATCGCCAGAGTTGCCGCAAAGGTTGCAATCGGTTTCCGTCTCGACGAAATTGACAATGCAGTAACCGGCTGTACGCCTGCCTGCTTCGAACCGGCGGTTGATTATGTCGTGGTAAAAGTTGCCCGCTGGCCGTTTGACAAATTCAAGACGGCGGATAGAACGCTTACCACATCGATGAAGTCCACCGGCGAGGTTATGGCCATAGGCCGGTCGATTGAAGAAGGATTTAAGAAAGCGCTCCGCTCGCTTGATACGGATATTATCCCTCACACGGATATCAATGAGATTCGCATGATATTATCCCGTCCGACCGATGAACGGTTCCCCACGCTCTTTGATGCGTACCGCGTCGGTATGACCACGGATGAGATTTACGCGCTTACACAGATTGAGCCGTTCTTCCTCGAAAAAATCAAAGGCATTGTGGAGGTTGAAAATGCTCTTCGGACAGATTCATCAGATGAACTCTTAGAGACTGCAAAGCGGTACGGATTTTCCAACACTGAAATTGCAGCACTTACGGGTGATTCCGTCGAAGCGGTTGACAAGCGCTGCGGTCTTCCGGTTTACAAAATGGTTGATACCTGTGCCGGCGAGTTTCCCGCAAAGACACCGTACTTCTACTCGACACACGATGCCGAGTGTGAACTTATTTCCAGCGATAAGAAAAAAATGCTTATCTTAGGGTCTGGTGCGATTCGTATCGGTCAGGGTATCGAGTTCGATTACTGCACGGTTCATGCGGTAAAATCGCTTCGTGAGGAAGGCGTTGAGGTACATATCGTAAACAACAATCCGGAAACGGTTTCCACTGATTTCGATACCTCCGACCGGCTTTACTTCGAACCGATGCAGCTCGAAGATGTCACAAATATTCTGCGCAAAGATAATTACGACGGAGTTATTGTTCAGTTCGGCGGTCAGAATGCGGTAAATCTTGCAATCCCTCTTGAGCGTGAGATTGCACGTCTCGGTCTGAAGACGAAAATTATGGGAACATCTCCTGCTGATATGGATGCGGCAGAAGACCGCAGACTCTTCAGCGCCCTTCTGGAAAAGGACAATATCCCGTCTCCTGCAAACGGTTCTGCCTACTCTGAAGAGGAAGCATACCGTATTGCATCTGATATAGGATACCCTGTTCTGGTTCGCCCGAGTTATGTCTTAGGCGGGCGCGGTATGGAGATTATCCACGATGAGCAGGAACTGACGGCCTATATCAAAGAGGCTGTCCGTGTATCCAACACGCACCCTGTGTTAATCGACCGCTATCTGGATAACGCCAAAGAGCTTGATGTCGATGCGGTATCTGACGGTGAAGATGTGCTTATCGGAGGAATTATGGAGCATATCGAGCAGGCAGGCGTTCATTCAGGAGACTCTGCCTGTGTGATTCCGACACAGACACTGCCGCCTGAGATTGTTGAAACGGTGCGTGACTATACCCGAAAGATTGCCTTATCGCTTCATGTCATTGGTCTTATCAATATCCAGTTTGCAGTTCACCGCGGCACGGTCTATGTCATCGAGGCAAACCCGCGTGCGAGCAGAACAGTGCCGTTTGTTTCAAAGGCAACGGGACTTCCGATTGCAAAAATTGCGGCAAAACTCATCTCCGGAAAGAAGCTTAAAGATATGGACTGGAAGGAAAAGACCATCTCGCATGTCGCTGTCAAGGAAGTTCTTCTGCCGTTCTCACGGTTGCCGGGCGTTGACCCCATTTTAGGTCCTGAGATGAAGTCGACCGGCGAAGTTATAGGTATCGATTATGACTTCGGCCGCGCCTTCTACAAGGCAAGCGAATCTGCGGACAACCGGTTCCCGCTTCTTGGAAAAGTCTTCCTCTCGGTTACTGATGAACAGAAGGAAGAGATTCTTCCGGTCGCGGAAAAACTGCATGAGTTAGGATTTACGCTCTTTGGAACGGACGGTACGGTTAAGTTCTTAGGCGAACACGGCATTCCGATGCTTCTCGTACGCAAAGTGCAGGAAGGTTCTCCGAATATTATCGATATGATTCGTGCAGCAGACGTTGATTTAATCATCAACACGCCGAAGGATAAGGCAGGCCGTGCAGATCATTTCAGAATCATGAGTGCTGCAATCGACTACTCGATTCCGTATGTGTCGACCGTCTTTGGTGCAGAAGCAGCGGTAAAAGCAATTGAAGCGATGAAGAGCAAGACTATTACGATTGAGCCTCTGTCGCATTATATCGGATGATATTTCGGAAATCTATCAGAAAGGTATTGTCCGGCCTGATAACCCACTCATTTTTCAGGAGAGTATCTCCTGAAAATGAGTAATCTTTTTGTTCTTCTTTGCAGGTATCAGATTTATTCAGCATCATCAGTGTCTTTTCATCCGCTGATACTATATCTTTAAAAAACAAATGTATATACAGAATGGAGGAAGAAACCAAGACATTCGGGGAGTTCGCGATTTCTGAAGAGATACTTTCAGCAATCAGCGACATGGGATTTGAGGAGCCGACGCCAATTCAGCAGATGGCAATCCCGCAGATTTTAGAAGGAAAAGACGTAACAGGACAGGCTCAGACGGGGACGGGGAAGACAGCAGCTTTTGCCATACCAATTATTGAGAAACTTGATCCGGAAAATAAAAACGTACAGGCTATCGTTTTATCTCCGACACGTGAACTGACTATTCAGACCGCAGAGGAGTTCTCTCATCTGATGAAATACAAGTCAGGACTTTATGCAGTTCCGATTTACGGAGGCCAGGCAATCGAGCGTCAGCTTCGCGCACTCCGCGGCGCAGTTCAGGTTGTTATCGGAACTCCTGGACGTGTTATTGACCACATCAACCGCGGCACATTAAAGCTCGATGATGTGACGATGTTTGTTTTAGATGAAGCTGACCAGATGCTTGATATGGGATTCCGCGATGACATCATTGAAATCATCAACGAGACCCGCGAAGACAGACAGACAATTCTGTTCTCGGCAACAATGCCGGCTCCGATTCTGGACATAACCAAGCGTTTCCAGAAGGACCCGGAGTTCATCAAGATTACCCGCCGTGAACTTACTGTTCCGCAGATTGAACAGACCTATATCGAAGTCCGTGAGCGCGACAAGCTTGAAGCACTCTGCAGATTTTTAGATATGAACAATCCGGAACTGGCACTTGTGTTCTGCAACACCAAGCGTTCTGTGGATGACCTTATGACACGCATGCAGGCACGCGGCTATCTTGTTGAAGCAATCCACGGCGATATGAAACAGATGCAGCGCGACCGTGTTATGGCACGCTTCCG
>DALTWQ010000046.1 GCA_029987025.1 Methanocorpusculum sp. | reverse complement strand
GCTTGCCTTCGTGCTTTATTATATTCGCTCTATTAGGTAAAAAAGGAAACGGTTTGAACTCTAAATTAAGGTGACGTCGGTATCTGTTCTTACTCAACACCGGCGTGCTTTAAGAGTTCTTTTGTCATTTCAACAGAAGAGTGAGCAGTATTGTCCATCGTAAGCGGTGTTACTGTCACATATCCCGAGTGAAGCGCTTCGGTATCTGAATTCTTTTCCGCGTCCGAAAGAATCTCCCCGCAAATCCAGTAGTACGGCTTTCCGCGCGGGTCAATCCGCGTCTCAACCGAGGTCTTAAAAAGACGAGGACCCAGGTGTGATACTTTATACCCTTTAATCTCGCCTGCAGGGATGTTCACATTCAGCAAATCTGCTCCTGCCGGAATCCCTTCCGCTAAAATAACCGGAACAAGGCGTGAGATAACCTCTTTTACGCCGGAAAAATCCAGCTGATGCGAACGCGGGTCGGTAAACTTGTCTCCGTCGTTTACCATCTCAAGAGAAAACGCGACAGCAGGAACCCCCTGGTTTGCGGCCTCCATAGCGGCCCCCACCGTACCTGAGGTAGTAACTGACTCAGCAGTAATATTTTCTCCGAGATTTACGCCGGATACGACAAGGTCAGGCTTACACTTGAGCGCATGAATTCCCAGAATCAGCGCATCAGTAGGCCTTCCGTCAACAGCGTATGCTTTATGACCGTTGATTGTTACTTCATTCATCCGGAGCGCATCAAAAATAGAGATGGAGCGTCCTGCAGCACTCTGCTGCACCGCAGGAGCGCAGACAATAACGTCAGCGAAAGCCGACATCGCATCATATGCCGCCCAGATGCCTACGGAGTTTACCCCGTCATCGTTTGTCAGAAGAATACGCGGACGCGCCATTTAGAACATCCCGCGGGCAAGCTCCCGCACCGCATACGCAGGAAGCGCATCTGCAGGAATATTCAGTTCTGCCGTAAGGTCAATCCCGCTGACATACGGAGCAAACGTTTTCGAACCGATACCGCCTACGAGAACCGTATCTGCACCGCTTTCCTCTTTCACGCGGAACACTGCATCACAGACCAGTTTTTTCTGCGCCGCACAGAATGCTTCTGCAATAGAGAGAGCGCCTTCTTCGCCGATTTCTTCCAGGTCAGCACAGACTGTCCGGGCAAGACGCCGCAGGCATGCTTCGCGGGAGACTTCTTTTCCGTCCGGCGTTGCTGCTGTGTACTCATCAGGAGAGATATTGCCGAGAACAAAATGCGCATCCCCGCTGCAGGCAAAGTATTCTGTGGAAAATGGCGTCGGAATACCGTTTACAACCGCAGACGATGCAAGTGTTGCAGCAGGTGTCCTGAGCATACCCGTATAGACAAGATACCCTGCCTGGAGACGCAGCGTATCAGTCATGCCGATGAGTTTTTCAAAGCCGGAAAAGGGCACAATATCAGCAGTGGTGCTTCCGATATCAAGCATCATTCCATTTGGATACTGCTTTTTAAGACAGGCAACAGATGCAAGCCAGTTTGCCGCAGCAAGTTCATGGCATGCCTCTTTATGGAATGTACCGTCCATTCCGTAAAAGACAGCATCCGGAAAGGATTTCTTCACCGCATCAACGATAAATGAAATTCCTTCCTGCTTGTTAAAAAAACCGTCGGCAAGTTCCCCGCTCATAACAACAGCGGCATCATCGCCTTTGAACTCGGCAAGAAGGTCTGCAAGAGGAGACTCTTTCCATAGCGGACAGTAGCGGATGTGGACACCTGCATCATCTACAATCTTGAGGTTGGCTCCTCCTACATCAATTCCAATCATCTGACAGTAACTCCGCCTTCTGCATCGAATACAGCAGTCTTTCCGTTGTAATGGATTTTCTCCGGCGGAAGACCTACGGTTGCTTTGAGCAGAATGTCTGCGAGTTCCTCTTCGATTACTTTGGTGATTCCGACAATACTCATCGTGGGCCGTGCATTTACATCGACCACATAGATTTTATCGCCTGATACAACCATGTCAACCCCGACATAGCCCTGACAGCCTAATGCCTCGATGGTCTTTGCTGCGGTCTCGAACATCTCTTTTTCCAGAGGGGGATGGACCGGTGTTTCTCCCCCGGCATAGCGGAAGAATCCTCCCTCATCGATGTATGCATTCTGGCTGTTTACGGTAAGAAGAACCGGCGGAAGGCCGCTGTAGAATCCGCAGGCTTCCCCTACAACACGGCTTCCGACAAGACTTACGCTGAAGTGTTTTCCTTCGATGTACTCAACACACATCTCATCGTCTTTTGGAAGTTCGCCGTCTTTTGCGATGCGGACATTTATCGAGCCTTCACCTTTAACCGGCTTAATGACACGTTTGCCTGCAAAGTCGGGCCCGACTTCTTTGGGGACTGCGATACCGCGTGCGGCAAGCAGCTTGGAGGTCAGACGTTTGTTTGCAGCGACTGCGGCAGCGGTACTGTCTGAACCGATATTGTGAGAGAGAAGTTCTGCGGCATGAGTGTACGTTGAAAGCAGTGCATCGGGAGTGATTACCAGACTGTACTCGCAGTCAGGTGCAAGACGGCTGATTTCTTCTCCGAAATCTTTTCCGCCGGCAGGTGTTACTACTTCATAGCCGCAGCTTTCAAAGGATTTGCGCAGAACATCAACCATCACCTTGCCCTCAGGAGCAAGGTAGGGGTTGTTGAACTGCGTATATTCTGCGATGAGGACTTTCATATCGTGAGGTTAGTTTTCGCGTTTTTCAACTTCGGCGATAAGGTTTTCCATAACCTTGTCGACTGCTTCGCGGGTTGCTTCTCCGCCTTTCTGTCCCGGATTCCTGAGAATGAATGGTCTTCCTTCGTCGCCTGCTTTTCTCATGTCGATGTCAAGCGGGATTGCACCGAGGTAGGGGACGTTGTACTTCTCAGCAGCCTTTTCTCCTCCGCCGCGTCCGAAAACGTCAAGGATTTCGCCGCAGTGCGGGCAGACAAGGCCGGACATGTTCTCAACGATACCTAAGACCGGAAGTTCCATCATTTCGATGAACTTGATTGCCTTGGTTGAGTCAAGAACTGCAACATCCTGCGGAGTAGTAACAATAACTGCTCCTTCTACGTTCGGTGCGAACTGAACGATGTTTAAGGCTTCGTCACCGGTCCCCGGCGGCAGGTCGCAGACAAGGTAGTCAAGGTCTCCCCAGTCAACGTCACCTAAGAACTGCTGGATTGCAGCGGCCTTCATAGGCCCTCTCCAGACAACCGGGCTGTCGGTCTCATTTAAGAGAAGAGCCATGGAGATAACCTTTAATGAACCGGTTACCTTAATCGGCATAATCTTATTGCCGATTCCCTGAAGGCGGAGGTCTTCGATGCCGAGCATTTTTGCAATGGAAGGACCGTGGATATCAAGGTCCATAAGACCGGTCTGGTATCCGTGGTTGGATAATGCATAGGCAAGGTTTACGGAGACGGTACTCTTTCCGACGCCTCCCTTGCCGGATAAGACAAGGATAACATGCTTTACACTGATGTCTGCTTTCTTCGGCTTCTGACAGGAATCAGTTTTGGACGAACAGGTATCGCAGTGTCCGTCGCATCCTTCGGGTTTATCACTCATTTTTGTATTCTCCTGTGGATTTGTGGATATATATTTGTCCGGCAGTAGTATAGGTCTTTTGTTGTGAACACGGGATGAATAGGCATCAGCAGAGGATGACTGACTGAAATATTCACCGGAATTTTTGCGGAAGAACTAGATTTTATCATAACAGATGATTATTCCAACAAAATAAACTAGGAAAAAAAGTTTAGCGGGTAAAAAATTATAAGTCAATGCCGTACTTTGCGGCATTGGCATCAGCGATAGCCTGAATCTTGGCAATCTCAGCATCGTTTCTTGCGGGCTTGAAGAGGTGGCGGAAACGCTTCTGTGCCTGCAGGTAGGAATCTACCGGCACACGCTTTACCTTCTTCTGTGTCTCTAAAACACCATTTACAATCTCATAGTTAACCCAGAGACCGCACTCGACAGCCATGCGTCCGATTTCCATCGTCTTGGAACTGTCGAATCCCCATCCGGTACAGCACGGTGCATGGACCTGGATGTAACAGGGTCCTTTGGTGTTCATTGCACGCTCGACCTTTTTCATTAAGTCCATCGGGTAAGCCATAGTGGCGGTTGCAACGTACGGTGAACCGTGGGCTACCAGAATCTGCGGGAGATCCTTTTTGGGACGGCTGTTTCCGAATGAACAGGCACCGGCAGGTGTGGTGGTGGTGTCTGCATCATACGGAGTTGCACCGGAACGCTGAATACCCGTGTTCATGTATGCTTCATTATCATAGCAGATGTAGGTGAAGTCGTGTCCGCGCTCGAATGCACCGGAGATACAAAGTGTTCCGATATCGAGTGTTGCACCGTCACCGCCTACTACGAGAATTTTTTCGTTTCCGAGTCTTCCCTGCTTCTTTAAGGATGCTTCAATACCCGAGGCAACAGCGGATGCGTTTTCGAAGAGAGAGTGTATCCAGGGTGTTTTCCATGCTGTTTCAGGGTACGGGGTGGAGAAGACTTCAAGACATCCGGTCGGAGATACAACAATCGTGTTTTCGCCGGCGCCTTTTAAAATCATTCTGACTGCTGCAGATGCACCGCAGCCGCCGCAGGCACGGTGGCCGCACTCAAAGTTTTCAAGTTTTCTGTCAACCATATCAGAGCACCTCCTCGCGTAAGCCGTAGAACATATCGCCTTTTCCTTCCTCACAGAGTTTTACAACCTCTTTGATGTCGGAAATCTTTACATCACGGCCGCCGAGACCGATGATATAATCTAAAATCGGAACGTTCATGCCGTAGCAGGCATCCTTGATTTCAAGGGCTGCGGCACCTTTTGCACCAAGACTGATGTTTTTATCAAGGACTGCAACACGCTTTGCATCTGCAAGAGCTGCACGGATGTCTTCGGACGGGAACGGCCGAAACATTCTGATACCGAGAAGTCCTACCTTCTTTCCTGCAGCACGCATCTCGTCAATGGCATCCTTGATAGTTCCGCAGATGGAACCCATTGCAACAATTACGGTTTCTGCATCATCCATCCGGTATTTGGTAACTAACTCGGAGTAGTCACGGCCGAAAATCTTTGCAAACTCTTTTGCGTGTTTTTTGAATGCTTCTGCTGCACGCTTGACTGCTGCATCGTGCTCGTAGCGGAACTCAAGATAGTACTCAGGAGTTGCGTACATACCGAACGAAATCGGGTCTTTGCAGTCGAGTTTCTGATAGGGAGTGAACGGACCTAAGAATCTGTCAACCTGTTCCTGCTCGGGGATGTCGACCGGCTCGTAGACGTGGGATAAGATGAATCCGTCAAAGCAGACAAAGGCCGGCAGGAGAATATCATGGTCTTCGCAGACTTTGTAGGATAAGATGTGTAAATCCACTGCTTCCTGGTTGTCTTCTGCGTAAGTCTGAATCCATCCGGAATCACGCATCATGATAGAATCCTGCTGGTCATTCCAGATAGAAAGCGGGGCAGAGATTGCACGATTTGCAATACCCATTACAATCGGAAGGCGCATACCTGCAGAGTTGAAGACGACCTCACCCATTAATGCAAGTCCCTGGGAGGTGGTTGCAGAGTAAACACGGCTTCCTGCAGCAGATGCTCCTATACATGCAGATAATGCAGAGAACTCGGACTCAACACAGATGTATTCTGCATCAAGCTTTCCGTCAGCAATGATGGATGCAAGGTCTTCTACAATATGCGTCTGCGGAGTAATCGGATATGCGGAAATGACCTGCGGGCGGCAGAGCGTTACTGCTTCTGCAACAGCCATGGATCCTTCCATAATTTTCATTGTCATTTATTTTTCCTCCAGATGCATGGAAATCGCTTTTGCCTTGTCCGGGCATTCTGCTGCACAAAGACCGCAGCCTTTGCAGTAGTCGAGGTCGATTGTGTAGGTCTTGTCTTCGTTCTGATATACACAGCCTTCCGGACAGATTAACTGGCAGGTGCCGCATTTTGTGCATTTTGCGGTATCAAGTACGGGGTAATAGACACGCCATGAACCGGTTTTGTTGTTCCGGCCGTTTCCGGGACGTGCAGTACATCCAATTCCAAGCGGCATTAGTTCTTCTCCTCCATCAGCATTTCATAGGCGCGCTTTGCAGCAGCAAAATTAGTCACGGCAAGTTTTCCGGGGAATCTTCCTTCGATTGCTTCTTTTAATGCATCGAGAGTGATTTCTCCGGAGATTGCTGCGAATGCACCCATCAGAGTTGTATTGGTAATCGGAAGTCCGATTTCTTCGATGGCGACTTTGGTTGCATCGAAGGCGATGACTTTTACACCTTCGGGCACGTTGTATTCTGCCTTCTTTTCGGTATTGATTAAGGCGATTCCGCCTTTTTTCATACCGGCAAAGACGTTGACGTCGCGAATTAAGGTGCTGTCCTGCACTATGACATAATCCGGTTCATATACCTGGCTTCTCAGGCGGATTTTCTGGTCACTGAACCTGACGAAGGCCTGTACCGGTGCACCGCGGCGTTCCACACCGAACGCCGGAAATGCCTGGGAAAAGACGCCTGCGGTAAATGCAGCGGTTGCGATTAACTCGGCAGCCGTTACAGAACCCTGACCACCTCTTCCGTGGATACGAAGTTCTCTCATAACACCTTATATTTATCATGATTAATCAATATGAATTTGCCGGATGATAACCCGCTCAGAAAAATCCGACGGTTTTCCCATCCTTATCTTTATCGCACTGAAACACCAATGAATATCTATGAGAATCGCAGTTACTTCTGAAAACGGCATGGTTTTCCAGCACTTCGGAGCAACACCCGAGTTTGCAGTCTACACAATCTCCGGCGGAAAAGTTTCTGATAAAAAAGTAGTCAAGACTAACGGAACCGGACATGAAGCATTAGTTGACATCCTGCTCTCGCTCGATGCAGATGCATTAATCTGCGGCGGCATCGGAAGCGGTGCACGATACGCTGCAGCATCTGCAGGCATCGAACTTTATCCGGGCGTTTCCGGCAGCACTGACGATGCAGCAGCGGCACTTGCCGAAGGCAGACTGCAGTTCAATGCGGAAACCGTCTGCAGCCATCACGGTGATGATGCAGCACATCACTGTCATGGAAACTGCAAACACTGAGTCAGAAATATAAAATCAAAAAAAACCTGCAAACTTTTTTTCAAAAAATAGATTTACACAAAAGAAGGAAAAATTATTTTTCCTGCATTTTCTTCTGTGCTTCGGCCTTGCTTTCGCGGGCGCGGTCAATTAAGTCGCGGCGGTTTTCTCCGGCGCAGGAAAGACACTGGTCAAATGCAGCAGCAGCATCTTCATACTCTTCGAGCATCAGCAGTTCATACCCTTTATTAAACAGAGCGTCAGCATCATTCGGACGTGCAATTAACACACGGCGGAAACAGTCGTACGCTTTTTTGTGGTCGCCTAAAATACTCAAAGAAAGTCCCTTATTATTCATAGCACCCGTCATCGACCGCTCATACTTCAGCGCCTTGTCAAAACATCTGACCGCTTCTTCATGGTCTCCGAGCTTTGCAAGGGCGTTTCCGCAGTTGAAGTGACCTACCGGGTTTCCGGGAGCAATCTCAATAGATGCATGATAACAGTTCACTGCATCGCGGTACTTCCCTGCGGCATAAAGAAACTCCGCACGGTTAAACCAGTGTTCTGGAGCCCGTGCCTCCATCTTGCAGATTTTAGCCATAATTGCATCCGCATCCTTAAACTGCTTCTTCTGCGCGAGAATACGGGCATGACTTGTCAGATACACAACGTCATCGGGCGAAAGAGAAATGGCTTTTAAGAAATACTCATCAGCCTCATCGAATCGTGAAAATGATGCAAGCGCATCTCCTTTGTTGTGATAATACACAGCAGTATTCGGACGAAGGGAAATCGCCTTGTCATACGCTGCAAGAGATGCCTCTTCATGCTTCAGAAGCGCAAGCATCCTGCCTTTTTCATGCCAGGCAGCAGGATTTTCAGGATCTGCTTTCAGCGCCTCATCAAGACAGTGAAGAGCACCTGAGTAGTTGTTCCTGCGCATAAACGCTGCTGCGTTTGAAAGCCACATGGCCGAATCTGCTGATGATACCTTTGATGAAGACTCCGCCCCATCCTTTTTTCTGCTGAATAATCCCATAATCAGTGCTGCCCGAGCTTCTGCTTAACTTTTTCAAAGAACGTGCGTCCGACATCCGCAAAAAGAGCCGGAGATTCTGCTTTCCGGATAAGGATATCCGCCTTCTCGCCTATATCATACTGGTCTTTGCCATCCATAGCCAGAACCGCAGACTTATTCATAGAGGTCGTCTCAATCCTGAGTGTTGCTGAAGAACTGATAAGATACGGGCGCGAAGAAAGCATATAGGGTGCAATAGGAACCAGAAGAATCGCCTCAAGCGACGGGTCAATGATAGGACCTCCGGCACTCATCGCGTATGCGGTAGAACCCGTAGGCGTACTTACAATCAGCCCGTCGGCGCGGAACGAATCAATCTTCTGCCCGTCCGCATAGATGGTAAATATCAGCATCTTTGCCGGGCGCGAGGTAAGAATGACCGCCTCATTTAATGCGGCACCTAAATCCCGCCCCTCGCACGAGACAGAAATTCTCATACGTGAATCGACATCCAGCGGCAGCTTCAAAGAAGAAATTGCCTGCGTCAGATTTTCCCGCTCAACATCGGTAAGAAAACCGACCTGCCCCTGATTAATGCCGAGCACAGGAATCTGTTTCTTCATAAGCCGTACAGCGCGGAGAACACTGCCGTCACCGCCCACTACAAGCACCATATCCGCATCGCAGTTTTCGAGCTGAACACCTGAATACCCAAGCTCTGAGGCAATCGACTCCTCGTAAATTACCTCATGCCCGAGATTTGAAAGTTCCCAGCCGAGAGACTGTGCAAGTTCAACCGGCTCTTTTGAATCAATCTTTGATACAATACAAATTTTCATAATGACCTCATCATTGATGAAAGAATTTCATGCATAGGTTTGTTTGCGCCCAGCAAACAGCGCCCGCATCTGACATCATCCGGAAAGACACACGTGTCCCCCTCCGGAAGAGAAACAACGCCTCCTGCTTCTTCCAGAATCAGAATCGCAGCGGCCGCATCTGTGATGCGCAGAGTTCCGCGCAGATCAAGGAATCCTTCGAGGCGTCCGCAGGCGACATAACAGAGCTCAAGAGCTGATGCTCCGAACTTGCGGCTCCTGCGCGCAGAGTATCCTGCATCAAGCAGTTTTTTCATTTTCGGAGACGGTGCATATACAGAAAGCGCACTCACATTCAGTCCTGATTTTTCTGACGGATGAATCGCCTTTCCGTTCAGAAATGCACCCTTTCCTTTTACCGCCGTAAAAACCTCATCCGATGCAAGATTTCTCACATACCCGAGTATGACATCGTGCCCGTCAGATAATGCGACTGACAGCGCATAAAACGGAATGCCCGCACCCGCGTTGAACGAACCGTCAACTGGGTCCAGATAAGCGATTCCGGCATCCCCTCCGACATCCACCATTCCCGCCTCTTCTGAAAGCAGATGTTTACAGACCTTATGCTCACGGAAAATTTCGAGCACAATATCTTCAGCAATCTTATCCAGACGTTCTGTCGGCGTATTATCTGCACCCATACAGAGTTCTTCCGCACCGTACTCGGTTCCGACCAGAGGAACAAGTGCATCCTTAATACGCGCTGCTGCAGTTTCGCAGAGTGAGAAGAACTCTTCCGGAGATAACATGTTACTATATTTTATGTATGGATAAGGATTTTATGCTTTCTTTTACACCTTCGTGCCGCAACACTCTTAAATACATACCTCATATAATATAGATAGATTAACAATGAAGGAACAAACCGAAGTTGGAAAACTGAAAGAAGG
>DALTWQ010000120.1 GCA_029987025.1 Methanocorpusculum sp. | reverse complement strand
AAAGAAAAACAAACGAGATAGATACGTATGCCCGTAAAAAAAGGAGACACAATACGTGTCCATTATATCGGAAAACTCACCGACGGAACACAGTTTGACTCATCCGAAGGAAGAGATCCGTTAGAGTTCACCGCCGGTTCCGGCATGGTTGTTGCCGGATTCGATGAAGCAGTTCTCGGAATGGAGATTGGAGAAACCAAAACCGTCACAATTCCGCCCGAAAAAGCCTATGGGCCGCGGTCTGACGACTTCATAGCAGATATTCCGAGAAAAGAATTCCCTGCTGATTTTACCGCAAACGCCGGTGATAAACTCATGATAACCTTAGGCGACGGAAACCAGGTGCCGGTTGTCATCACCAAAATCAACGATGAAATCGTCCAGATAGACGGCAACATGGAGCTCGCAGGAAAAACACTTGTATTTACCATCACCCTCCAGGAGATCTGTGAAAAGAAATGACCGAGATTACCATCCGGTCATTTGCAAAATTCCGTGAACTCTTCGGCGAAGAAAAAAAACTCGACGTTCCTCACGCATCGACCATCTATGATGCATTAATCCTCTTCGCCGGAGAAAAACGTGCCGCACAGACCGAACTCTTTGACAAAGGCGTTATCAGATCTCATGTTGTTATCATGTACAACCAGGAGCGGATTGACGCAGAAGACGCCTCAGAAATCACCTTAAGTGACGGCGACGAAATAGTCCTCTATCCCCCTGTATCCGGAGGATAAATGCTCTATCGAAAGCTCTGCGGCGAAAAAATCTCTGCACTCGGTTTCGGCTCAATGCGTCTTCCGGTCATTGACCATGACGATGCAAAAATCGATGAAGCAAAAGCGGAAGAAATGGTCGATTATGCCTACAGCCACGGTATAAACTATTTCGACTCAGCATGGACGTACCACGGCAGCAACTCCGAGGCGTTTATGGCAAACGTCCTTAGAAAATATCCGCGGGAAAGCTATTTTATCACCTCGAAGTTTCCCGGATTCATCCCTGAACTTGCGGGCAAGGTTGAAGAGGTCTTTGAAGAGCAGCTCAGAAAAACCGGGCTTGAGTACTTTGATTTCTATCTCGTACATAATGTCGTAGAAGTCGATATCGACACGTACCTTAACCAGAAGCTGGGCATTGTTCCATATCTTATCGAGCAGAAAAAACGGGGGCGAATCAGACATCTCGGATTCTCCGCTCACGGCTCTGCAGAAACTATCCAGCGGTTCCTTGAAACCTACGGGGACGAGATGGAGTTCTGTCAGCTGCAGGTAAACTGGGTTGACTGGAACTATCAGCACGCGGATAAAAAAGTTGAACTTTTGCGAAAGTACAAACTCCCGCTCTGGATAATGGAACCGATGCGCGGGGGCCGTCTTGCAAATCTCGCTGACGAAGATGCGGCAGCGCTTAAAGCGCTTCGTCCGGATGAATCAGCTGCAGCATGGGCATTTCGTTTCCTTCAGTCAATCGATATTACAGGCGTTACCCTGACAGGTTCCTCTTCGCTTGAGCAGCTCGCAGAAAATATCGATATCTGGAATGAGAACAAACCCTTGTCTGAAGAAGAAAAGAAGGTTCTGTTCAGCATCGCCGAAAAGATAAGCACAGGTATTCCCTGTACCAAGTGCAAGTACTGTGTTTCGCAGTGCCCGAAGTTCCTTAATATCCCGCGGCTTATCGAGCTCTATAATGATGATAAAATCTCGAACGGCTGGAGGATAACGGCTCTGCTCCTTAAGTTCCTTCCGGAAAATGAACAGCCGTCCTGCTGTATTCACTGCGGAAAATGTCTCGAGGTGTGCCCTCAGGGAATTAAGATACCTGACGTTCTTGCAGGACTTGCAGAACGGATGGTGTAATTTTTT
>DALTWQ010000045.1 GCA_029987025.1 Methanocorpusculum sp. | reverse complement strand
GAATTTAGGAGCAGGATTGCTGAATTTAGGAGCAAAGAAAATCTGAATCTGCTCCTAAATACCTCTACGAGGGGATTCTACGGATTCAGATGCGGAATTTAGGAGCAAGATTGGTGATTTTAGGAGCAGGTTATCGAATTTAGGAGCAAAGCTCTTTAACGGCAGGTCTGTACAATAATACTGTCTCTGCAGGCTGTTTCTTTAAAAAAAGATTGTGAAAAATTATGTTACTCTTTATGCCGTCTAAGAAGGTCTTCTGCAACAATACCGGGAGTAGTCATACTCATGGGGTCCATAATCCGTCTCAGTTCATCATCAGTAAGGAGATTTTCTTTCTTAATCAGATCTTTTACGGATGCTCCGGTTTTAATGGCCTCTTTTGCAACTGCTGCTGCTTTCTTGTATCCGACATGCGGACAGATGGCTGTTATAACACCGACCGATGAGTCAATAAGTTCTTTACAGTGCTCTTCGTTTGCTTTGATGCCGTTGATGCAGTTTCTGGTAAATGTCCAGGCTGCATGGTCGATTGATGAAATAATCTCGAAGATACAATGATAAATAATCGGTTCAAATGCGTTCAGTTCAAACTGACCTGCCTCAGCGGCAAGAGTAATAGTTACATCATGGCCGATGACTCTGAAACAGACCTGGTTCATGACCTCAGGGATGACCGGGTTTACTTTTCCGGGCATAATTGAGGACCCGTTCTGCATTGGAGGTAGTGTAATCTCCTGCAGTCCGCATCTGGGGCCTGAAGACATCAGACGGAGATCGTTTGACATCTTTGAAAGAGCTACTGCAAGTGACTTAAATGCTGATGAGACTGCCGCAATGGGGTCAAGATTCTGCGTACCGTCAACAGGGTCAGCCGCCTGAACGAGCGGAAGGCCGGTAATTTTTGCAAGCTCCGGAACAACCGTCCAGAAATAGGCAATATTTGCATTCAGTCCTGTTCCGACAGCAGTTCCTCCGAGGTTGACATACCGCATCTCATCCATGACCTTGTCGATACGGTCAATACCTCTGCGTATGGCAGCTCCGTATGAGTGGAACTCCTGTCCGAGGCGGATTGGTACTGCGTCCTGCAGCTGGGTTCTGCCCATTTTGACAATGCCGTCAAACTCCGCTGCTTTTCTCATGAATGCCGAGTGAAGGTCCTCAAGACTTTCCTTGCAGTCCACCCAGAGTTTGAGAATCGTCATCTTTCCTGCTGTAGGAATTACATCGTTGGTGGATTGTCCGTAGTTTACATTATCATTCGGATGAACAATGGAGTAGTCACCTTTTCTGCCGCCGAGAATTTCTATCGCACGGTTTGCAATGACCTCATTGGCATTCATATTCATTGATGTTCCGGCACTTCCCTGAATTGGGTCTACAATAAACTGGTCATGCAGTTTTCCTTCCAGAATTTCATCACAAGCCTGCATGATTGCTTCTGCTTTTTTCCGGTCAAGACAGCCGACTTTGCTGTTTACCTCAGCTGCTGCTTTTTTGATTTCAGCAAGGGATAATATGAACATTGTGTTCATTGTCTGTCCGGTAATCGGGAAGTTTTCCTTTCCTCTTAACGACTGAACGCCGTAATATGCATCAATCGGAACTTTTTTTGAACCAATTGAGTCTTCTTCGATTCTGTATTCAGCCTCTGCCATATTTGACATTCTCCTGATGTATTTCTGCGGGTTTTTTCCGTGTCAGTATGAATATAATTGTCCTCTTCAGCAGAAATATCTACCCATGCAAATACGTCTCAAAAATGAGGTGAAACCGGCTGTTGTTCAGTTCTGTCTGAAATAGCGGGGATTTCCTCCTTAGATATGTGTTATGGTTTTCCTCTGGAAGTCAATACCCGGAGGAAGAAAACTTAGATGTCATTGCCCGCTGGTTTTAGATTGTTCCCTGCTGCTCTCCTCTTTCTTTATCTCTTTTTTCTCAGAACCGCGTCTCTTCTCTTCATCCGCACCCAGCAGTTCAAGAATCCAGTCCATAGGTTCTCCTGCACGAAGCAGTTCGGAGTGTCTGGCATCAAACCGTCTGAATCGCTTAAATCCGAGTTTTTCAACTCTGCCGCACATCGTAGAAGAATACTCCGGCACATCTCTGTCGCCGGATGCATCAGTATATTCTTCAATCTCGCCGTCGTCTTCAAGTGATATTGTCTGAGTGGTTTCCTTGCCGACACCTATGCCGAAGCAGCAGTCCGGATAGTCAAGAAGCTGCTTATACGCATTCCTATGCAGAGACCGCTGAAACTTCCTGCCGGCGGAAAATGTTTTCGGCATCAGTTCTCCGAGAAAAGATTCCGTCTCCTCTGGAGTCATAGGTATTCCTTTGCGGTAAATGGGATATACTGAAAGGTATTCAGCGCTCGGCAGCAGGTCAGCGGCAGACGGATACTCTACCAGCATCTCTTTCGAGAGTTTAAAGGTCTCGGCAACCGAGTTTGGAATCGAGTGAATGTCTCCGGTTACCGCGAGTTTTTCAATCAGAGGAGACCCTTCAAACGGAACTGCAAGGCAGATTATTTTTCTGAAAAATTCCAGTCCGTTGCGGGCAACATAAGAAGAAAGCACAAGTCCTCCCATACTGTGACAGATAACATCTGCTTTTTCATAACCCTGCTTTTTCAGATAGTCAGTCAGTTCGAGAAGTTTTCTCACAGGTTTTCTACATGAACGCCAGTCGTAGGAGAAATAATAGACAGGTCTTTCCGGAAACGTACTGCAGAGTTTTTCAATGAGATGGAGTTCTTTCATCATCATCCCCTTTTCGCGCTTCGCACCCGGAAGCGTCTGCTGGTCGGTTTCATTGTTTTTGACCGTGAGAGGAGATGATATTTCCATCCGTTCCGGCATTTTTAAGAAAAGCGGGGATAGCCAGATTTTCTTTCCGTTCTCCGGAAGATAGAGCTGACTGGAAAGAATTCCCGGAATAAAAATAATCGGAACAGCGGAGTCCATATACTATACTCGTTGACTGGTAAGAATAAAGGGTTTTGTATCCGGTAAAAAAAGTAAGGGGTAAGAAATATCAGAGTATTTTTGAGGAAACGGTCATAAAGACCGGGCCGCGCAGGTCAATCTTCTTTTTATTGTCAGTGATGTAGCGCATAGTCCAGTCTTCAATCTTTACGTTGATGTCGCTCGGGTGCTTGGACATCTTAATCTGCACAGAAGTTCCTTCCCCAAGGCGTGCTGCCTCTTCGATTCTGGCAAGAGCAAGATTTCCTGCTGCATAGAGGAATGAGATGCCGGTGTCAGTTCCTTCAGCACGGACATCTGCGAACTTTTCATTGTCCGGAACGCCTAATACAGCGCCGTTTCTGACAAAGATTTCGTTCAGTGCTGCAGGGCCTAAGAGGGTGGAGTCAGCTTCCTGCTCTTCAACGGAAATCTCAACTTTGTGCCCGTAGAGTTCTCCGGTCCATGCAGTAAATGCGCACGGGGATTTGTCTGCGGCGTGGGCTTTTGCAGTCTCCATTACTGCATATACAGCATGTCTTCCTTCAACAGTCTGTGCTTCTTCCTTTAATCCGATACCGCGGGAAATCTGCAGGTCGGAATATACCGGCGGATAGAGCTGTGCGTAGGAGAGTTTTCTTACATCTTCAGCCTGGGTTAACACCATAGCAAGACGCTCAACACCCATACCTAAGTTCATGACCGGAACGCCTACGCCGTACTCGGCAAGTGCTGCAGGAGAGTAGATACCAAACGTTGCGACCTCAACCCAGCCGTGAACCGGATGCTTTCCGTACACTTCAGTCTGAGTGCCCGGCATATAGTACTTTGAGCGCTTGTCATCAGGTCTGAACTGGAACTCGGTGAAACCGAATGCCGAAAGAAGACCTGCTGCAACTGCTTTTCCTTCCTCTACCGTTACATCTTCGCCTGCAACAATACAGGATGCAGAGTGATAGGTACGAAGATGTGTTGCATCCTCCTCCTGCTCGCGGCGGAAACAGCGGTCAACAGAGAACATGCGGATTGGAAGCGGGCGTTTGTCCCACATCTGTGCAAGAGACAGGAACCAGCCGCTTGTTGTGTGTGAACGAAGGGTGGTTCTTGATGACTCAGGTGCGAGTTCTTTAAATTCCGGGAAGACTGCATCAAGTACGTGGACAACAACACCGTCGTCTGTGTTTAAGGCAACAGCCATCTCGTGTGCAAGGTCGTCTCCGTCGAACTTTCCCTTCTTGTAGCGGTGCAGACATTTCATCAGTTTTTCATCAGCACCTTCTTCGAGCGGCTTGCCTAAGATTTCTGCAATCTTGTCCAGGCGCTCTTTGGAGATACCGACATTCGGACGCGGCAGACCGCCGACATAGAACACGCGGTCAAGAACTGCTGCGGCTTCAGGTCCGAACTGACGGTAGATATCCGACTCGTCGATAAAGACCGGAACCATGGCTTCATCGAATCCCATCGAAAGGTATGCAGCGCGTAATCTTGCAATAGTATCAAAGATAGGGTGAACCTGTGCTCTGCGGTACGTGTAGCGCGGATAGATGTTTGCTGCCGGCGGCGGGGTAATTACTGAAGGTCCTGCATGCCAGGCGCCTTCAAAGTCGGTTTTCCGCCGTTCTCTGAATTCCTCTATGTCAAATTTCATTTTTGTCTCCTCATGACAACAACGCGGCTCGGTTCATTTTCATCCATCAGTTCGTACCGGGAAAGAGATGCTGTCTTTTTCGCGAACGCTCTGATTTCAGTCATATCCGGAACCGCAGTTTCTGATAATCTTATTCGACTGTATCCAAGATACATGTATCCTTTGATTTCAACATACATTGGTTTTGAACGCATGATAATCTTTGCAAAGGATGCTGCATCTTCATCAGTATCATTCAGTCCCTTAACAAGTGTCGTCCGTACTGCAGTACGGATGCCTTCGGCTTCTTTTTCCTGCAGAAAATCTAAGGATTCCTGGATGTTGTTCCACATTTCTGCGGCGCTGCCGACGGGTCTGCAGATTTTCTCATACTGCTCCAAGCATCCTGCATCAAGCGAGAGATAAAGCTGCGTCGGACTGATTTTTCGAATCATTGACGGATTGGTGCCGTTTGAAACAACAAAGACTGAGTTTCCTCCCTCTTTTAAGCGAGATATCAGTTCAGGAAGTTTCGGGTAGAGTGTCGGCTCTCCCGACAAAGATACTGCAAACTGTGTAGGGTGCGCGGTAGCTTCTTCCCAGAACTCTGCATCGGAAAACGGTTTGTCTCCGGAAAGTCCCTTGCGCTGCAGCGCAGGTATTGCAGACACTATCTCCCCGGGAGAAAGCACTTCGTCCGGCTCAATTTCATACTCCATCGAGCGCCAGCAGAAGACACAGCGCTGGTTGCAGCGCAGAGTTGGTGTCATCTGCACGCATTTTGCAGTTTCGATGCCGTAAAACTGATGTTTGTAGCAGGATTCTCCGCCGCGGACCGCGCGTTTGCACCACATGCAGGGTTTTACTGCTGCGCTGCTTTTTTCGGAGATGAAATTATATCCCTGTCTGTGCAGCAGTTCACGGGGTGTTAAGGATTCTGCAGGTTTTCGATACATAGTACGGTATACCGTAACAGTGTTCGCGTGGGTTTGATTTATTACTTATTACCAGAAACATATTCAGACATATTCTGCAGCCCTGCTGCGGGCTGTACATTACGCAAATGAAAGATACTCGTGTAGTTACTATTCAGGATATTTCCTGTTTCGGGCAGTGTTCACTTACCGTGGCTCTGCCGATAATTTCAGCGTGCGGCATTGAAACGGTAGTTCTTCCGACTGCTGTATTATCAACACACACTTCAGGTTTTACCGGATTTACCTGCCGTGACCTGGCAGAAGACATTCCGGAGATTAGAAAACACTGGGAAAGTATTCCGCTTACGTTTGATGCAGTCTATACCGGATACCTCGGAAGTAAGGAAGAGGTTGCCTCTGTCATGGAACTTATGGATTCCTTCCCCTGTCTGCGCATCGTAGATCCTGCAATGGCAGATAACGGTGTTCTCTATCCTGCATTTGACATGGCATATGTTGCAGAGATGAAAAAACTCTGCAGCACGGCAGATATCATAATCCCGAATATTACTGAAGCATGTATGCTTACAGATATGCCGTATAAAACAGTGTATGAGGAAGCCTACATCCGTGAACTGATTGACAGATTATCGAAACTCGGCGCAAAGACAGTAATATTAACCGGTGTCAGTTACAAAGAAACGCGCACAGGTGTTGCTGTCTTTGAAAACGGAAACTACTCATATTACGAGCATCGTAAAATCGACCGCAGCTGTCACGGTACCGGGGATGTGTATGCATCTACCTTTGTAGGGGCTCTTTTCAATGGAAACGATGCATACACATCAGCAAAAATTGCGGCTGACTTTACTGTACGCTGTATTGAAAATACCATCAATGACGAAAAGCACTGGTATGGTGTGAAGTTTGAGGCAATGATTCCCGAGCTGATTGCTGCAGTCAGAAAATAATATTTTTTATTTTTGCAGGATTCCGTTTCACATTTTTTGATTGTTTTTTAATCTGGATAATGGTCTGACTGGAGTTTATCTATCTCCAATACACTATCACTGCCGAAAAAATCAGTCAGCATCTGTCTCATATAATTTAAAAAAAGGGTGTTTAGAGTTGCTTACAGTTATGCTTCTTTAAGACCGCCGGTCTCGACTGCGAACGCTGCTTCTCCGTCCGGAAGGTTCGGCGAATCTACGAGACGTGCGATTCTCTTACCGCCTTTGCTCTTGCGCAGATATATTCTGAAGGTTGCAGTGTGTCCCACGATATTTCCGCCGACAGGTTTTGTCGGGTCAGCAAAGAGGGCTGCCGGGTTTGACATAACCTGGTTGGTAACAAGACCTACTGCATTTAAGCTGTCGATGAGTTTGAAGAGATCGTGCATGTGGCGGTTTAACTTCTGCTGACGTCCGGCAAGGGTTCCGCGTCCTGCATACTCTGCGCGGAAAAGACCGGTGAGTGAGTCGATGATAACAAGTTTTACAGGTTTTCCGGTTTCTGCAATCTGTGCTGCCAGTTCACGGGCTGCATCGATTAAGAGCATCTGGTGATCTGAAGAGTGTGCACGTGCAATGTGAATATTTGCGAGGAACTCTTCAACCGGCGGAATTTCGTAGTCATCGGGAAGTTCTTCGAACTCGAGGCCGTTTACCATCTGCTCAATACGTTCCGGACGGAAGGTGTTTTCTGTATCAATGTAAAGACATGAACCGTCAAGTCCGCCGAGTTCAACAGGAAGCTGGCAGTTTACAGCCATCTGGTGAACGACCTGTGATTTTCCGGAACCGAATTCACCGTAGAGTTCGGTGATGGCCTGTGTTTCAAGTCCGCCGTCAAGCATCTCATCAACTTCAGGAACGAGCCACTTTAATTTTCTGACATCCTGACGTCTGATGAGAATGTCAGTTCCGGTTTTGAAACCGCCGATGTCAGCCAGCTGACCAGCTGCCTTAATCAGTTTCTTTGCAGTTGCTTCTCCTAATTCTGCTGCTTCAGAGAGGTCGGCAGGGGTTGCTGTTGCAATTGCTTCAACGGTGATGTATCCGGCTTCGCGTAAACGGTCGGCTGTTGCTGGTCCTACTCCGGGTAAATCTTCAATATCAATTTCGGGCATATCTTCTTTCTCCTTGTTTTTTTGAGATATTCTTTTTTGACAACAGCTGAGGCAGGCTTTATTTTGTTTCCTGCTTCATCACATCTTCATTTGGGTTTGTGCTGTTACAATTAAGAAATTGACTTCGTGGTATATAAACCCCCTACCGCGCGGTGCGGAAGTGCCTCACTGCAGAGTTTCACTTAAAGAAAATAAACTCTATTTCATCTTAGAATCCAAATTTAAGATTTTTTATTGGTTAAATGCACTTCCGCAAAACTGAGTATTACTATATAATTGTGTCGTTTCATCCGGTAGATTCAGAGTATTGTCTACGTTGTCTCAGGTGTTGTGTACTGCAGAGTCAGTTCGAACCGGACATTTTTTTTCTGAAAAAAATGCGACCATAGAAGGTCTTTCGAAAAACCTGATGCGGACAGTATCATCTCTTTCGTCAGACGATTTATTTATTCATAACTTTGATAACTATTCAATGAGCATATATTGGTAGGATTTATTCATCATGAAATGGTATTACAAGCTCATTCTTCCTCTTATTCTTGTGGGAATCTGGGAGATATGTGCTCTGATAATTAATAATGCATTTATTCTTCCGACTGTTGATGCAGTATTTTCACGGCTGCTGACACCGTTTGCTGATGTTTTCGGTATCGGGAGTCTTGTTTCGAATGCCTGGGAGAGTATAATTCGTGTCACTCTCGGTTTCGTAATTGCCTGTATTATTGCAGTCCCTCTCGGTATATTTTTAGGAAGCCACCCGTTCTGGGAAGAGTTTTCCAACGGGTTGATTCAGATTTTTCGGCCGATCCCGCCGCTTGCCTGGGTTCCGTTATCCCTTGCGTGGTTCGGTATTGGAATGACTTCCATTGTCTTTATTATTGTTATCGGCTGTATATTCCCGATTCTGGTAAGTACGATCGAGGGTGTTAAAAGGGTTAAGAAAAGCTGGCTTGAAACAGCAAAAATCTATCAGGCAAACAGCCGGCAGATTATGGGAAAAGTCATCCTTCCGGCCGCAGCTCCCGCTATCTGGAATGGGTTACGGCTTGGATTCGGTATTGCCTGGATGAGTGTCGTGGCAGCAGAAATGATGCCCGGTTCCTCACACGGTCTTGGATACTTAATTATGTACTGCTACAACTTTGGACAGGTAAGCTATATTATAGCAGGTATGATCTGCATTGGAATCATCGGTATCGGTATGGATTTGATATTCAAACTCGTTCAGAAAAAGAAGTTTGCGTGGGAGGTGCTTGACAAATGACAACAGACCGGGGAAAAGTATGGGTTAAGGCTGAACACGCCGGAAAGATTTTCCATGCAAAAAAGAAAGGAGACGTCGTCGCCCTTGAAGACATCAATCTGGAAGTCTATGACGGAGAGTTCGTCTGTCTCTTAGGTCCGTCCGGGTGCGGCAAAACAACACTCCTGCGGATGATTGGCGGTCTTGATGTTCCAACCTCCGGAACAGTTCGGTTTGATGGAAAAGTTGTTGACGGCCCGTCTCCGAAAATGACTATGGTGTTTCAGGAGTACTCGCTTTATCCGTGGCGCACGATTGCAGAGAATGTCGGATTCGGTCTTGAGATGATGGGTGTTGATAAAGAAACACGCAATCTTGAAGTGAAAAAGCGTCTTGATCTTGTGGGTCTTACTGACTTTGCTGAGAGTTATCCGTATGAGCTCTCGGGCGGAATGCGTCAGCGCGCTGCAGTTGCCCGCGCTCTTGCATCAGACCCTGCGATTATGCTGATGGATGAGCCCTTCGGAGCGCTGGATGCCCAGACAAGAAACAGAATGCAGAATGAACTTCTGGATATCTGGGCCTCAACAAAGAAAACAATTCTCTTTGTTACTCACAGTGTTGATGAAGCAGTCTATCTTTCGGACAGAATTGTCATTCTTTCCCCTCGTCCGGGAAGGATTCATGAAATATATGCGGTTGATTTACCAAGGCCGCGTGATCGTACCTCTGTTGAGTTTGCGCGTCTGAGAAGAGCGGTGCTTGCTGAGATTGAAAAACTTCAGGAACTTTCCTCAAATCAGTAGCGGATAATAAAGATATCTGCATGTTCGGGAAAATGATGCATAACCTTTAATATGGTGTCCGTCCTACCTGATATGCACAAAGTTGCAGCGTACCATTTGGTCTGCTGCAAAGAGAGCATAGGAGTAATCTAAAATGGTAAGAAAACCAGCACGAATGTATAACCATCTGGCAAAGACGGCATACTGCCGCCGCCAGTACATGGGAGGAGTTCCCGGAGTTAAGGTTGTTCAGTTCGATATGGGAAACCTGACTGAAGAGTTCCCAGTCGCAGTTCACCTCGAAGCAATTGAAGGCTGCCAGATTCGCCACACCGCAATGGAAGCAGCACGTATCAATATGAACAGACGTTTAATG
>DALTWQ010000044.1 GCA_029987025.1 Methanocorpusculum sp. | reverse complement strand
GCATAATCATGTACTGGGTCATGAACCAGTTCTGGTTGTACATTGCAATCATTGCCGGGACTTCGATATAGACAGAGTCCTTGTGTGCGTTGCTGACCTTCATCTCGCGTCCGGTGATGAGTTTGATGGTTCCTGCGAGGCACTCGACCGGGTCAGTTACAACTTCTTTGATAGTGTAGACGTACTCGACTTCCTGACCTGCTAACGGGTGGTTGAAATCAACAAGGTATCTGCTTCCAATCTTGTTTACAACAACACCTTCGCGGCCTTCAACAACTAAGCGCTCGAAGAGTTCCGGCTTGTGGTCAAATGCCTTCTTGTCGAGTGCTTTGACTTCTTCCTTCTTGTGCTCGCCGAATGCTTTCTCTGCCGGGATTACAACTTTGTATTCTTTGCCGATTTCTTTGCCGGGGAGATCTTCATCGACTCCTGCTAAAACCTGGCCTGCTCCGACTTTTACAATTGACGGTGCATAGTTGAATCCTTCACGGAAAATGTTTCCTTTCTTTGCTGCTTCTGCATCGGTAGTGTCAAACGGAACACCGTTTACAGATCCGGTGTAGTTGAGCTTGATATAATTTCCTGCTTCAATAACCATATGAATCCTTATTCTATAGGTCTTCTAAGCATATATGTATTATTTCTCAAGGGCTTAAAAAAAGTAATAAAGATTACTTAAAAGAGTTCATATCCGGCGTTTGAAAGCGCCCTGCAGGCGTCATCCGCCTTTTCTTTTCTGACCAGAATATAATCAGTATTGAAGGTGGAAACTGCAAAGATACTGATACCTTCTGCTGCCAGAACCGAGGATACTTTTGCAAGAATACCAACCAGGGAAAAATCCAGAACACCTTCGATACGTAAACATGTCCAGCGGCCTTCTTGTTCAACGACATTTTCAGGAACAATATCAGAGGGACATACAAGCGAGTACTCTTCATCGGTTTTTGCGGTGAAGACAAAGTCCCGGGTAAAATCAACACCGGAGAAATCTTTTACACGGCAGACGGAAAAATCAGGAGTGAGTTTTTCGATACGCATACATCACTTTTTCTCCGGCGACGGAAGAAACAGCGGAAGCATGCGGGAAAGCCCTTCGCGGTCTCCGATAACAACAACCGTATCTCCGGCTGAAAGCAGGGTTGTCCCGGCAGGAGAAACATCCGCGCCTTTCTCTCCGCAGTGTTTCACGGCAAGGACTGCCACACCGTAATTCATCCTCAGATGAATTTCTGAAAGCGACTTTCCGCAGACATCACATCCTTCCTCGACACGAATCTGGGTAACACGCGACATCTCCTGTGAGATTACTTCGTCAGCCTGTTTTGCTCTGACATGCAGTCCTTCCAGGAAGTTGGGATACTCCTGCGTATCTTTTGTCTTTACAATCGGAATGTCGATGTACTTATCATAGAGTTCAGACCTGATTTCCTTGCTGAACTGTTCGATATCCTGCACCGGCATCTGTTTGCTTGCAAGAATCCGTTTAAACATCTGCACGGCAGACTCACGTTCATCAACAATAACAGAGTCTGCACCGAGCTTGTAGAGGTCGGTTGTTTCCGAGATGAACCGTGAACGGGTAATGATGGTTATCTGCGGATTTAAGCGTCTGGCTGCGGTAATGATTGCTTTTACTGCATCCATCTGCGGAATTGAGATAACTATCGATGAAGCACTGCGGATTCCTGCATACTCAAGCACGGCTTCACGTGACGCATCGCCGAATGCGATTGGAACACCGTTTGCACGTTCTTTTGTGACCGTTTCCGCATTTGTTTCAAGGACGATGTAGTCTATCTGCATCCTCTCAAGCGCACGGGCCACATACCGTCCGGCAAGACCATACCCCACAATAATTTCATGCTCCTTTTTCATCTCTTCAGGGTCTTCGGGCTCAGGAACCTTCGGCTCGAAGAATCTCTTGACGAGCTTCGGCGCAAATTTGACGATGAACGGGGTTGCCGCCATAGTTACGATTGAGATCGCAAGGAACACCTGGTAGATTTCCTGCGACAGAATGCCTGCCTCAAGACCGGTTGAGCCGAGAATGAATGAGAATTCACCAATCTGTGAAAGACCTACAGCAGAAAGCAGTGCCGCACCTGTTGCAACCCCTATTGCTTTAACCGAGATAAAGTTGATTGCCGTCTTAAAGAGAAGAAGTGCTGCTGCAACTCCGAGAATGATAGCCAGATGTTCCCAGAGATACTGGAGATTCAGCATCATACCGATGGACACAAAGAAGAAACTGGTCAGAATATCTCTGACAGGCGTAATCTGTCCGAGAATTTCATGGTTGTAATCTGAACCTGAGATAGCGACACCGGCAAGGAAAGCACCGAGTGCCAGTTCAACGCCGCTGAATGACATAATCCAGGCAATACCAAAGCAGATTACAACGACTGCTATGACAAAGAGTTCACCGTTTCTGGTAAGGGCAATGTGCCGCAGAATCTTCGGCACAAGATAAATTGCGGCTATAAGAACCACGGCAAGGAAAATAAGACCGCCGACCAGTTTGATAATTGACTCAGTGATGTCGCCGCTGCCGTTCTGGGCAAGGAACGGGACAAACAGCATCATCGGAACAACGTTTAAATCCTGGAAGATAAGAAGACCGAGAGCGATTTTACCATGGCGTTTGTCAATCTCACCGCTCTTCTGGTAAATGTTCATGATGATAGCAGTTGATGAGTGAGCAACAAGGAAACCGATGAACAATGAGACGTTGAAGGAGAATCCGAACGCCATCATAATGGCACAGACTGCACCGGTAGTTATGACTAACTGAAGAGTACCTCCTATCAGAACAATCTTCTTCATTGCAAGGAGATTTTTCACTGATATTTCCAGACCTATGGTAAACATCAGAAGAATGACGCCGAGGTCTGCCAGCAGATTCACCTGTTCTGCAGAAATGAGTCCGAAACAGTAAGGACCCACCAGGATACCTGTTATGAAGTATCCGATAATAAACGGCAGACGCAGTCTTCTTCCGACGAGAAGAACAACTATAGCGCAAACCAGCACTATAAAAACAGACCAGATTAATTCAGCTTCATCCATAAGTCTTCTTATACAAAGATATGATATTTATTCTCTTTTACAGAATAAAACAGTTTTGAATATATACTAAAAAATAGGGATAAAAGTCAGAGCACTGCAGTTCTGTTACTCATCATTTTTTGAAATATCCAAAAGACGTAAAACCCCGTTGACAGATTTTATGACATCAGCAGTTTCTTTTGGAACATACTCTTCCCAGTTTCCTCCCTGGACCATCAACTCACGGATATGTGTTCCGGAAAGTGTACTCCGTTTATACATAGGGGGTGAACGGACCTCAATGCCTGCTTCGCGGAACAGTCTGATAACCAGCGGATTTGATGAGTAGACCACATCAAACTGCGGAACCATCGAAAGAACATGCGAAACCCAGATTGCATTCCGGTGAACATCAGGAATCGGCAGAACATACAAGGGAATTTTCAGATGAGATAACGCACGGGTAATCATTAAGACACGTTCACCAGCGGTGAACGGGTGCATCTGCTCATGACTTAACTGAGAACTGCCGATACCGATAATCAGTTCATCAACTTCTGAAGATATGTACTCGACCGCTGCCTTATGACCGTTGTGAAACGGCTGAAACCTTCCTATGTAAAGCCCGCGCATCAGACACCCCTGCCTTTTGCAATCAAAGCAGCAGTCCGTGCCGCAAACGCACCTGCCGTAAATCCGGCATCAATATTTACCACCGTAATTACCGCACAGGACTGCAGCATGGAGGCCAGTGCCGCCTCGCCTTTTCCCATGTAGCCGTAACCGGTCGATACCGGAACACCTATGACCGGTTTGTCCACGAGCCCTGCAACAACTGACGGAAGAGTCCCTTCACGGCCGGCACAGACAACAAAGACATCAGCACGCTTCAGGGAATCAATCGCCGGAAACAGACGGTGAATTCCTGCAACACCTGCATCATACGCATACAGCACCTCAGCACCGAGCTCTTCGGCAATGGCACGTGCTTCTTCTGCAACACGGATATCAGATGTGCCTGCAGTAATAATTCCTACCACACCCCCGGATAATGCCGGTTTTCTTCCGTCAGAGACAATCAGAATACCTCCTTTCCGCCGCTCGGGAGTAAAGCCGTCCGGCAGATTGCTGCAGACCGCCTCAGCCTGCTCATCAGAGACTCTGCTTACCACACAGCGGCCCTTTGCTGATGCATAGTTTCGTACAATCTCAACAAGCGCATCAGTCTCTTTTCCTTCGGCAAGAACAACTTCGGGCATACCGCAGCGGGTTTCACGCTCGAAGTCAAGTTTTGCCACATCACCGACAATAGATACTTTTTCATCCATAGTTATGCTCCGAATGCCTCATCAAGGACTGCTGTCTTTTCTGTCTTGTGCAGTTTATCTGCCCACTTCAGCTCACGCACTGCGGCCGATGCTTTTGCCATCTCAAAGAAGGCACGTGCCTCCTCTTTCTTTCCGGCCAGAAAAAGAGCATAGGAAAGAGAAGCCCAGGTATCAGCTCTGACATTCCTGAGCTCCAGTGCTTTGGTGTAGTAGGTAATTGCGTCCTCAAATAACTGCAGGTCAGATAATGTATCTGCAGTTTCGAGAACGAAAGAAAGGTTCCGCGGCTCTATCCCGACACCTGCGGCAAACTCGTTTCGTGCCTCATCAGTTTTACCCGAGATTACAAGAACTTTCGCGAGAGACAAATGAGCGTCGGAACTTTCCTCCTGCGTAAGTGAACATCTGAACGCGGATTCAGCATCAGCATACGCAGATTTTTCAAGCGAGGCCATACCGTACGCGAACCATTCACCTGCGCCGTTTGTCTTTTCTGCGGCTGCCTTCCGGAGAGATATCTCCTTATCCAGCGCAGCAGACGCCTCGTCTGCTTTTCCCGCCCTTAGGTTTTGATGATAAATCCGGTTCCATACATCCGGCTCGTCGGGATAATCCGCTGCAAGCAGCTGCAGATATTCTGCTGCTTTTTCCTCATTGTTGAGCAGGAAAAGCATATCAGCAGTGCGCACCTTCGGATAGATGCTGTCGTCATTTTCCGCAGCACGCTCAAACAGGGATTTTGCCTCCTCAAAGGAATGAAGCACCGCTAAAGCCTCTCCGAGTTTTTCTGCGTACAGCGGATTTTCAGGCAGCAGGTCAAATGCATTGCCTAACGCATTCGCAGCTTCTGTCGGATTATTCATGGCAGACAAGAGCATCCCAAGAGAGCACCATGCAGCTGCATCATCCTGATGTGTATCAAGATATTCCCGGTAGAGTTTTTCGGCAGTATCATATTCAAATGCCGAAACATTGTCTTCTGCACGCGACAAAAGATCCTCATACATAATACCTAATCATTTGCCGCGGAAGCATAAATATCCAAGCACAGAAGACAAAACCACACAGAATCGGAACACCGCTGACGGGTGCCGGACATACGGCTCTGCACGGCTGAATCATCAATATATATCTTTTGGCGCGCACTCTCAGTTCCGGCTTAAATTTACCCTGAATTTTCATTTCAGCTGTTTTTTAGAGGAAGACCGGATTTACCTGCCTCCTCTTCTGTTAAATTATGAACTATGATATAAACATGACGAGTTACCTATATCACATTTACACGCTGATATGAATGAATACATTCGACACTTACTCTGAGTGTTTTACCAGGATTGAATACTATGCAAAAAGAAGAACTGCTGCATCTGCATATGCTGATGATTCAGATAAAAAAATACTATGAACATGTAAACAATACCACTATTCCTACAGAGGAATATGACATACTCGGTATTACCCCGCTTCACATCCACAAAAGCAAAAACGTACACCGTGTTGCACTGATGACACTCGGAAACGAGGTTGTCGCTAAGATGCGCGAGTCTGTTCCGGTACTCGGCACCGTGGAAAAGAAACAGAATGAAATCCCTGTTGAACACTGATTATATCAGGGTTCAGTACTAAAATCTATTTTACATAAAAGGAATTCTGATTGCATGAACCGTATAACCCGCATTATTTTATCTCTCGCAGCCGCTCTCCTTCTCTTTACCGTCGGTATGGCAGGAGTCTCTGCTGCTGATGCTGCCTCTGCTGTACTCGGTGAAGAGATAACACTCACCGGTACAAACCCGGTCGGAGGGGCTGTATATTTCTATATCACCGGACCTAATGTTCCGCTGTCGCAGATGAAAGAAGACGGCGAAAAAGTTGTCGCATACGGCAAAAAATGGGAGAAAACAATTGACACATCCAAAATCAGATTCGGTTCCGGAAAGCGCCCTGACATCGGAACATACACAATCTACATCTCCAGAACCGACGGAGCAGCTTCAGTAAGTGATTTAGATTCATCCTTTACAACAGTTCCGCTTACACTGACAGCTCCTGGAATCTATATTGAGACGGCAGCGCCGACTCCGGTAAGGACTGCAGAACCCACACCGGTTCCGGTTGTACTGCCGACACCTGAAGAGACTCCGGTGCCGGCATCTCCCCTCTCTCTGCTTCTGATTTTTGCAGGTGCCGCCGCAGCTGCAGGTCTTGGAATGAGAAGGAAACGAAGGTAGATTCTGCAAAAAACCATTATCTTTTTACGGACAACAGTTTCCGTTTTTAGGTACTAACCTATTTTATTAACCTGCCGCACCGGGCCAGACAAACAGTACAGCTCATCAACACAGGCAGTCAGATATCAGCGCAAATTAGTTCAATTAAAATAGACATAACTCAAATAAAATAACAATGAAAAACCTAATCACAGCAGCAATCTCAATTCTCCTTCTGACGACACTCCTCTGCGGAGCTGCGGCAGCAGAGGAATGGACACCGGTATCTGTAACTGATGCAAACGGCGATGTTGTAACCATCACCGCGTATCCTGAAAAAATCATCTCCCTCGCACCTGCATCTACTGAAATCATCTACGCAGTAGGCGCAGGCGACCGCCTTGTCGGAGACACCACGTACTGCAACTATCCGGAAGAAGCAAAATCCGTGGAAAAAATCGGAGAGTTTTCTACAATCAACCGTGAGCGCATCATTGCATTAAGCGAAGGTAATTCAGTAATTTTTGCAAATCCGAATAATGGCAGAGATGCCATCGATTATCTGAAAAAACAGGGATGTACGGTTATTGTCATCAATCCGGACAGCATCGACAAAATCTATGAATCAATATCTGTCATCGGAGAAGCGGTCGGCTGTAAAGGCAATGCCGACACCCTCAACGCTGAGATAAAAGCAGGCATTGATGCTGTTGCGGAAAAAGTAAGCACCGTATCATCTGCCCCGACGGTTATGCATGCATTAAGTACCGACCCGTTCTATGTATCCGGCAAAAACACATTTCAGGACGATTTAATCAAACTTGCTGGCGGTAAAAATGCATTCGAAGATGTTGACGGATGGAAGACAGTAACACTGGAAAAACTGCTGATAACAGACCCTGAGATTATCCTGACAGACCCGGGGGCAGATATGGGAACACCCGGATTCGACAGCCTTCGTGAGACATTCTTAACCGAACCGCGCCTGTCCACTCTTTCCGCAGCAAAATCCGGCAAGGTCTTTGTCATGGATGCAGATATTTTTGACCGCGGAGGCCCGCGCACTGTTGATGCACTCGAAACCCTTGCACAGATACTTCATCCGGAAATTTTCGGAGAGGTTAAAGAAACATCTGCAGCATCAACACCCGGCTTCGGAGTGTGTGCAGTTCTTGCAGGCATTTTCGGCACCGTTTTCCTGATGAGAAAACGGGAATAATTTTTTTCATCTTCATCAGTTATCTGAAAGGACTTTTGACAATCTCATCGATGCCGGATTGGCAGATACTGACTTTTTAATGTTGTATATCTAAAAGAAAAAAGTAGATTTTGAATTAATTATTTCTTCTCGACAGCTTCCGGACCTTCAGCAGTACCATGCCGTGTCAGGAAGTAGAAGAACGGTGTATCTGCAAGAGCGAAGAGCACCTTTACCAGATACTGACTGCCAATCATGACAAGAATTGTCTGCCCCGGAACATTCCAGACCAGAACACCGGCTATGCTGATAAAGACAGACGTATCAATCAGCTGACTTAATATGGTGGTGCTGTTGCGCATCCACTTCGGTTTGAAGTGTTCTTTTACTTTATGGAATGCAAATACATCGAAACTCTGTGATACAATATAAGCCAGAAGCGATGCGAGTACAATGCCCCACTGTGAGCCGAGAACTGCGGCAAAGGATACCTGATCTGCATAAGGTGCTGCCGGCAGAACAATTGCAATATAGATGAGCACCAGTGAAAACATCTGTACGATAAATCCGAGGCGCACCATGAAGTTTGCCTCCTTCTTTCCCCAGAGTTCACTGATAACATCGATACAAAGAAATGTTATCGGATACGCAATAACAGCTGCAGGAATTTCAATAAACCCAATCTGGACCACTTTGGATGCCAGAATATTCGCGATGATTAATGCAGCAACAAAAAATGCTGCAACAATCATCAGGTTTCGCTGTGTTTTATACATAGAGTTCATTCATATTGACTTTCAAAGGATATATCAGATTCGGATACCAATACATATACAGTTATGATTCGTTTCGCAGTAATAGGTCACAAGGCAGTGACTGAACCTTCCTTTACATTAAATGATATGCCGGGGGCTGCAGGGCGCATGGATATTATGTGCCGCTGCATCAACACCTCGTTCTTCTTAAGCCATGATATGAGACGCGATGTCGAGTGCTTCCTTCTCCTCAAAGGCGGGGAGACTGAAAAGACCCTGGTCTTTTCCGGAGAGACCATCAAATCACTCAATCCGGATGAGAGAAGCGCCGGCGCTCTGATTAAAAAAGGGCTGAGCACTGAAGCAGGAGATGAGTTCAAGAAAGCAGCTGACGGCATCCGCATCAGAAAAGGAGGTCTTGCAGAACTCCTGTCAGAATACCGGTTCGCGGTGCTGGATGAAAACGGAGAAGATATCAGAACTGCAGAAAACCTTCCCGAAAACTTCCTCTTAAGCGACCACATGAACTTCACCGAAGAAGAAGAGGAACTGATAAAAGACCTGCCGAAGTACTCCGTAGGCCCCCGCGTACTTCATGCCGACCATACAATAACTGTTCTCTTAAACGAATTTGACCGGAGACGTGCATGACCGAAGATATCGAAATTTTAGAAAAAGTTCACCGCATTTTAGCGTGCGGAGAAATCTGCGACCACTGTCTTGGAAGACTCTTCGCAAAGCGTTCATTCGGACTTACCAACGAACAGCGCGGTCACGCTCTGCGTGTGGCTCACGCGCTTGCCTACAACATCCCGTTCAAAGAGTATGAGCATGAAAACTGCTGGGTATGCAGCGATCTCTTTGATGAAGTTCCCCGCTGGGCTGAGATGGCAGCTGCTGCTTCTGCAGGTCTTGAACATGAGACGTTTGTAATTGGAACACGTGTACCTCCCCTGATGACCGAGTCTGAAGAGATGCTCTGGTCGGACATCGGTCTTGAAAATCCTGAGCCGCTGAAGTCCGAGATGAACCGTGAGGTAGGAAAAGCAGTCTCCGCCTTAAACGGCAAGACAGGCGACCCGAAAAAACCGGATGTTACTATCGTGTTAAACATTGCTGATGAATGTACCGAACTGCAGATTTCATCACTCTACTTCTATGGAAGATACCTAAAACTCGTCCGCGGCATCCCGCAGACTCACTGGAGCTGCAGAGCCTGCGGCGGGAAAGGCTGCGAGAAATGCAACTTTACCGGAAAACAGTACCCCACATCTGTTGAAGAAGAAATTGCCAAAGCAGCGATTGAAATCTTCAAAGCAGATACCGGAGTTCTGCACGGAGCAGGCCGCGAGGATATCGATGCCCTCTGTACAGGTACCGGCAGACCGTTCGTTATGGAGATGGTAAATCCGCGCGTGAGGACTGCCGACCTCAAAAAACTCGAGGAAAGCATTAATAAAACCGCATGCGGCAATGTCGAAGTGCGCCTTGAGTGCTGGTCTGACAAGAAGACAGTAGAAATGCTTAAATCACACAAAGGGCATAAAACATACAGGATTCTGGTTTCAGTAG
>DALTWQ010000043.1 GCA_029987025.1 Methanocorpusculum sp. | reverse complement strand
ACTCACCATTAAGTGACAAAAACACACTGTGTCCATCTTCTTTTTTCATCCGTGAAGGCTTGCGCATTGCGCAAGCCGCGGCCGAAGGCCGCATCCGTGTGTAATCAGCGAGAGCCGCAGGCTCGAAGCTAAAGCAGGCCGAAGGCATGCGGCCCGTGGCATCCGTGTCTGGGGATAGCCTACACACTGACGAGATAGAAATACTATAGTTCACATAAAATGCCGAAGAACCATTTTTTTAGACATTGATATAGATTAGATACAGGCGGAGTTGAAAAATAGACGAATTTTTTATAGCGTAGCGTGTCCGAGCTTTAGCGAGGACTAAAAAATTCGTCTAAAGTCTGCGGGGTCTGCAATCTTAGAAGTCAATACACACTAATATACACAACAACCTGTACTTCAGATATGGCCTGAATAGTTACAGGGTAATTTTATCCCTCTTCTTCAGAAGAGAACCGTAATTCTTAAACACCGCATCCGAGAGAAGTGCATCTTTTTTATCCCCTAACAGAGCTTCTGCCGTTAACGCTTCCTGCCGGGATTTTTCCGCCGCGGAAAACAGCTGACGGGAGACCTCCTCTCTCTGACGCATCGGCTCGAAGGAAATTCCGCACGCAAAATCCCACAGCACAAGACCTTCTGCTGCTGCCGGATGCACACGCCAGATATGGCGCTCAATCTGCGCCTCCGCCTCGGCAGGGCCTGCAAGACCCATGCCTGCGGCGAACAGAAAACCTGCCATGCCGCGGACCATATTCCAGAGGAAACTCTTCGCCGTCACCTCAAAGACCGGAAGTCCGTTTTCCTCAAACACCTCTGCACGGGTAACCGTGCGGACCGGGTCGCGTCCTTCTTCCATGCGGGAAAATCCGGAGAAGTCCTTGGTGCCCACAAAAACCGCGGCAGTCTCCTGCATACGCTCAATGTCCAGCGGGAACGGAAAATAATAGCGGTAGGTGCGGGTTTCTGCAGCATACCGCGGGTAAAACTCATCAGGCACACAGGCGTACCCCAGACACCAGATATCAGGCGGCAGATGAAAATTAATCGCCTCGCAGAAGCGTTTTGGAACATCAGTTGTCACAGAAATAAGCTGGCGGCGCACGGAAACACCCTTGTCGGTTCTCCCCGCGGTCCGGAACGATGCGCCTTTTGCATCGTCCCATGCACCGCAGGAGATGCCTGCCTTGATAAACTCCCCTTCAACCGTCCGTACATCCGGCTGATACTGCGAACCGGAAAAGTTCTTCCCGTCATACCCTGCAACAAGAGCCAGCTTCATTTCTTTGTTCCGATATGCAGGAAACGCTTAACTTTTCGCATAACATTATGGTACGACTCTTTCGTATACACCGAAGGCGGTGTCTGAATACACTCTGCAGAGATGCGTCCCGCACGAATTGCCGCCAGAATACTTTCAGCCGTCCGCTCCTCTGCATCAATGATATTTCTGCCGTATCCGACAAACGTACACTCATGCGCATCAGAACCTGCGGTTATCGGTTTTCCCAGTTTCCGCGCAGTTTCAGCCGCATCCTCGTTGGACCGCTTCGTATAGTAGCGGCTGTTGTACGCCTCAAGAGCGTCTGCGAGTGCTAATGCGTCCGGGTTCGTCAGGCCCACGGCATGACGGAATTTATGATACGGGTGGGGAATAATAACCAGACAGCCGTCCGCTTTTGCCTCCGCAATAGTTTCCTCTGCCGGTTTTCCTTTCTCATACTCCTTTGTAGTTCCAAGAACAAGCACATGACCGTCGCGGGTGGATACCTCGATTCCGGGAATAACAATCACCGGAGAATCAGTGCGGGAGAGCGCCTCGCGTGCGGCGGCTGTAGTGTCATGATCTGCTATAGCTATCGCATCCAGCCCTTTTTCTGCAGCGGCAGCTATTACAGCATCAACAGGGCAGTGCCCGTCGGGAGACGCCGCGGTATGGATATGTAAATCACAAAGAAGTTCCGGCATGGGTTTCGGTAATACTAATTTGTCGTAAGGACTAATATATAATTAGTATGCATGTCCTTTTCCTGACCGGAGCACAGAGTGCGGAGATTCTGAAAAACTCTCTTGCAAAAGCAGATGGGTTCACCGCTGAGGTTGCAGTGACCGGCGAGGTCGCCTCGTTTCTGACGCCTGCAAAACTCACGAAAACTCTGCAGGAGCATAAACCCGACTGTGCGGTCGTCTCCGGCATGTGCACCGCGGACTTTTCCGGCGTTGAAGCAGAGACCGGAGTTCCAATATTCCGCGGAACACGCCATGCAGCAGACATCAGGATGTGCTTTTCGCTTATTACGGCAGGAAAACTTTCAAAGACGCAGGCAGCAGATGTGCTTTTAGACGCGGAAAAAAAGAAGCAGGCAGAACAACTGCTGCAGGAGTCCGAGAACGCAGCTGATGCGTACTGCACTATCCGGAACATAAAACTCGGCGGCACCTCCCGGATAAAAGTGCTCTGCGAAATCATGGACGCGCCAAGACACTCACGCCTCAGAAAAACCGCAGAGGCCGCACTCGCTCACGGCGCTGACGGCATTGACCTCGGCTTCGGATTCGATGCCGCAGAAGAGGACGTCATCCGCTGCTTTAAGGAACTGGAAGACCTGCCCTGCATCCTCTCAGTCGATACCTTAAACCCCGCATTAATCAAAGCATCGCTTTTCCGTGCAGACCTCATCTTCTCGCTCACCGCAGAAACACTGCCTGAACTCGCAGACGCGGTAAAAGACGCAGGATGTGCAGCAGTTCTAATTCCGCGCGGGAAATACACTCTTGCAGAAACAATATCAGCGGCTAAAGATGCCGGTTTAACCCGCATCTTTGCAGACCCCCTGCTTCAGCCCCCCTTATCCGGCATGACAGAATCCCTTGCAGGATTTATTCCCGACTTTACCATCCCAAAGATTATGGGATGCGTAAACACCACGGAACTCATCGATGCAGACAGCCCCGGAATCTGTGCCATACTGGCTGCCGCTGCTGCAGAATGCGGCTGTGCTGCGGTTCTCATCTCGGAACACTCGGATAAAACAAAAGGTGCGGTCTCAGAGATGAGATGCGCCGTAAATCTGATGCAGACGTCCTCGGGACGGCCGTATCCGAAGGATACCGGCTGCGATGTGTTTGTCATCAAGGAAAAGAGAAAACGCAAAGAACCGGCGCTGGTCTACGACGACATCCGCGATGCAGAACCGGTTAGAGAAAATCTCTCATTCGACCCGTGCGGTAACTTCCGCATCGGACTTGAAGACGGCAAAATAACTGCAGTACGCAACGGACACGCAATCCGCGGAGACACCGCGGAAGAAGTGTTTGCCGCAATCCTTGCCGAAGGCGGGGTCTCACTCCTTGACCATGCCGCATACCTCGGAAAGGAACTCTACAAAGCAGAACTGGCTCTGCGGTTCGGCAGAAGTTTTGAACAGGACGGTCCGTTCTGATGTATGACATAGTCGTTGTCGGGGCTGGGCCTGTCGGAAACACGGCAGCGCGTCTCTGCGCGGAAAAAGGCCTCTCGGTTCTGGTACTCGAGGAACATCCGGCAATAGGACATCCCGTACAGTGCGCAGGGCTTCTTTCAAACGCCGCATTTGCCGCGTGCGAGGTAAGTATGAAACCGGTTTACCGGACGGTTTCCGGCGCAAAAATCTATCCGGAAAAGGGAGACCCTCTTTCATTCGATGCCGGATGCACAAAAGCGTATGTTGTCGACCGCACCGCACTCGATGCCGAAACTGCCGCACGCGCCGCGGATGCGGGTGCAGATTATGCGGTAAAAACCTGTGTTACCCGCGTTGATGAAGCAAAAAAATGCATCCATACCGCTGACGGAAAAGAAATCCCCTACCGGATTTTAATCGCGGCAGACGGCCCGCGCAGTGTTGCGGCCCGCTCGTTCGGTATTGCGCCGTCTAAATTCATGTACGCAGGAATCCAGGCGGAAGTTCCGTATGCAATAGAAACCCCGCAGGTTGAACTCTATCCGAATGCCGCACCGGACTTTTTTGCGTGGGCAATTCCGGTCACAGATACGGTATCACGCATAGGACTCTGCAGTACAAACCGGGTGCCTGAACTCTTTGAGGCATTCAGAAAACGGTTTTCCCCATCCACTCTGCACTTCGTAACCGGAACAATTCCAATAGGAATCCGCGAAAAGATCTGCGGGCCCTCATGGATGCTTGCAGGAGATGCCGCAGGATTTCCGAAACCCACCTCAGGAGGCGGCATCTATACCGGAATACGTTCTGCTCACCATGCAGCAGACACGGCAGCCGAAGCTTTAGACAGCGGCGATACCTCGCCGTATGCAAAACGCTGCAGAGATGATTTCGGGCGCGAGCTGGAGATTGGCATGCAGCTTTTAAAGTTCCGCAGAAGCCTTTCGAACGGGGATGTGGACCACATCTTAACCTCTCTCAACACACCCGATGTCATCCGGATTATTGCCGGGTACGGCGATATGGATAAGCCGTCGCTTCTCTTTAAGCAGCTCATAAAGCGGCCTGAACTTCTCTCGCTCGGCTGGACCGGGATAAAAGGCCTGATGAAGATGCTTGCAGGCGCTAAATAAAACAGTGAGGAAATCATTCAGCCCCCGGCTGAAGTGAATGAGGTATTACTGATATTAGATTCTGCAGTCAAATCGCACTAATCAGTGAAGCAGCCTGTATTTTAACAGAGCCAAACAGTTCCAAAATTATCAGGAATACCTGCATCAAAACAAGATGGAACATGTTTAAGGTGGGAAGCACATACCTGCTCATCCGCACAAAGCCAGACTCCGCCCTGCAACCCTTCAGGCGCCACTCGTCTACAGTAAGTCTGCTTCCTTCCGGACCTGGACCGGTCTCTGCAGCAATGAATGAATGCATCCCTCCGGATACACCCGCTTTCATCCGATGACCTTGAAGGACAAGGAATCAACGCCGGATACTTCCTGTTTCAAAGTAAGCTGACGCAGCCGCCCTTAAACTTCGTCCTCTGCATGTTGACAATTTCAGATTACAGGTAACGCCAAACTACCCGGACTAGTTCCATATAATAATCGACGTATCAGAATAAAACTATGCAGGTTGCATCACTGAACAAAACAATAAACCAAAATAAAACAAAATGGGCCTGGAGGGGTTCGAACCCGCGACCACCCGGTTATGAGCCGGGCGCTCCACCACTAAGCTACAGGCCCTCATTTCGCACAACAGAGCAGGAATATCCCCGGATTTCAGGGATGACTGTCCTCTCAATGAGCATATAGTATTCGTTATCAAACGAGATAAAGATAATGTATCAGAGATGTCTGATGCGCGCAGGAATACGGGAAAACCGGGACAGCGAGCCCGGACAATCTGTCTCCGGAAAAGAGCCGCAGCTGTCTGCTGATAACGTAAGAAAAAACACACAAAAAACACGGGAGCGCCGCCAACAGGACTCGAACCTGTGACATTTTGGTTAACAGCCAAACACTCTACCAACTGAGTTATGGCGGCACAACACTGTTGCCTAAATACATAGGCAATACATTGTATTAAAGATTATTGTTTATTCATCCTGAGGCGCTGCAGTTTGGCAATCAGTTCGTCAAGATTTGCATCAAGTTCCTTCAGCATGGAAAGAGCCTTAGGCGTTGCAACCGCACCTGATGTGGTCGCCTGAATATAGCCCATCTGCTCTAAAACACGTAAGGAATAGCGGATTCTGTGCTGGGACTGATGAAGCTCTTCAGTAAGCTTCATAATCCCAATGGGGCCATGTGCAGAAACCGCATTCATCACCTGCAGATGGCGTTCGAGAAGATCTACCTCCCCGTTAATTTTCTCGAGCATCAGACACCGCCTTTCTTCTTTTCCGCTTCCATCTCTTCGCGAAGTTCAGCTTCAACCTCGGCGCGAATCTGTGCACGCTCGGCTTCCTTTCTCTTTTCCTCTTCAATCTCTTTGCGCAGTTCTTCTTCAAGCTCAGCACGGATTTTGGCACGCTCCGCCTCTTTTTCCGCATTCAGCTGTGCAAGGCGTTCCGCACGCGTTGTTCCGTGAACGGCAAGCCATGCTTTTGCCGCACGGTATTTTATAATAAAAACCACCAGAAGTGCGACCGCAATTACCGCACAGATGATGATAACCGGAATCTTCGGCCCCCACGATGCAGGTGCAATAAATCCAAGCGCTACTGCAGCAGCCGCTGCAAGAAGCATAATATCGATAATAATTACCAGCCCGGTAAACTTCGGCTTAAACTGGGCACGTTCCTCATCATTCATTACTATGTTATTGTGTGTCACGGAAATAAAAACTAATTCCCTTGAAACAGCATATAGATAAGAAGAACTAAGAATGGATATAAAACAGCTCACCGATGAATTAGCAGATAAGGACTGTGATGCCTATGTCATCTACGACTCGGCAGATAATCCGGATATGCTCTATCTAAGCCGGTTTTCCGCAGGAGACCCGTATATCTATCTCTGCCTTAAATCCGGCGAAGAACGGCTGATAACAGCATCCATGGAGGAACTTCGCGCACAAAAAGAAGCGCGCTGTCCGGTAATCTCCCGCACGGCAGCCGGATTCATGGACTATCTCGCAGACGGCTGCAGCGCAGACGAAGCGGCATCGCGGATGCTCATAAACCAGTGCTGCAGCGGCGCAGGCGCAAACAAGCGGCTTCTTGTTCCCTACTCAATGCCTGCCGGATTTGCGCGCGCACTCTCATCCCATGCAGAAATCTGCATCGATGAGGGAACCGTCAGCTCGATGCGGGCCGTCAAAACGCCGGAAGAGATTGAACAGATACGTGCGGTCCAGCGCGAAAACGAGCAGGGTGTGCACCGTGCCGTCGATGCCGTAAAAAAATCCGTAATCGGTGATAACGACATCCTCTACTTCGAAGACGAAGTACTCACCTCGGAAAAAATCAGAAAGATTCTCCACGAAGCATTCTATGACAAAGGCCTGGAAGACAGAGACACCATCATCTCCTGCGGAAAAGATACCGCACTTCCGCACGCGAAAGGAGAGGGGGCCCTTGTCGCGCACCAGCCCATTGTAATGGATGTGTTTCCGTGCAGAATAAACGGATACTTCGCAGACATGACGCGCACCATCTCCAAAGGAAAACCTTCGGACGAAATATGCGCCATGTATAAAACAGTCCATGAAGCAAAAGAACTTGCCGCAGCCATGATTAAGCCGGGCATCACCGGCGCTGAAGTGCACAACGCGGTCGCTGAATACTTTACCGCGCACGGCTATGAAACAGCAGGCACATCCGGCTTTATCCACGGTTTAGGACACGGTGTAGGCCTTGCCATCCACGAAAGCCCCTCATTATCCCCGCGGGGAGAAATCCTCCGGGAAGGAAACGTCATAACCATCGAACCGGGCTTATATTATCCTGGAACAGGCGGTGTCCGGCTCGAAGACATGGGTGCTGTAACCGAAGACGGATTTGATAGATTTACAACCTTTGAAGAAGAATTAATAGTAGCATGAACGATACAGAATTTGACAACTATAAAGAAGCGGGCAGAATCGCGCACGATGTTCTGCACGCCTGTGCCGCAGAAATAAAACCCGGAGTCCTTCACAGCGACATCTTTGACATGGTGCTGGACAAAATCGCATCAGCAGGCGCAAACCCGTCATTTCCGCCCAACATCTCCATAAACGAATGTGCGGCGCATGATACCCCCTCACCTCTCGATGAGCGTGTCTTCTGCGAAGGAGACCTCGTAAAACTCGATATAGGAACACATATTGACGGATATATTGCAGATACCGCTGTGACCGTTGATTTAGGAGATCACAAAACCCTCTGCGAAGCATCGGAAAAAGCACTCGAAGCAGCAATCGCTTTAGTAAAACCGGACCTTGTCGTCTCAGAAATCGGAAAAGCAGTTGAAGAGACCATCTCCTCATACGGCTACCGCCCGATTATGAACCTCACCGGACACGGCCTTGCACGCTTTGACCTGCACCACGGCATCTCCATCCCCAACACCGGCCAGTTCGGCAGCGCAGTCCTCCGCGCAGATAACGCTATTGCAATAGAGCCGTTCGCAACAACCGGCTCGGGCATGGTGCATGAAGGAACACGTGCAGAAATCTATCAGGTAACAGGCGACGCACCGGTCAGAGCACCGACCGCCCGTAAAATCCTGAAAAAAGCGGACGAGATGCAGGGCCTGCCGTTCTCCCGCAGATGGTTAGGCATTCCGAAAGCTGAACTGGCAATTCCTGCCCTCATCCGTCAGGGAAACCTCTACGACTACCACATCTTATCAGATATTCCGGGAAGTTTCGTTGCACAGTTTGAACACACCGTCATCGTAACCGAAGACGGACCATTTGTTACCACCAGATAAGTTCATGCAGCAGTCAGGCATATCCGAAAAACTCCGGCCGTTTCTGAAAGTAGAGTACATCCTGCTCGCAATCCTGCTGATAGCAATAGCGGTGCGGTTCTCCTTCCTCGATCTGAAACTCTTCCACCATGACGAAGCAATTCATGCATGGTTCTCCTATCAGCTGATGACAACCGGAGGATACGTCTATGACCCCGTGTATCACGGACCGTTCCTCTATCATGTAACCGCAGCGATGTTTTCACTCTTCGGCGCAACAGATTTAGTCGGCAGAATCCTTCCCTGCGTCTTCGGCTGCGCCTTAATCCCCCTGCTCTACTGGATTTACCGCATGAAATTCTTAAGCGGAAAAACAGTCTGCATCGCAGCGCTTCTCATCGCATTATCCCCGACGATGATTTACTTCTCGCGGTTTTTGCGAAACGATGTATTTGTCATCTTCTTCTCGCTCCTCGTAATAGCCGCCATGCTTGCGTGGTTTACGAAAAAGAAATGGTACTGGTTAGCTCTTGCCGCAGTCGCTGCTGCTCTTGGTCTCTGCTGCAAAGAAAACATGCCTCTGATTATCATCACCTTCGCCGTATTCCTCATCTACCTTCTCTGGACCAAAAAAGTGATTCTGCCGAAGAACTGGTGGAAACATGCAATTGCAGCAGTCCTCATCTTCTTTGCCATCGTCTTTACAATGTACACCTCATTCTGGCAGTATCCGAACATGGTAATTGACGCAGGACAGCTTGCCATATCCCACTGGCTTGACATGCACAACCAGCAGCGCCTGGGAGGACCTGCAGGATACTATTTCAGCATATTCGTACTCTATGAAATGCCGATTCTCCTGCTTGCAATCTGGGGAATTATCAAATTCATTCTGCCGAAGAAAAAAGAGGCAAAGCCGGATGCACTCTCAAAGACACGGCCGGAGACACCGTCAGAAACACGGTCAGAAGCACAGCCGGATGCACGGTCAGAAACACTGCCGGAAACAGAGTCCGGCATTCCGGCATCAGTACCGGAAACTGCTGACAGCACCGCAGAATCTGCCGCACCGAAAAAGAGATGCGGAGAAAAACTCCGCGCCTTCTTCAGACGCCCGGAAGGTCCGGTGCAGGTAAACCGCGAACATGAGTTTATCAGATTTGCCATCTTCTGGATGATCATCTCCATAATCACCTATGCATATCTCGGCGAAAAAGTACCGTGGCTTTCCCTCCACCAGCTCCTTCCGATGATACTTGTTGCCGCCTTCGGACTTGCAGTGCTGAAAGGAAAACGGCAGAAGGTAATTGCCGTAATTACCGTCATCTTCCTCTGTATTGTAACCGGTGCTACCGTATTTGTTCCGGCAGATATCAATGGACCAATCGTCCAGGTCCAGAACTCCGAAGAACTGCGCCCGCTTCTTGAGGAGATGAAAAATGCAGACCGGGTTGCTATTCTTTCCAGCCAGACAACATGGCCGTTTATGTGGTACTTCTGCGAGGACTGGGGAAAGAACGAGAAACTGACATACTTCGGCACACTGATTCCGCAGCGTTCCGCAGAGTTCGGCACATATGATGTACTTATTGCCCATGATACCGAGTCGTATGAATCGCTGAACGGCTATGACAAACGCATTCAGCGGCTCTCTTACTGGTTTGACGCCATAGAGACCGGAGGTTCGGGTATTGGAGCAGTCTGGAACTGGCTTAAGTTCTACTTCACCAGAGACGGAGTAAGCGGATCACTGAACCTGGCTGTGTATACGAGGAATAC
>DALTWQ010000042.1 GCA_029987025.1 Methanocorpusculum sp. | reverse complement strand
TGGTACGACCTGCGTGAAAACGATTTGCACTTCACCGTCTCTGATATGGGGTGGGGCAAATCCTCCTGGGGCAAGTTCTACGGACCGTGGATGCAGGGAGCCTGCGTCTTTGTCTATGACTACCGCGGAAAGTTCAATGCAACAGAACTTCTTCCGCTGATTGAAAAATATGAGATTACGTCATTCTGCGCACCGCCCACAATTTACCGTATGCTTATCCTTGCAGACTTAAGCACGTTCGACTTTTCCGAACTGAAGCACTGCGTTTCTGCAGGTGAGACGCTGAATCCGGAGGTTAACCGCGTCTGGGAGGCAGGTACCGGCTTAAAGATTTTCGAAGCATACGGTCAGACTGAAACCGTCGCAATTATTGGAACATATCCGTGCATTGAGCACAGACCCGGAAGCGTTGGAAAGCCGGCACCGGGCTGGACTATTGAGTTGCACGACGAAGACGGCAAACCGGTTCCAGTCGGGGAAGAAGGACGTATTGCGGTTAAAACCGAGCCGAGACCGGTGGGTCTTTTCAAGGAGTACTTAGACGACCCTGAGGCAACCGCAGCAGTCTTTGTAAACGGCTGGTACTACACAGGGGACAAGGCCAAGATGGATAAAGACGGCTACTTCTGGTTCATGGGAAGAAGCGATGACATCATCAAATCCTCCGGATACCGTATCTCTCCGGCCGAGGTCGAGTCTGCATTAATCGAGCATCCGGCGGTTAAAGAGTCGGCTGTTGTCGGAAGCCCTGACCCCATCCGCGGGGTTATTGTAAAGGCGTTTGTTGTCTTAAAAGACGGCTGGGCACCTTCAGATACTCTTGCAAAAGAGTTGCAGACACATGTAAAGCGCACCACGGCCCCGTACAAATATCCGAGAGCAATCGAGTTCGTAACTGACCTTCCAAAGACTGTTTCTGGCAAAATCCGCAGAGTCGAACTGCGTGAGCGTGAAATGGCAAAAGCCGCCGAAGAAGAAAGAGAGGACTGAAATCTATTCTTTTTCGAAACAGATTTATTTTTATATTACATTAACTCCGCACTATTTTTCCCGGACACTACTCTCTGCAGAAATCCCTATCTCACCATATCAAAGACTCATCCCTATAGTTTTTATATATACACTGCCCATAATCTATATATGGACATCCGCAAAATACAGATGACCGGCGGCTCATCATACGTACTGTCTCTTCCCAAAAACTGGGTGTGTGACTTAGGAATTAAGAAAAATGACCCCATAGGAATAGTTTCACGCCCGGACGGGACACTCCTTATAACTCCCAACATCCATTACGACAGCACCGCAAAAGTAAAAGAGTTCGCACTGAAAAACTACCCTGATTCACAGGCACTTCTAAGATCGCTGATTGGAGCATATATCAGCGGATTTACCATCATAAAAATAACATCGGCAGGCAGAATTCCGCCGAAAGTGCGTCAGGTCGTGCGGAAATTTACCCAGATGACGATTGGTCAGGAGGTTGCAGACGAAGCGGAAAATATCATCACCTTAAAAGACATCTTAAATCCGACAGAAATGCCTTTCGGAAACACTATCCGGAGAATGTACGTCATTGTAAAGGCAATGCACGAAGACGCCCTCTTCGCTCTTGAACAGGGAAAACGCGAACTCGCAGAAGATGTTGCATCTCGTGACACTGATGTGGACAGGCTTCACTGGCTTATTCACCGTCAGTTCTCGCTCATGACAGAAAACCCGGCACTTGCTCTTAAAATGGAGATAACTCCGAGAGAAGCATCGACATACTATCAGATATCCCGCATTCTGGAAAGGGTCGGAGATCACGCTGTGTTAATCGCCGAAGCGGTTCTTGTTTTAATCGACAACGGCATTGAACGCACCTTAATTCCAAAACTTACGCAGGCCGGAGAAAACGTACTTTCCATCTTCAACAAAGTCATTCAGGAGATTTATTCTGGAAGCATTTTAGGGGCAAATAAAATCATCTCGGATGCAGAAGCGCTCGAAGGGATGACACATGCATTCAGCGAACTTACAAGCAGAATGAAGGCGGAAGAAGCAGTTGCTGTAACACAGATTGTGCAGAGTATGCACAGAATTGGTGAATACAGCGCTGACATTGCAGAGATTCTCATCAACAAATTAGTCGCTGACGATGCAGAGAACTGAAGAAAAAAACCAGCCGAAGATTTCTTTCCCTGATTTTTCCGGCTTCGTAAAAGATGGCCGGGTTCCTGAAGAAATCATAGAGGAGTTCAGGGAATTTGTCTTCAGATACTACCGCACATACGGAAGACACGATATGCGCTGGCGGCATACGACGGACCCGTATCTGATTACCGTATCAGAGGTGATGCTTCAGCAGACGCAGGTCCCGCGGGTTGAGGTAATATTCCCGCGGTTTGTTGAGCAGTTTCCGACTGCGGAAGCCCTGGCTTTTGCACCGGAAGCAGAGGTCATTGCCGCATGGCAGGGCATGGGATATAACCGCCGTGCCTTATCCCTGCAGAAACTGTGCAGAATCATAACGGAAAAGTACGGAGGCATATTCCCGAAAACACCTGAAGAACTGATAGAACTTCCCGGAATAGGTCCTGCCACATCCTGTTCAATTTCCGCGTTTGCGTTCAATGCGCCGGTTGTTTTTATCGAAACAAACATCAGACGCATCTTTATTCACTGTTTTTTCAGAAACCGTGAGGAAGTTGATGACAAAGAACTGTTTCCGCTTGTAAAAGCTGCCCTTCCAAAAAACGCCCGCGAGTGGTACTGGGCGCTTATGGATTTAGGGTCTGTGATGAAACATAGCGCCGGAAATCCGAACAGAAAAAGCCGGCAGTATGTAAAGCAGAGTGCGTTCGAAGGTTCAAAAAGACAGGTCAGAGGGCGTGTCTTAAAAGAGATGCTCAACGGAAAAAAAGTCGATGCAAAGACACTTGCAGAGATTCTTTCATGTCCTGCTGATGTTGTATCTGATGTGCTTGAGGTGATGACAAAAGAGGGATTTTTCATTCGCGATGAAGGGGGATACTACCGCATAAAATCCGCTCCTGCACCTGCCGGAAATGAGCCTGAAAAAAGATAGATTAATATACATCATGTTTGTTTCGCGGAAGTGCCGTCCGGACACAAATCAAACTCTGTTTTTAAATTAAAGACAATTAAGAGCTTCTATTTTTTCAAAATTATAAAGAACAAGGCACTTCCGCACCGCGCGGTAGGGAGTTTATATACCTCGTCGTCGAGTTATTATTCAGAACAGCTATGTCATACATCAGTGAAGTTGTAAAAATGATTGAATTCGAAACGTACCCTGAAAACTCAAGCGCGGCATTATCCTCAATCGCACAGCGTGCTTCTGCCTACACGCCGGTTCTGAGAAAAAGCCAGATTTCCAAAGTCTGCATGTATGCAGGAGACCTGCTTCCGTCAACAGCATCAGTCGTAAGAAAACAGGCTTACATCGTCTGCTGAACACAAAAAACACAGCAATACTTTTCAGAAAAGAAAACTGAAGACCCGGAACTAAAAAAGGAGAAAAAAATGGAAATATTCAACCTCAGAAGAGAAGAATCATTCATTGAAGAACTCAAAAAAGAAGCAGAACTCAGAGCAGCACTGGACAGTTCAGTCTGCTGTCTTCACCAGAGTGAAGCATCATCTGCAGCTGCATAACAGTACAAATTAAGAGAGAAAGGAGACAGAACATGTCTGAGCTGACACAGAAAATCGAGCGGGTAGTAAAATCTCCTTTTTTCGACCAGACGGGAAGAAGCAACAGCGCATCGCATCACTGCAATATCCTAAAACTTCTTCTTGAAGGGACCTGCTCTTTTGACTGTAAATACTGCGAAATCTGTACGAAGGAGAAAGGAATCTGTTTTACGCCCGAAGAAGCGGCGCACGGATTTCTTGAACTCTATCATCAGGGAAAGGTAGGTGGGATGCTATTAAGCACCGGAATTCCCCGGGGTGACACCGACCTCGGGATGGAGAAAATAACCGAAACCGCACGGATTATCAGAAAATCAGGCTTTAACGGATACCTCCATCTCAAAGTTCTTCCGGGTGCAGAACGCTCGGATATTGCAGAACTTGCAAAGTATGCCACACGCCTGAGTGTAAATCTCGAGGCCTGCGATGCATCACATTTGTCAGAACTCGCCTCGGTTAAAAATTTCAAATCGGATTTGTTGACACGGCATCAGTGGCTTGGAGAAATCATGCCACAGAAACATTCCACACAGTTCGTAGTAGGGGCGGCTGATGAAACCGACATGGATATTTTCCGCACGGTTATGACAAGTTACGAAAAGTACCATCCGGCACGTGTCTATTACTCTGCGTTCAATGCCCTTGAAGGAACGCCGCTTGAGTCGCACGAAAATACTCCCCTGTGGCGTGCAAACCGCTGGTATCAGGTCGATGCACTCCTGCGGCTGTACGGATACAGACGGCCTGAAACGGCCCCTGTTTTTGATGAAGACGGCATGCTTATAAACACCGACCCGAAAATCCTTCTCGCAAGAACCCTGCCGCAGGTGAACCCTGCAGAAGCGGCATTCGAAGAACTGCTCAGAGTACCTGGAATAGGTATAGTTTCTGCACGAAATATTCTCCGCGAACGTGCCGTAAACAATGTGAGAAACCCTGAAGTCCTCAAATCCTGCGGCGTAATTGTAAAACGGGCGCTTCCGTATCTGTCCCTCGGAAAAACACGGCAGATGCGGCTTTCCTCCTTCGAATAAGAAGGCACTGCAATTATAAACATACAAACGCAAATACTAACATACACATCTGCCGGATGAGATGAACACCTGATGCCGGAAACAAAATCAAAAACAAAAAATAACGCACTCATCAGCGCTATAGCAGGTCACTTCATCATCGATCTCTACACACCCGTTTTGCCAATAATTCTCCCGTTCCTGATTGAAGGAATGGGAATCTCATACTTCCTTGCAGGTCTTGTGGTAACTGTTTTCAACGTTGTATCCTCAATTACGCAGCCATTTGTCGGAATCTGGAGCGACAAAACCGGAAAGACCGCAAATGTCGCACTCTGCGTCCTTTTAGGAAGCATCGGAATCTCCTTATCAGCTCTTACAAATAACTACGCAATTCTTCTCTGCCTCGTAGCAGGGGCTGCTGTTGGTCATGCCTTATTCCATCCGGCAGGAATGAAGCTGATTTACAAAATCAGCCCGCCTGAAAAACTCGGACTCTACAACGCCATATTCACAACTGCAGGAAGCATCAGTTACGCCGTAGGTCCGCTTATTGCAGGAATTCTCATTACCTTCGCGGGACTTCCGTCGGTTGCATGGCTCGTTCTCCCGGGAATTGTGGGAGCTGCATGGATATGGAGACTTACCGCAAAGAAAGATAAAACGGACGAACTTCCTGCAGAACCCGCGGAAAAACCCGCAGCTGCACCTGCGGCAAAAGCAGGGAAACATGCGATGAACACAGCAGCAGCGCTTGTGGTTTTTGTGTGTGCTCTGCGGGCCGTCGGATATCTGGGTCTTATCACCTATCTTCCGACACTGCTTATCCTGGGAGATGCAGGTATGGATGCGGCAATGGCCTCTGTAGTTGTTACCGTGATGCTTTTAGCAGGAGTTGCAGGACAGGTTGCCGGAGGGTATCTCTCTGACCATTTCGGCAGAAAAACAATGCTCGTTTCAGGCCTTGCTCTTGCAATACCTGCCTATCTTCTTATCTTCTCCGGCGGGTGGCTGATGTTTGCAGGAATTATGCTGTATGCATTCTTTGCAAGTTTCTGCTATGTAACATCAGTTACCATGAGTCAGGAACTTCTGCCAGGAAGAACCGGCTTTGCATCAGGACTCACCCTCGGATTCACATTAGGGGTAGGAGGTGTAGGTGCAACTCTGGTGGGTATTATTGCAGATGTTTCAGGAAGCCTTTCCTTTGCACTGCAGCTTCTCATAATTCCAATTGCGTTAGCTCCGCTTATTGCACTTTTTATCAGATACCGGAAACCTGCGGGAAAAACAGAAACCTGATCCGTTACGAAAAGTCCATCAGTGAGATGAGCTCCTGCGGTACAGTTACTGCTTTGGAGAACTCCTCACTGTTTTTAAACGGCATCTTCGTAATCAGTTTTGCTGCAGACTTCTGTGAGATGCCGGGAATCCATTTCAGGGCCGAAGGCGATAAGTGATTGATGCGTATGGGGGACTGAAGAGCTGTAAGGGACCGCTGACCGTAGGATACAGCGGCTGCTTTGACAACAGTTCCAACCGGAATCTTTTCAGGAATTCCTATCAGAATCGGATATGTTCCCATCTGGCGTCCGAATGAAACAGGGCCGGAAACTTCTATAAGCACATCGTCAAAGACAGTTCCAACCGGGAATACACGCTCCATCATGGGAGAATCAAAGTTCTCACGCACATCAGTCTTAAAAGCACGGAACTCTTTGTCGTATTTTCCAATCGTGTTATTCTCATACGCACGCGTACCTTCAAACGGCATCAGTTGTCTGATATTTACTCTGCGGACAAGAAGCCCTGCGTCAGCGATGCGCTGAAGAAACGCACGGTTCAGAACAAATGTTTCCGGTGTTTCGCCGGCAAGACCCGAGATGAAGTTAAGACCAGGGAGAAGCTCAGGAATACCGCATCTGCGGACAGCACCCACCTCATTTACAATCTCGACCGCACGGAAAATCTCATCCGCAGAACCTTTCAGATTGTTTGCCTTAATAACCGCAGGGTCTGCGGATTCAACACCGAACGCAGCAGTATCTCCTGCTGTATGGCCTCTGATTATAGCTGATAAAGCGTCTCGTGCCGCATCCTCGTGATGAGCTATGGTTCCCGGATTTACGTTGTCGATATGAAGCGTCTTTAACTCAGGCGCTTCTCTTCTGATGCCGGAAAACAGAGCCTCAAGTTTATCTGCATCAGGTTTTGGAAACTCTGCGCCGGATACGCCGTACGTCAGCAAATCAGGCTGCCTTCCAAGACGGAAATGCCGTGCACCCGCATCATAGAGCGCTTTTGTTTCCGCGAAAATACCTGGGAGTTCACGGTGCCTGGGAAGACCGTAGAATGGTTCCGTACAGAATGCACAGCCGCCGGTAACCGCACGGGCACAGCCTTTTGCTGTTTCGAGTTCGAGCATCACGTTTGGATAAAATGGATGCCGGCGGATAATATCAGCGCCGCGGGCCGCAAACCTGTCATAATCGCGGTAGGATAAAACACCTTTCGCATCCCCGCCGGAAAGCCATGAGGCAAGAGCTCCTGCAGGGTCTCCTTCGAGAACTGCAGTCCAGCCGGCAGCTGCTGCACGGACTGCTTTCTTTCCTCCCTCATCCGAGTAGCCGAACGAGATAGGGCCTCCTAAAAACGCTTTTGTTCTGCCGGAAAATGAAGCTCCGAGCTGCTGAATCTCGGTAATTGTCGCAGGAGTTCCTGCGAGATATTTTCCCGGAACTGTAGTTCCTGCAATCATCACCACGAGTGACGCATTCCTGAGATTTGCGATTTTAAACGGGTCTGCACGAAGTTGGTCGATGGTGAGATATTCGGGATTTTTTCCCGCTTCCTTTAAAACGCCTGCAACAGTTCTGATATACGGAGATATATACGGGGGAACGCCGAGACATGCCGGTTCATCCACATATCCGTCTATGATTATGGCATCAGATGTCATGACCTAAGAGGTGCATAAGTTTTCTTGCAATCTGCAGTTTTCCATGCTTTACAGGGTCAACTGAAGGGTCATCAAGGTCAAATCCGATGAGATTGACCTCTGCTGCGCCGAGTTCATGAGCTGCAAAAACACAGCGGTCGCCGTCAGAAAATCCGCCGAAGTTATAGACACGTTCCAGCGGGGCAGACTGTGTTGTTCCGATGACAAAACCCGTTATCTTCGGAACCCAGGACTTCACAAGCGGGATATTGTCACCGTGGGCATGGACTGCAAGCAGTGTACCTTTTTCGTTCATGGCAAGAACATCATCATCGAGGCCGTCTAAATCCGTAAAAACAATATCCGGCGTAATCCCGTATTTTGCAAGGGTGCGTGCCGCAGCATCTGCGGCGATTACTGTACTGCCGGAAAAATCAGTTTTTTTGGCGTCATCAGAAAGCCGCGGGGAATTTCCTGCAACAATGATGCGTTTTCCTGCAATACGTTTTTTCAGAACTGCAATGTCGTCTCTTTTCAGAAGTGATGAGAGGATTTCTGCGGAACGCTCATCATCCTCGCGGGAAAAACCGAAGTAATCAAGGATTCTTATGTAGTACGGTTCCCACTCTTCATACTTCATGAAAATCCTCAGACTGCAGGTGATACTTCAGCAGATTCGTCTTTGTTGATACCGACAAGTTTTAAGAAGTTTTCAAACACCGGCTCAACAACCATGGAAAGAAGGGCTTCCTTGTCTTTTGCAAGTGAGAATGCAGAAAGCGGAATGGATAAGGCAGCCATAGTTGCGTGTCCGCCGGCAGATGCTCCCGGAATCGAGGAGAATGCCTCTTTCATGACATCTCCGATATGGATTCTGATGTCACGGTTGCGTGCGGAACAGATAATTGCCGTATCTGTAATACCATAGACTAAATCGGTATTTACTCCTTCAAGGTTGAGGAGCATATCAGCAGCCTGCGGCAGTGCATCACGGTTTCTTACATACCCGACGTTGGTGAAAAGGTATCCCTGTTTTACGACACTGTTTTCAATAGCACGTCCCAGGATATCAAGCGTCTCCTGAGACATGGACGGTGCCATGACAATTTCAAGAAGTGCTTTATCAGTAAACGGCAGAAGGTATGCTGCATCGTGTAAATCATGCGGATGCACATTTCTTCTGAACTCATTGGTATCTGAGCGGATTCCGTGGAAAAGAGCAGTTGCAACTTTGGTATTCAGCGGGATGAAAAGTTCCTGAATATATCGGGTCATAATCGAGGCAGTTGCTCCTGCTTCAGGGATTACATCAATAAATGCCGGTGCGACAGCGTGTACTACACCTTCGTGGCTGTGATGATCGATAATTATCTCGACCGGAGTATCTGCCGGAAGGTCATTATTCACACCGGGTCCCGGACAGTCGACGATTGCCAGATGATCGCATTCTTTAAGAAGGGCGGGCGTTAAACGCTCCATCTTAATGTCGAGCAGGTTTACGAATGCACGGTTTTCCTGATGACCGACATTTCCTTCATAGAAGATTCTGCACTGGAGTTTTCCTTCAGATGCACTTTCGGCAATTGTGGAGAGCGCCATTGCTGATGAAATTGCATCCGGGTCAGGGTTTTTGTGGGTGATAATTCCAAGTGTTCCATCCCATGAGCTGAGTAATCTGCTCAGTTTCTGGGCGTGTCTGGTGGAACGGAGCGTTTCCATGTGTAATAATGCGGAGCGGGCAAAGACCGTCTGCGGATACAGGACAACATCTGCTCCTTTTTCTGCGAGTTCTTCGGAGGAAAACGGATCAACGGAACGTGCTATGATATTTGCGTCCGGGAAAAGTTCATGCAGGTGAGTTACTGCTGATATGTTTGCCTCTGTGCTTGAAGAAAGAACAAAGACAACATCCGGGACAGGCATCTTATCATAGAGTTCATCTGTGGTCATATCGCCGAGCATTACTTGGTGACGGTGGTCACGAAGATCCTGGAGACGTTTCTCATTGATATCTACAAGGAGGACATTTTCATCATCTTCCTTGAGTTCTTCAAGGATGTTGTATCCTATGCTGCCGCAGCCGAGAATGACATATTTTATGTGTCTACGGGGCGTTTCCGGCTGCTTTGCGGATACTTTGAGTACAGGTTCACCGGCTTCAGGAGTATCAGCAGCAGTCTCTGCTTTTTTAGCACTTTTTTTAGTATCTGTTTTTGTATCGATATCGGATGGAATATCTGAAGGAGCTGTATTGATTTCTGCAGATAGTGTTTCAGCCGGAACTTCGGTAAGTTCTGCCTGCTCTGCTTTTTTCTTTGTCATACTTATGTGTTTGATATGTCGGACTATAAAATATCTTCTTCCGTCTGTTCCGGAGAGAAATAATTAGACAACTATAAATACCTAAGAGTCATATGTATTATGTCACAAGGCATTCGGGCCCGTGGCTTAGTCAGGCATAGCGTCGGACTCTTAATCCGAACGTCGGGGGT
>DALTWQ010000041.1 GCA_029987025.1 Methanocorpusculum sp. | reverse complement strand
GTGAATACAGCTGGGGCGACATCAAGAAAGTCAAGGAAATCGGCAAGAAATACGGCGCAAAGATTCTTGTTGCAACTGCAGGCGGTATCAGACAGCCGGTTGTTAAGAAAGCAGTCGCCGCAGGCGCAGACATTGTTGTTGTCGGACGGGCCATAACTGCAAGTAAAGACATCAAGAATGCAGCAGAAGGTTTCCTTGCAGAACTTGACTCTGAGGAAATCGACCAGTTCCGTGTAATGACGGACTTCTAATTCTTTTTTTACACTGTTCCAATTTCTTCTGCAGACGACAGATGATATGCTTTAACATCTCTGCCGCACAATCTCTTATTCAGTTATGGAACCAATTCGACTGAGGGATTTTGTCATGACAGCAGACAACTGCATTTATGCAGTATCCGGATATGAAAACGATGAACGTGCCGAATGTGTTCTGCGGTATGTCCCAACTAAAGACGGTGACCGCGTATCCAGGATTAACGGTCTGCGCTACAAAAAATATGATTTCGCAGATGCTTTTGCATGGGTTAAAGAGCACAAACCAGAGTATCTTGATTTGATTCACCGTGTTCCGCTTTCAGATATTGTGCGCGTGTTAAAACCCGATGAGCAGGCACCGGCGATTGCAGAAAGAAATGCCCGCGCCGCACGTCTGTTTGCGCTCTTCAACCTCCCTGCAGGTTCATTCGGTTGTACCGGATCTCTTGTTGCAGGTCTTGAAAACGAAGCATCTGATATTGACATGGTAGTATACGGTAAAAACTGGTTTGCTGCCCGCGAAAAACTGATGAAGCTTGTTGACGACGGAAAGATTCCTTCAATGAGCGATGAGATGTGGCAGAAGGTCTATAAGAAACGGCAGCCGGACATCTGCTTCGATGACTTTGTCCTGCATGAGGCGCGCAAATTCAACCGCGGCGAGTTCGAAGGAACCTACTTTGATCTGCTCTACTCCCGCAGTTATGACAATCTCCATTCAGTCCCGCCGATTACGTTAGGTACAAAAACAAAGAAGATGACCATTGAAGCAAAGGTTACCGATGCATCTCTTGCATTCGATTCTCCAGGAATCTACAAAGTCGAGCATGAAGAGATTGATTATGTCTTATCCTTCACCCACACATACATCGGTCAGTGCTTCACGGGAGAAACACTTGAAGCAAAAGGCGTTGTTGAGGAACACGGCGACCAGAACTGGCTTATTGTGGGGACTACCCGTGAAGCTCACGGCGAATATATAGTATCAAGAACCCTTCTTGATGCATAACATTTTTATCAAACGAATTTTTTAAAACCGGGAAACATTCAAAAGAGATTAAACCAAAAGGATAAAAGCCGCTGGAGGGAATTGAACCCCCGGCCTGCTGATTACGAATCAGCCGCTATACCTCTAAGCCACAACGGCAAAATTGCTTATATAAATTATCACTATGATGATAAATAGATTGTTCAGGGATATATTCTGATTTACGAATATCCCTGAAGTGCGAAATTATCCCCTTCTTTGTGCTGGGACGGAGAAATTTCGCCGAATTTGCTTTCGTAGTCTTTGATGCTTTTCTCAAGCGCTGCAAGGAGTTTTTTCGCATGCTGCGGGCTGATAGCAACAAGGGCTTTTGCTTTTGCCTGATTTACCCCCGGAAGCTGATGAATAAACATCATTGAAAACTCATCGTCTTTGAAGGCAATCTGAATCATGTTGCTGTATACAGGGTCTAAGGTCGGAGGGACCTGGACATTGATTTCATTTCCTGCCATAGTGAATATATATAGGTTAAAACATAATTTATGTCTTAGGGAGGAACACTTATCTCGGAAAATACTTCAATCTCCATAAGCGATATGCTGCGGGCTTTTGTATGCCCTATGCAGCTGTATCTGGCAAAATCACAGCCGGCTGAGTTTTCAGAACCGCGCAGATACTCTGCTGCTAAAATACTGTCATATCACCTGGGAGAGGTGCTGGATGCAGAGAAAATACACGAGGAGTTTGCACTATCTCTTCCGAATGCTGACGATGAGGCAATCAGAATACTTGATGAGATGATTTCCGCGTGTTCCACGGTTCAGTTCAGATGTGCTGCAGCATGCGATGTGCAGGTTTCATCCGAAAAATATCATATCCATGGGCGGATTGACCGTTTCTTTGATGACGGATTTGCGATTGTAAAAGGTGGTTCTGCCCCGCCGCACGGAGCTTATGCGGTTGACAGACTGCAGGCGTTCTGTTACGCATTATGTCTTGAAGAGATGTACGGGAAAGAGTTCAAGCCATCTGTTGAATATCTCGGTTCAGGTACAGTGCGTCAGATAACTGTCTCCCCGGACGACCGCCGTTCATTTATCCAGACGCTTAAAGATGTGGGACGAATCTCCCGCGGCGAAATTCCGCGGCCGGTTCGCGGAAAAATGTGTGCATCATGCAGGTTTGAAACGTCCTGCAAACCGCTTGAGCGGCCGATGTCTCTATTTGATAAGATGCACAGAAAGAAAAACTGACATTCCAAACACATAAACCCGCAGCACGCAAAATAGATAGTAACTTATGCTCACATTTGTCGGCCTCGGTCTTTTTGATGAGTTGGATGTATCCCTTCGCGGAGCTGATGCCATCCGCAATGCAGACACAGTCTTTCTTGAAGTCTATACCTCGGTTCTTATGGGTGCTTCTATCGAAAAACTCGAAACATTCTACGGTAAAAAAATAATTCCCCTGGTCCGTGAAGATGTGGAAGTACATTCGGAACAGATTATCGATGCGGCAAAACGCGGGAATGCTGTTTTTCTGACCGGAGGAGACTCGATGGTCGCAACTACGCATGCAGATATCAGAACACGCTGCGCAGATGCAGGAGTGCCCACAAAAATCATTCATGCATCATCTATTATGACTGCTGTCTGCGGTCTTTCCGGCCTGCAGAATTATCGTTTCGGAAAATCTGTATCAGTACCGTTCCCCTACGGGAAATGGTTCCCGATGACACCCATCGAAGTTATCAGTGACAACTTATCCCGCAATCTCCATACCCTTGTCTTCCTCGATATTCAAAAGGACAAAGAACGGTACATGAAAATATCCGAAGCAGTGGAACTCTTAGAGGAACAGGCACAGCGTACCGGAACAAAAATTCCCTTATTCATCGGCATCGCCCGTGCGGGATCTCCGGAACCGGTTGTACATGCAGGAGATGCAGATGCCATGAAGAATTTTGATTTCGGCGGACCTCTTCATATCATGATTGTTCCCGCAGAACTGCATGATATGGAACGCGAATATCTGGAAAAGTTCGCAGGATTATGCTGATTGAAGAACTGCTGAAACGATATGCTGCTGCAGCAGACAGAGCATCATCTGCCGTTCCTGCAGCATCAGTTCTGGATAAGACTGCTGCAGAGATTCTTGAGATGGTGCGCTGCTATGCCTCAGACGCACAGGTATTTTTTAAACGCGGAGATTTGGTAAACGCGTTTGCGGCAGCGGCATACGGTTTCGGCTGGCTTGACTGCGGAAGCTGGCTCGGGTTTACCGCAGCAGAACACTCCGGTGTTCCTTCGCTCGAAAAAGAGTTCCCGGAAGAACTCCATGAAAAACTCGAAGAAAAAACACTCAGGTATCAGCGGATGCTGACATCGGCACTCTCTGTTGTATCAGCCGCGCCGGATACTGAAACTATAGCTTCTGCAGCTGCAAAAGAGATTTATTCGGTTACTGCATCCGGCTTATCTTTCGGAAGCACACTGCTTCCGGATGATATGATAAATGCACTCTGTGTATTTTCCTACTGGTACGGTTGGCTCGACTGCGGAGTAAGAGCAGGGCTGTTTACCATCTCAGGAGACAGACACCTGTTTACTATCTGAAACAGAATTATTCTGCGAAATCAAGCGCCCGCTCGCGTGCTTTAAGATAGTCATTATAAATCATATCCATTTTTGCGTTCATAAGTCTCTGTGAAAACGCTTTCCCCTGCGCAGGAGGTGACATAGTATATATCTGGTCCTGATACTCAAGCGTCATGCGCTTGCATCCGCCGTACTCGGCAATTTCCATCCGCACATCCAGCGCAGAAACATCATGACCTGCGAAATGGACCCGCCCGTGACGCTTGTCAATCCTTAGGGCATTTTCCTGCGCCGCTGTCATCTGCTGTTTCATCTGTGCAAACTTACCTGTTTTACGCTTACTTTCTTTCTCCTGTTTTCTGCGTGCGGCATCTCTTGCTCTGCACACCTGCGTATACGCTTTAACCGCCTCTGCGATACGCTTTTCTGCAGCTTTTATTTCGTCGGCATCTGAGGTGTGTGAACGTAAGACATATACATCATGATTATAGGATACAGTCAGCCGTTTACGGCCGCGGTCATCTCCTTCGGTAACGGTGATAAGAGACACCGGAACAGTCAGTCCGGCAAAGGAGGCAGTATATTTTTCGGCATCAAACTCGATATGGTCAATGCGCTGGACTTCCCGGATCATAGGTTTCTCTTCAGTTTTGATTTCACGGAATATATTGTTTGTGCAGTTCCATACCGGACTGCGCTGAAATCCTTTATACATGGACCGCTAAACACTTATGATAATGGATAAGATTGCCGGCATCTGGAAAGCGCACAAAAATATCCCGTTTCTCGGGTCAGGTGAAGGAACTATTACCATCTCGCCTGACGGATTTGCCAAAGGAAGCGGTGTCCTGCATATATTAGGAAAAGACCATCACATAGGTGCAGACACTATCCATGTCGAGCCGCTTGGAAACGGAAAATACTGCGGGACATACTTAGGAAAATCACTTATCCTGCTGCTCAACAACGCCGGAACCTCATTTACTCTTACCATTAATCCGTTCAGATTAGATATCATCTCGAATCCGCGTTTCAATCTCAATATTCCGGTACAGTTTACCCGCGCAAAATAACGCCGGCAGGTTAAGATTATTATTCTTTCACTGAAAAATAATAATCATAAATACATAGTATGCTTGATTTTATCCTGCTCATTCTTTCCGTCTGGTTCACGCTGATTATCATCTTAGATCCGCTGCTTTCGGTTACGATGTTCATCAACTTAACCAGCGGACTTTCGAAAAAAGAAATAATCAAAGAGGCATTTATCGCAACAGCTGTAGCAGGTGCGCTGATGCTCATATTCCTGCTTTTCAACAACATCCTCTTTGATCTGCTTGGAATCGAGCTCGCCAGTTTCAGAATAGCAGGCGGTATAATTCTCTTTATCTTAGGTCTTCAGATTGTACTGGGTCTGGATATCGGCGGCTCATCGGCAGGCCATAAAAACCTTGCAGACCCGGCGCGCCGCGGCAAAAAAGCAATGGCAGGAGTGATTATCGGAACTCCTATCATGTGCGGACCGGGGGCCATTACCACGGTGATGATTCTGGGTGCTGAACACGGAGTCTGGATAACACTCATAGCCATCATACTGGCACTTATCTGTATCTGGCTGATTCTGGTTTTTTCCACCAATATCAGAAAAATTCTCGGAGAAACTGTACTGGTTATCCTTTCAAAAATCCTTGGTCTTCTTGCCTGCGCCATTGCAGTTCACTGCATCTGGATGGGTATATTGGGCCTTATTGAACTGTCAGGACTTTAAGAGATACATGGTTTGTCAGTCTTCAAAATCAGAACTCCTCATCTTCGATCTGGAGGCGTATGTGCCGCGGGAGGAAAGAAAACGCTCATCTCTTTCATTAGCCGTTAATCCGTACCGCGCAGGCCATATGCTTCTTGGAGGAGTTTTTCATCTGTATCATCCGGCAACAGGGGAGGTTCTTACAACTCCGGAGTACGAACATCACTGGGTATGGCAGGACGGAGATGAAGCAGAAACCGTGTCACGCATCTATCAGATTTTTGCCGGAATGCATGAAAGAACCGCAGGAAAAAAGAAGTTCGCCGCAGACCCTGTTGTGTGCGGAATCGGGATTGCAAACTTTGACATGCCGTTTATCTGCGCAAAGTGTATGGAGTATGAAGTAGCGCCAAAAGATGAAATCTATGAGTCGGTCTGTAAATTCCGTGTTGTCGATTTAAACACTGCTGCTATCGGATTTGTTCCGGGAAGAGAGTTATACCCTGTTCCGCACAACAGAATCGCAGATTATTTTCTGCCGGAAAGAAATGAAAAACCGACGGGAAAAGTTGTATGGGATATGGCAGATAATAAGGAATACGCATTAATTGAAAAACGGTGCGAAACAGAAGTCCGTGAGATGAAAGATATTGCAGATGCAATACTTACTCATCTTTCCGGGAATTCTTTACAAACTCCTTGATTTTCTGAATTGTTACGGTGTTCAGTTCATGTTCCATGAAACAGGCATCAGCATCCGCGATTTTTTTAGGAACCCCAAGTATTTCAAGGAATTCGACCAGAATGGTGTGTCTGAATTTTACCTGTTCAGCGATAAGACGTCCGGCAGGAGTTAATGTTACTCCCTCGTATTTACGGTAGTTTACCAGGTTTTTTTCTCCCAGTTTTGCAAACATCTCTGAAACCGCAGATGGTACAACATGCAGATCTTCTGCAATATCATGTGAACGTGCATATCCTTTTTCCAGAATTGTATTCAGAATAGATTCAAGATAATCTTCTTCTTTGACGCTCAGATGTTTTTGATATGCGGCTGCCGGGTCCATAGTATAAACTCCTCTAATCAATTATTGTTTGAATCTCATAAATCTTTTCGGCCGGCCGAACAAAAAGATGCAGAGAGATTATTTTTTCCTGAAACTGCAGTGTTCCATGCAGCACGCGCAGGAGTTTTTGTTTTTGCCGCAGCTGCAGCTCCTTCCTTTCAGGGAACGTATGACAACGACGGAAAATACCGCACAGATTATCACCGCAACGATGATAAATACAGTAAAACTTACTGCATCAGAAACCAAGAAGAGTACCTCCCTGGAATACAATAAACGAAACCAACCATGCAATGCCGGCATACATTACCGCAACCCCACCCATAAACAGCCATGAACCTGACTCTCTCCGGATAGTAAGAAGTGTAGCAAGACACGGGATATAAAGCAGGATAAACAGCATAAATGAAAATGCCGAAAGCGGTGTAAATATGGATGGAAGTACAGCACTTAATCCGGCTTCCCCCGCTCCATAGATTGAGCCGAGAGAGCCAATCACCACTTCTTTGGAGACAAGACCCATGATAATTGCAACAGACACTTCCGGAATGCCGAATCCGAGCGGCGCAAAGAACGGAGAGATGGCAGTTCCGATAGAGCCTAAGACTGAATCCATCGAAGCATACTCAACACCGAACGGGAGAGAACCTAACAGCCAGACAACAAGAACCGCCGGGAAGATGATGCTTCCTGCGTGAGTCAGGAACTCTTTTGCGCTGTCCCACATAGATAGAAGCGTGTCGCGGACTCTGGGCGCATGGTATGCCGGAATCTCGATGATAAATGCTGAGTCATCTGCTTTGAGTGTGGTCTTCCGGAGAAGCAATCCGACGAGAAGGGCTATGACAACACCTATGATATAGATGAGGAAAAGCATCAGTCCCTGATTCGCGGTGAAAAAGACGCCGACAAAGAGCGCATAGACGGGAAGTCTTGCGCTGCAGGACATAAACGGCGTCAGAAGCATAGTGAGTTTCTTTGCCCGCGGATTGTCCAGTGTACGTGTTGCCATTACCGCAGGCACACTGCAGCCGAATCCTAATATCATCGGAATAAAGGATTTGCCGTGCAGACCTATCTTTCTCATGACTGAATCCATTATCACGGCAACACGGGAGAGATATCCTGAGTTTTCCAGGACTGCTAACAGCAGGAACATCAGGATGATGTTCGGAAGGAAGGAAACAACCGTTCCGACACCGCCTATCACACCATTTACTACCAGCGAATTAACCCATTCCGGCGCACCTGCAAGCGGAATCGACACCACATCCCCTAACCAGCTGAAAAATGAAGCAAGCACCTGCTGCAGCGGAGCTCCTAAGAGGAACACTATCTGGAACATGACAAACATGACCGCAAGAAATATCGGTATTGCCAGAACCCTGTTCATGACAACTTTGTCAATCATCTGTGTCGCACGCTCGCGGATGTCGCCTTTTACGGTTACTGCTTTATCTAAAACCTCGGTGATGTAACGATACTTCTGCGATGAGATAATTTCTGTAAGGGAAAGTCCGCCGTACTCTTTTTCCAGATGGCGCCGGGTTACAAACGTGTGTGTATCTTCATCCAGCGTCTGGTGAATCAGCGTCTGAATGGCTTCCCAGCGCGTCATTCCCTCGGAGCAGAGATCTGCTATGTGGAACTCCAGGGCCTCGTCGTAATAGTGGATATTTTTTGCGTGACAGTGCGTCAGCTTATGGATATGAGGTTCTGCATCTGACGGACCGTGCAGGTGTGTGTCCTCATTGTCATCGATGTGTTCATGATTGTCTTCATGAATGTGTGTATGCTCATAGACAGGAACCTGATTTCCTTTGTGTTCATGCGTACGGATGATTTCATCAAGGAGTTCCCCGCGCCCTTCTTTTGTGACGGCTTCGATTCTGACAACCGGAACGCCGAGCATTTCCTGAAGTTTCTTTTCATCAACGAAGATGCCGTCTTTCTTCGCGAACTTGTTCATATTAAGGGCGACTATGACCGGAATACCGATTTCTGTCAGCTGCAGCGTTAAGAAGAGATTTTTTTCCAGATGGGATGCATCGACAATATCTACAACAACATCGAATTTATCGTGCAGAAGATATTCTGCTGCAAACTCTTCATCCTGTGTTCTGGAGGAGAGACTGTAGACGCCGGGGAGATCAATTATATTGAAGGCATATTCTTTGTAAGTGAATTTTCCTTCGTCACGGTCGGCAGAGCCTACTTTTCCCGACCAGTTTCCGGTATGGTGGCGCAGACCGGTAAGCCCGTTGAAGAGTGTCGTTTTTCCGCAGTTCGGATTTCCGACGAGCGCAAATGTTATTTTATTCATATTTTTCTCACGAGAACTGATTTTGCGTCTTCTTTTCTTAATGCAAGTTTGCCGCCGTGAATCGTAAATACAAGCGGGTTTCCGAAAGGTGCTTTGCCGCTGGCGGTGATTATTGAACCGTTAACAAATCCAAGTTCAAATAGTCTGTCGGCTATTTCAGACCCCTTTTCTGAAAATCCGATGATGGAGGCTGATGCTCCTGTTTCAAGGGATGATAAAGGGATGATTGTATCTGTATTCTGCATTGGTATTTTCATATTTTCTTTGGTCCGTAAATACCCGCTCCGAAATTATTTTTGATATCTACAGGATTCCCGAAATAGTTTCGGAGGTGTGAAATCATTCCGAAAAAAAGCGCAGACCAAAGATAATATTTCAAAAGGAAGGCGGAAGAAAAGTATAGTTTTAGTATTTTCCAACGACGTTAAGAAACTCTTCCTGTTTCGATACTTTATGGAAGAGTTTGAAGAGCAGTTTTTCCTTAAATCCGTAGTTAAGGTTTCCGCCGGATGCGTTAGGGTGCCCTCCGCCGTGAAGTTCTTTAGCTATCAGATGACTGATATCCGGCTTTGATCTGAGCGAGAACTTTCCGTTGTCAAAGACTAGGAGTTCGATATCTGTCTGAAGAGTTTTGCGTGCTTCTGCTGCTGTTTCGCTCGGATATCCGTATGACGGCATAATTGCGGCGCGGTATTTTCCGTCATAGATTTTTGCGCGGCGGATGGATTTTTTCATGCAGGTATTTTTCTCACGCTCGATTTTCTCATAGATTTTTTCAATCTCCTCATCGATTATGATGCCGCGGACAAATTTGTCACGGACAAGTTTGAGATTGATGCCGCCTGAGGTTACGATTCCAAGAATTCCTGAACGTTTGTCTTCATGCTTCCATAAATCATAATCACAGACAACACGTGCAGCATCTTCTGCAAACGGCACATCCGGTTTGAGAGAGACGGCAAGAACACCTGTTGCGCAGCGTGAAGTGTCGACAGTGAGACTTTCAACATATTGTCTGATAGTATGTTCTTCATCAGTTGTCCAGCGATGATGATCAAACCACTGTATCTTCCAGCCTGCAGCGTTTACCTTGCGTACTTTGTCTTCGATATCTTTCTGATACCCGAGGTCGCTGATGATGAGTGTTTTATCTTTTCCGTTGTATGAGGCAATCTGTCCTAAAAACCAGTCAAATTTGCCGACTGATGAAAAGAATGTGAGGATGTCGTCACCGTATTTCATCCGTACAACTGCATCAGAACCTGCCGCATCCAGGTCATTATGTGTCAGGTGGACAATGCTTCCGGTATATTCGCGCAGTTTATCCTGCAGAGGAGTCTTTGTCTTTTTTTTGCGGATGCTTGGTGACATTGTTTTATTTATTTTGCTGTATTCAGGGATAATATATTTGAAAGATAGAATCAGTATAAGCAGCTGCAGGGCATCAATCCGATTTGTTTAAATAGATATAAGAACAATTTTATTACGCAATCCTGCCCTTATAGCTCAGTAGGGAGAGCGACAGACTGAAGATCTGTATGTCGCCGGTTCAATTCCGGCTGAGGGCA
>DALTWQ010000119.1 GCA_029987025.1 Methanocorpusculum sp. | reverse complement strand
TAGTAATGTTTTAGAGACTAACTTAGTACTAACCAGCAGCCCGCGGCGTCCCGCGATAAGCGGGAAGAGATGCCGTGAATAGGGCTGCGATTCGCGTGAGATTCGCGAAGATTCGCGTTCTTTTGGAAAACTCACATTATCAAAACGAATTCCCCCAGTATTTCACATTTGGAGTGAATAGGTACAAAAAATAATTTAAAATTTTATTTCTCCTTCACTTTGACAAACTTATTGTCTCCGATGTATTTCGCAAGAGAACCATCCTCCATCTGATAGATTCTCCCGACCGTAAACGCCGGCTTCTTTTCAGCGCCCTGATTACCTGCAGAAGATGCCTTCTTCGCCTCAGCTCTTTTCTTCAGCCGCATCTGTACAATCGTCAGAAGAACGGCAACAGCCATACAGACAACAAGTCCGATTACAAACGTCGTAATATCACTCATGAACAAATCCTCCAAACAAGTCTGTTATTCTCAAAGACTGCATCAAGCAGTTTACCCTCCTTCAGCCACGCCAGATAGGATTTAACCGTACTTCCGACCAGAACATACTGCTCGAAGTTCATCACAAGACCATAGTCTGTAAAGATAATCTGTAAAACCTCCTCAAACGTGTGCGGCTCCGTACAGATTTCAAGAATATGGTCCTTCACCTCAAAAATCTTCTGACGGTTGTACCGCACCAGGTCTTTGATATCCTCTGAAGCTGGAGCATGAGCCGGAACAAACAGCTTCGCTTCGGTTGCCTCGAGCAGGTCAAGCGCTGCAAGCTCGGCTTTTATGTCATAGAGCACCGTAATCGTGTACTTATCAAGCGTATCTCTGCTGCAGAGCGAATCTGCGATGAAAAACACGCCGTCAGCTGTTTTGTAGCCGGTCTGTCCGAAGTAGTGGCCCGGGAGCGGAACTGCTTCAATCTCCTTCGGAAACGCGGCATCAGAAAGCGGCTTCGCACACGACTCCTGGGCCATCAGAAACTTGTGGCGCAGATCAGACGGCGGAAATCCGCCGAACAGATACGCCGGCTCTAATACAGGGTGTTCTATAAAGGCCGCTTCAGTCGCGTCAGCAAAGATATCGCAGCCGTAATTGTTCTGCAGATACTTATTTCCTCCCGAGTGGTCCGCGTGGGAATGCGTGTTTAAAATGCCTGTCAGTTTCCAGCCTTCGCGGTCGAAAATCTGGCGGATTTTTCGTCCCGCATCCTTATCGTTTCCGCTGTCTATCGTATATATCCCGGAAGCCGTGCGGCAGACTCCTATCTTCGAGGGGCACTCAATATACCAGGTATTCTCACCTGCCTGAACTAATTCATACATTATTTTACCTCAACAAACTGCTCTATATATTTCTGCGGATTGGTATTTTCCTTTTTTGCAAGCTTTGCTATCATCTTTGAAACCCCGCTTCCATACTGCATCGCCTTCTTCGGTTTCCAGGCAAGGTCGTGCGGAAGCCATGTTTCTGCAGCACGACGCAGGGCGATTTTGCGTAAATCGCCGGATACGAGTTCTTCTTCGGTGAGGACGGAGGCCGCGGCAACAACCCGTTTATCCATAAACGGCTGCAGGAATCTGATGCCGGATAATGACGCTGCGGCAAAGTCGCGTTTCTGCTGCACCGGATAAACTGCAAGGTCTGCATCCAAATCTTCACGAAGGTGAGCGGACGAGCCGTACCGTGCGTATCCGCCGAAGAGTTCATCAGCACCCTGACCGGTAAGCAGTGTATCAAATCCGGCATCTTTTGCGCATCTGCAGACGAAGTACTCTGTCACCGCGATTTCTGCATCCATCGAGGTCTTTTTCGGAATGAGCGGAACAACCAGGGATAATGCATCAGGGATTTCCTCTTCGGAAATCTCATAGACCGTAAGCGGCAGGTCCAGTACGGTTGCTGCCTTTTTTGCGGCGTCGAGGTCGTGAGATTCTTTTGCGCCGACAGCAATAGCCGGAAGCCGTGAA
>DALTWQ010000040.1 GCA_029987025.1 Methanocorpusculum sp. | reverse complement strand
CAGTAATGTACGCGTTAGTTCAGGTCAGAGGTATTGTAAATACCCGCCGCGAAATTAAGGAGACCTTAAAGATGCTCCGCCTTCATCACATCAACCACTGTGTCTTAGTCCCGGAGACTCCCGAGTACCTCGGTATGGTCAGAAAGGTCAAAGATTACGTTGCATTCGGTGAAATCAACGCAGAGACCTTAGCAACCATTCTTGAAACACGCGGCAGACTTACCGCAAACAAGCCGCTTACTGATGAGTATGTGAAATCTGCAACCAAGTATGCAACTATCGCAGAACTCGCAGCAGCAATTGTTTCCGGTGAGATTCGCATGAAAGATGTTCCGGAGTTAAAACCGGTCCTTCGTATGCACCCGCCTAGAAAGGGTTATAAGAGCACAAAACGTACGTTTAATCAGGGCGGAGCTCTTGGTTACTACGGCCCGGAGATTAACGATCTCCTTATTAAGATGAGGTAAAAACATGCCAGTAAATAAGCGTTCAAAGTTCCGGGGTTCCCGTACCTGTGGTGGAGGAACCCACAAAAACCGCCGTGGTGCAGGTAACCGCGGAGGCCGCGGAGCAGCAGGATGGCGTGACCACAACTTTACCCGCTTCTACTTCCTCGGAAAAACCGAAGGTAAGCACGGATTTGTCTGCAAGACTTCATACTCCTGGGATGTTATGGACATCGGAGAAATTGACGAACTTGTACCGAGTCTGCTTGCAAGAGGCCTTGCATCTCAGGAAGGAGACGTTGTTAAACTCGATGCAGCAAGCATTGGTGTTGAAAAGGTCTTAGGCGGCGGAAAAGTAACCCGTAAGCTCGCCATTACTGCTGAGGCATTCTCTGCCAGCGCAGTTGCAAAAATTGAGGAGAAGGGCGGTCAGGCCCTCTCCTTAGAATAAATTTCAAGGTAATCACTCATGGGAAAAGTGTTAGATCGAATGGAACCCTTGCTGTCGCGTATGCCGTCAGTCAAGCCGCCGGAAGGTCATGTCCACTTCAAGAATAAACTTGCGTGGACTGCCGCGGTGCTGCTCATTTATTTCATATTAACGAACATTCCTGTATTCGGACTGGCTGAAAACTCAGTGGATATCTTTGAGTACTACCGTGCGTTACTCGCAGGTGCTCAGGGAACTATTGTTCACTTAGGTATTGGTCCAATTGTTACAGCATCTATCGTTCTGCAGCTGCTTCGCGGTGCCGATCTGATTAAGATTAACACGTCTGACCAGCGCGGTCAGGTTCTCTACATGGGTTTGCAGAAGCTGCTTATTTTCGTAATGATTATCTTAGAGGCTCTGCCGAATGTACTCAGCGGCTGGATGACTCCGGCTGCAAACGTTACCGCACTCTTTGGAGGAAACTCCACTGTTGTGATGATATTAATCTTCATTCAGATTTGTATCGGCGGTGTTCTCATCATGTTCATGGATGAGGTAGTCTCTAAGTGGGGTATCGGCTCGGGTGTCGGTCTCTTTATCGTTGCAGGGGTGGCTCAAGGTCTTGTTAATGGTTTCTTCAACTGGTCATCATCAGGATCAACTGATGGATTCGCATCAGGTTTCTTCCCGCGTCTGTTCCAGGTAATCGGTTCCGGTGAAAACTTCATCGATTACTTCGGTCTGCAGTTGCTGGCACTGGTGACTACTGTCGGTTTATTCTTCCTGATTGTCTATGTTGAATCTACCAGAATTGAAATTCCGCTTGCACACGCCAATGTCCGCGGTGCACGTTCAAGATTCCCGGTAAAACTTATCTATGCAAGTGTTCTGCCGATGATTTTAGTTCGTGTTCTGCAGGCAAACGTCCAGATGATTGGTATGATTTTATCATCTGCAGGTATCACTGTCTTAGGTGAGTTTAACGGATCTACGCCGGTAAACGGTCTTATGTGGTACATTGCACCGATTAATCAGCCGCAGGACTGGATGTGGTGGCTGCCGAACTTCACCGGTGCAGGTCATGCTGCATGGGAAGTCATTATCAGACTTGGTATTGATATTGTTGTGATGGTCTTAGGCGGTGCGCTGTTCGCTATCTTCTGGGTTAAGACTGCAGGTCTTGATTCAAAGCATGTCGCACGCCAGATTCAGAACTCAGGTATGCAGATTCCAGGTTACCGGAGAAGCCCTGCAGTTCTGGAAAGATATCTCGACAGATACATTCCAAGAGTAACTGTGATTGGCGGAGTATTCATCGGTGTTCTCTCGGTCCTTGCCAACATGCTTGGTATTATCGGATTTGTCGGAGGTACCGGACTTCTGCTGACTGTCTCTATCATTTACCGTCTGTATGAACAGATTGCAAATGAGCAGATGATGGAGATGTATCCGTTTATGCGCGGATTCTTCAATAAAGAATAATCAGCGCATATCCTAAAACCCATTTTTTTACAGCGATTGTTTTACAGAATTATTTTTGAATAATTCTGTTGCCGGTTATTCGGAATCTGTTTTATATAACTGATTTCTGCAATCTTTTTGAGTATGCAGGTAATAAATCTGAATGTAAAAAAAAATTTAGAGTACCAGTGACGGCGGGTTGTAGACACGGGTGCCGAGTTCGGAGTTTACCATGTAGAGAGTTTTTGCATCGTCTCCGAAGAGTTCCATTTTTGCAATGAGGTCTGTTGCATTCTTTTCTTCTTCGCCCTGTTCCTTTACGAACCAGTCAAGGTACTGCATCGTGCGGAAATCCTTTACCTCGTATGCTGCTGCATAGATGCCGTTGATAAGGGATGTAACGTATTTTTCGTGCTCAAGAGTCACCTTTAAAGGTGCCATCTTGTCAGAGTAGGTTTTGTCCGGCTTTGCAATTGCTTCCAGAGTGACCTCTGCATCATTATTGTGCAGGTACTGGTACATCAGCATTGCATGATCGCGTTCTTCCTGCGCTTGGATTTTGAACCAGTTTGCAAATCCGTCAAGGTGGATGCCTTCGTAGTAGTTTGCAATGTCAAGGTAGAGGTATGCGGAATAGAATTCCTTGTTCACCTGTTGGTTTAAGAGTTTAGAAACTTTTGCATCTAACATGTTTTGTCTCCTGTATTATATCTGTATTATTTTCTTTTGAGATATATACGTATGTACATCAGGGCATTTTTATCCGAATCTTCATATCGTTCAGATTCAAATAACATTGAAAGAGACATATCGTTTTCATCTCAGTCTGGTCTGATATTCATGAAAGGCTCTACTCACCTTCTTATATCTCTTTCAACGGCTCTGCTTGCAGCATCTCCGTTTCTTCTGCAGATAACAAACCCAACCCGCATTATCGCGGTGATTCTTTTCTTCCTCGGCGTCTTTGTAGGGGCATTGGCACCTGATATTGACAAAGGAACAGATGCGGCAATCTATCATTCATCTATTCCCGGTGCAAAAGGAAAGAAGTTTATCCTGACTCCGGTGTTCGGATTTATCATAAACTGGCTTTGCTACCGTCCGGTTCGTGCAGTATTCCACCTGATATTCGGTGACAAAATCTATGCAAAGCAGGGACACCGTGAACTTCCGCATTCGCCTGTCGGAATCATCTGTATGTCTGTGATGCTTACGTTCTGGATGGAGCTTGTCTGTTTCGGACTGTCATTTATTCCAGTGCTTGCAGGTCTCCGGTTTCATCCGCTCATCATCTTTTTCGGACTGAGTTTCCTCTTCGGCTGTCTTCTTCATCTCGTTGAAGATACCTGTGACAACTCAGGCGTACATTATCTCTATCCGTTTGTCTTCAGACGCCTTCGCGGAAAATTAAGAGGGGACGGTACCGATATCCGTCCGCGGATTTACGCCGTAATTATTCTTCTCTCAGCCGCTTCCGTCTTTGTTCTTTTCCTTGCAGGAGTTCTTTCGTTTACTTTACTCTGCGCGGTAACTGCAGGGCTCGGGACGTCTGTAGTGCTGTGGATTATTTTCCTGCTTGCATCCGGCGTTCCTGCAAAAAAATCTGTGTTGCAGAATGTGAAATTCAAGTAATATGATATGACAGAAAATAATATATGTATCATAAGATAGTATATAATTATTAAAGGCATCTATTGTATGGAGTAAATTGTGATTATGAAGCAATGTTACAAGAAATGTAAAAAACACCTTACTCGAGAAGAAATCGACTGGCAGTCGAAAACGCGAAAAGAACGGATTTGTGCATGTGGAAAACTGTTCTGGTACTCTGCGAAGTTGGAAAAAACAGAACGAAAAGCAGAACAGAAAGAGTTACTTAAAATTCTGAGAGACCAATGTATGAAATCCGAAAAAAAACGGGTTGCAGAAAAAAAGATAAAAAAAGTTTCCAGAATCCCATGTGTCCGGACAAAAAGCGACTGGAAACTTAAATGTATTCTTGAACGTATCTATATCAGTGCCCGTCTTTTTTTCCCTCCAAGCAAATATAAGCATAGTGAAGATAGTTTTGCATGCGGATTTCAGTGTACCACAATAAAGCAGTATCAACATCTCAAACAGAAGTATGATGATTTTCTTAAAGAACTTACTCGTCTGGAATCTGAGTTGTCGCAGGCAAGTGCAAACTACAATCGAACTGTTGTTGCTCTTTCAGCGGCTGAAGAAAAATATCGGAAAATTAAAGAAAGATATGATAAACTCAATGCTGAATATACAACTCAACTTGGGGAACTTGCTGCATTAAATGAGGAACTGAAAAAAGTCTCGGAACAGTATCATCATACTGAAGAGGAACTTGCGGCTGAACGGGCAAACCATGCGCAGTTGAAAGCAGATTATAATGCAAGGCTTGTAGATTTGTTAAGTACAAAGGAGAAGTACGCTGCGCTTGAAAAATCATTTAAGGTGGCTGAGGCGGATCTTGCTGCAGAAATGGAGAAATATGCGGTTTTATCAGCAGAGCATACAGCAAAAACAGCAGAGCTTTCCGCGGAAAAAGAACATTATGCAGAGCTACTGAAAGAATATGAAGCAAAAACAGCAGAACTTGCTGTATCTATGGAACGAAATTCTGTTCTGCAGACAGATTCTGTTGCAAAAACCGCTGAACTTGCAGTACTTAAAAAAGAGGTGGAAGAACTTCGGCTTAAACTGGCCGAGCGTGAGGGTAAGATTGCTGTTCTCACTGATACTGAAGAACAGTATGCCGCATTGAAAGAATTATTTGACGCAAAACTGGCAGAACTTGCTGCCGGGGAAGAGCGGTATGCAGCTCTTACTGCCGAAGCCGAACGAAAGAATAATGAAATACTGCAGCTTCGTAAGAATCTGGATGAAGCGAATTCACTTTTCCAAAAAGCCTCGGATGAACTGCTTGTTGAACGTTCATCAGCACAGATGCTTCGTACTGAAAATGAATCCCTTGAAAAGGAATTGTCTGAACTGAAGGCTGCATATTCTAAGTTGAATGGAGATTTCCTGAAATCAATAAAAGAACTAACTATAGAAACTGGAGTGCATAAGCATCTCGATGAGAAATACGCCGAACTTTCCGAGAAATATACTGAAGAGTCTGCTGAACTTTCGGAACTGAAGGAAAAGTTTGTTGCGGTTAGTCAGAGACTTGCTGAGCTTGAAAGAAACAAAGAGACATCTGATAAGGAATTTGCTGTACTTAAAGTTGCTTATGATACTGTCTTGAAAGAACGTGATGAAACTGCAGAAAAACACAGGAATCTTATGACGGAGCATGCAGCTCTCGAAAAGGAACTTGCTGTTCTTAAAGAAAAACTTTTGGAAGGTGTTGGTGAGCGTAATAGTCTTCTCGCTGAGAAGAAAGTTGATGCTGACAAGTATGCTGCTTTATCTAAAGAGCATGCTTCTCTTGAAAAGGAGCTTGCAGTTCTTAATGAAAAACTATCTAAAGGAACTGGTGAGCGTGATAACCTTCTTGCTGAAAAGAAAGCTGATGCTGATAAGTATGCTGCTTTATCTAAAGAGCATGCTTCTCTTGAAAAGGAGCTTGCAGTTCTTAATGAAAAACTATCTAAAGGAACTGGTGAGCGTGATAACCTTCTTGCTGAAAAGAAAGCTGATGCTGATAAGTATGCTGCTTTATCCAAAGAGTATGCTTCTCTTGAAAAAGAGCTTGCTGTTCTTAAGGAAAATATTTTGAAAGGTGCTGGTGATCGTGACACTCTTCTTGCTGAAAAGAAAGCTGATGCTGATAAGTATGCCGCTTTATCCAAAGAGTATGCCTCTCTTGAAAAGGAGCTTGCTGTTCTTAAGGAAAAACTTTTGAAAGGTGCTGGTGATCGTGACACTCTTCTTGCTGAAAAGAAAGCTGGTGCTGATAAGTATGCCGCTTTATCCAAAGAGTATGCTTCTCTTGAAAAGGAGCTTGCTGTTCTTAAGGAAAAACTTTTGAAAGGTGCTGGTGATCGTGACACTCTTCTTGCTGAAAAGAAAGCTGGAGCTGACAAGTATGCCGCTTTATCTAAAGAACGTGCTTCTCTTGAAAAGGAGCTTGCTGTACTCAAAACGAAAATCTCAAAGATATCAGATGAACGTGACACTCTTCTTGTAGGAAAGAAAGAGGATTCACTTCGTACAGCAGCAGCTGAGAAAGAACGCAAAGTACTGGAAGGAAAGATCTCCTCTCTTATGGATGAACTTGAAAAATTGTCTGGAGAACGCGATGGATTGTTAGAGAAACAAAAAGAGATTTCAGCAAAATTATCTGAACTTTCAAAAGAACGTGATGTCTCACTTGCAGAAGCAGATTCTTGGAAAGTAAAGTATGATAAACTTATGAAAATGTATCAGTCTGCAATTGATGAAAGTAAAAAACTTAGAAAGCTTATTGGCAACTTCTCAGATGCAATCACACGTGAGATTGATGAGATTAAGCCTGAAGGGAGATAATATTCTCTTCTATTTTTGTAAATGTTCAATCTAGTTTTTTCTAGCATGGAAAGTTATTAACTTGAATCTGGTTGGTGCTTAAACTGGTTTGTTGTCTCAGATTGAGATTACCAGAACCGGTTTTGCTCCTAAATTCATTGAAGTTGTTCCTAAATCCTTTGAAAATGAATTTGGGAGGATAGTATCCATAACCCTAACTTATATTACAGTTCCTGACATATTATTAATTATGTCTAAACCAATTCTTTACGACTTCTTTGCGACCTGGTGCGGTCCGTGCAGAATCCAGAGTCCGATTGTTCATGAACTTGCAGAAAAGCTGAAAGACAAGGCAGAGGTCCGTATGATTGATGTTGATCAGGAACCTGGACTTGCAAACCAGTATGAGATTGCTGTAGTGCCTACTCTTATCATCGAAAAAGACGGAGTCGTAAAACACCGCCTTGAAGGCGTCACCAGTTCAGATAAACTGGAAAGTCTTCTTGCACCGCTGTTCTGAATTCAGAATAATATTTTTTTTATTTTTGGTATTGACTGTTTTTTAAATCTCTTTCAGAATCAGAGAATTGCAGTATTCTGAACAATACTTTATCTAAGAATACAGCAAATAATAATACTGCAGAGTGATATCACTTGGGTTCTATTGAAAGCAGTAATGAGGATGTTGCTGAAGACGGCAGCATTATTCGTGTAAAACTCCCGAACAAACGTGAGAAAGAGCAGTTTGCACAGGCAGAATTGATGCTCGGTTCAAATCATATCAGGGTCCGCTGCTCTGACGGAGTTACCCGTCTCGGCAGAATTAAGGGAAAGATTAAGAAACGGATCTGGATTCGTGAAGGGGATATCTTAATTGTAATTCCATGGGATTTCCAGGATGACAAATGTGATATCGTGTACCGCTATACCGGTCCGCAGGTTGACTGGCTTCGTGCTCATAAATATCTTTGAAAATGGTAAACGTACCTTCATTTGAAGAAATCACTGCAGTCCACGGACATACCTGTCCGGGGATTGCAATCGGATATAAAATTGTAAAACATGCCGCAGAATGGGCCGGAGATGAAGAAAACATCTCGGTCTATTCTACCAGTACGCGCTGTCCATTAGACGCACTCCGGGTTGTTTTCCATCTGCGTGAGCATCCCGAGCGCCTGACAATCGAAGATAAACAGCAGCTGCACTTTATCCTGACAAAGCCCGACGGTTCGAAACTCTTTATCGATGAAATGCCGGGAAGTAAAATCTCCAGCCCGGAAGGAGACTCCCTGCGGGCAAAAGTCCGTGCAGGTACTGCGACAGCAGCCGAGGTTAAACGTTTTGATGAAATTCAGGCTGAGCTTCTGAAAAAAACCTTTGAAACACCCGACGAGCATCTGTTTACGCTGCGGTCGGCGTAACTCTTTTTCAAATTTATATATCCTAAGTCTAATTTAGGAATAAGGTCAAATAATTAAGTATGGATGAAGTAGTCGAGAAAGGATTTGAACGGCTGTGCGAGCTTGTTTCCGAAACAAAAGGAAAACAGAAGGAAGCAGCTGCGAAAATCATGGATGAAGATGTCAAACTTCTCAGATTGATGCAGGATGCAGTAGCGCCGGTTGTCTGTGAAATCGGGCAGGAACTTATCCAGCGTGCAAAGCAGGACCAGAACGGAGATCTCTATGACCAGGTCTACTATCCGGATAAAATGATTATCTTAGGCAAACCTGCAGAGATGGTTGAGTACCGTCCGGATGCACCGGGCAGAAAAGTTACTCAGCAGTTCTGTGTCTTATCTCAGGCAGGAAATCTCTTTGAACTGATGTTTTCCAACGACGGTTTCATTGTTGACGCATATGCCTCCCCGCTTACGCCGGAAGATGCGCTTGAGTTCTATGGATATGATATAATCTATATGCTCTATGCGGCAATGCGTGATTATGCATTGGCACAGCAGGATGTGCTCGACACATTAAATATCACTCTCGGCTATCTTCAGGAAGTAAAATAACCCAATTCTCCTGGAACATATGGAACTCTTTCGGCAATTCCCGGCACTGGCACGTACGCTCGGCTCAGGTCTGATATTTATCGGTCTGATACCCCTTGCAGCGATTGCTGTCGCCTGTATCTATGCCGAATGGGACACCATTCTTCCGATGGTTTTTGTGACCGGTTCCCTTTGCACAGCAGGAATTATCCTCAGGTTTATTCCGCAGAACGGAGTTAAACCAACACCATCTCTCTTTGTCGCTATGACGGTTATTCTGTGGGGATTTGTTGCACTCTGCGGTTCGTTTCCATTCCTGTTTGAAGGCCTTTCATTTATCGATGCCGCATTTGAATCGATGTCGGCATGGACAGGTACCGGATTTTCTGTGGCGGCAAATATCGAAGAATGGCCGCACGCGTTCCTTTTCTGGCGTTCTCTTATGGAGTGGGTGGGGTGTCTCGGAATTATTGTATTTGCTCTCAGCGTTACTGCAAAATCCGGATTTTCCCGCGGACTTTTCCGCACGGAAGGAAGAATGGATACATTCCTTCCAAGCGTCAGAGATACCGCGCACCACATGCTGATTATTTATCTGGTAATTACCGTATTCGCAGTAGCCGCCATATTCTGTACTGGTGTCGGTATCTGGGATGCAGTAAATCTTGCATTGTGCGGAGTATCCACCGGCGGCATGGCAATGTATCCGGACAGCATTGCGCATTACGATAACTTCGGTCTTGAGATGGTGCTGATTCCGGTTATGTTCATGGGTGCAATTCCGTTCAGACTGTATTACCTGCTCTATAAGAAAAGTTCGATAAAAAAAGTGCTGCATGATCGTGTGCTGTTTGCTATGCTTATTGTGTTTGCAGCACTTGCAGTTTTCCTGGTAATAGACCTCATATTCTCATCCGGTCTTTCCTTTGAAGATGCATTTCGTCAGGGGGTGTTTATGGCCGGGAGTGCTGTCTCTTCGACCGGATATCAGAACACTACTCTTTTGTCGTGGAGTCCCGCACCGCTTCTTATTCTTGCCATATTCCTCTTTATCGGAGGTGCCCAGGGGAGTACTGCCGGAGGTATCAAGATGGACCGTGTTCTTGTACTCCTTGAAAGTATTGTGTGGTGGATGAAAAAGACAATCAGCAGTTCAAAGGCAGTGGTTTCAATGCGTCACGATGGAAAAGCGGTAAAAGATGATGAAGCAGCATCGCTTATTTCCTGGTCTGCGGTGGTTATTCTCTGCTTTGTTGCTCTTCTTGCCTGTGTGCTGATTATTCTGCTGCATGACCCGTACTTCTCTTCAAACATCTCAGGCACTATATTCGATGTGGTAAACTGCGTTGCAAACACGGGGGCTTCTGCAGGACTCATAGGTCCCGATATGCCTGCTTATGCAAAAATTATTTTTATCTTTGTAATGTGGGCCGCCCGTCTTGAAATTATTCCGGTGATTATCTTAATCAATGCAGTAGTTTGCGGAATACGGGCGAAGTAAAAAAGATATTTAGTTTTTCAGGCAGCCTAGCAGATCATCGCACCTTGAGATGATTGTTTCAAGTGCTGCAAGGACTGCTTTTTCAGGAGTCTGTTTTGACTTCGGTTTCATAGTAACAGTTACTACCGGGTCGGAGAACTGGAACTCGATGACATACTTTGCAACATCGACCTGCGGGTTTAAGAGCAGTTCTTCAACTAACGCATTTACGAGAGTATGCCCATCTCCCTCTATTGCGAAAGAGAGTTTATCTTTTTCGTTTTCGAGAATCTTTAATTTCATGACTGTATATATTCGCTTGAAGATGGTATATATTTTTAGTCAGAAGCGGGGTGAAACACCGGATTGTTTCCTGCCGGTATGTCCCAAAGTATTATTATATTGTAGCTCCAATAAATAAGAGCACTCACTTTAGTGGA
>DALTWQ010000039.1 GCA_029987025.1 Methanocorpusculum sp. | reverse complement strand
CGTTTGACGGAATATTCTCCTCTTTCTTATAGCCATAGTTATCCTTTCCGCCATCGTAGATGTATAAATCCATCTGACCTGATTCATTTTTGGTGTACATTGCAACATACTTTTTAGCATTATCTGTGCCAAGTACAGAGTGAATCTGCGTCTCTCCTGAAGTTAAATTCTTACCATCTCCTGCTTTAACAAGGGCGAAATCTTCAAAAACAGCACTGGTTCCAGACACAACAGCTCCGGTTCCAAACTTCTTTGTCTGGGTGAAAAGTGTGTATTCATACTTATTCGAAGTTTCATTCAGAGCATTCTTCGTAGACTTGAAATTGAGCTGTAAATCGCTTCCGGCGACAGGCTCACTTACGCTCATAAACGTAATCGTTGTGGTGTTGGCCTTTGTGTTGAGGTCAACAGTTGCAGATACTGTCGGAGCTGCTTTCTGATCTCCGATAACACCAGTTGCAAATGCTGTAACAACAGCGGCAATTACAATAGTTACAACGAGCATCAGCATCACGCCGACAACAGGTGATACTGCATCCTCGCTGTTTCTTTTGTTCGTTCTTTTCTGATACATAGAAATCTCCGACACAAGCGCCGAGATGATTTTTTACCATATCAGCAAAGTGTCTGAAAGAGTGTTTTTTAGAAACAATATATATTGATTTGCTTAACTGTTAATAATGTTAACTAAATAACATTTACACAAAACAGTATACAGTTAATCATTATTATTTATCCCGCGCAGATGTATGTTAAGTTAATCATGTTAATTAAACTCATTGATTAATTAACAAATCAGACAAATATATACATGATGTTAAACACATTACCTGAATCTTAAACGCAGAAGCGAATCTCTGCAGCAAAGATACAGGAGCCGCAGAAATGTGAACAGACACCCTGCCGGATGCTCAAATCAGGTGAAGCACATCTGTATTTGACATAGGCACAATAATATAGTAATGTAAATAAATATATTTTGTATATAACAAAAATAAATTTACATTAAGCAGGGGCAGTAAAGAGACTGATGACGGCAGTTTCAGATATTCAATCAATGAAGGTAAACAAGAGAGGACTCATGAAGGAAAAAATAATTGTCGGCCTGATATGTATTCTGCTTATCAGTCTTGTATGTGCAGGCGCTGCAGAAGCACGGAGCGGAAGCGGTCTTGATGTAATCGCCTCGGGAGACCTTGTATTCGTCGGCGAAGAAAATCTCGACGTATCTGCCGTAATGTCTGCAGAATATAATAATCAGCTCCGGACAGAAGACGGGTCGCGCTATATCGATGTATCCGGCGGAAAGATTGCAGAAGTTCCGGCAGTCTCCGGCGAAAATTATCCGTATAAATTCTATCCCTATAACGGCTCAAAGCCGGACGGCAGCAGATATGATATGAGCAGATACATCCTCGTATCTGATCTGAACTCGGTTCTTGACGGCATCTATCTGAATAAAACCGTTAGCAATAAGGAAATCAAAGCAGAAGGTGCTGATATCATCAACACCGAAGTGGTGCAGTACTATATTAAAGTCAAAGGAACATACAGCACCGAGTTCGCACAATTCATAACAGATGTCTCTTCAGTTGTACCTGACTGGTACAAATTCTATTATATCGCTGACGGCGTGGTAATGCCCTTTAACAGCGTTACAGATACTGCCGGCATTCTGGTAAAAATTCTTCAGGGAGATCCGACAAACCCGGCAAATGCCGCACAGTTCACCTATTATGCAAATGACATGAAAACAGGCCTTCACAGCGTCAAATACTCCTTCATCCTCAATATCCCGACCATAAAAACCTCAGATGACGCTGATAAGCCGCAGATAAACGCAGTACACTCGGTCAGAGAAAGCAGTGCCGCAGATTTCAGCATCACCGGGGCAAATACCGTAAATCCGGGAGAGTCAGTTGACATCACGCTTAAGGGAACTGCCCTTACCACGTATAACCTTACCATATCTCCTCAGAGTTACATCACCTTCAACAAAGGAATCTCAACACCCTCTGGCTCCATAGAACGAATCGATGACTACAACCTCAGAGTAACCTTCGGAGAAGACTCGGATAAAGAAATCCTCTACCGCGTAACCGCTGATGAAAATGCAAAACCGGGTGAGTACTACATCTACATGAGCGATGAGAAAAACAACCGTAAGTCTCTTCTCATAACCATAAATAAATTAGACCGCATCCCGACAATCGAAATCTCAAACGATGTTAAGAACGGAAAGTTCTCCTCGGGAGACACCATACGAATCGATGTCACCTATGAAAACCCGAAAAACGGAGAAACAGCCGACCTCATCTTAAAGCCGCAGAACGGTGCTGAACAGATTCTTCTCCCCGGCCTCACCTTCAAAAACGGCAAGGATGCACGCCTGCCTTATAATCTTCAGACCCGCGGATTCGATGCCGGAACGTATGAACTCATCCTCAGAACAACCGAAGGAAGCGAAGGAAAAACAGCCTTCTATCTCGGAACACCTACCATCATAGCCTCCATATACGGCGGATACAACACTGTTCTCGTCACAGGCGATGAACTCGAACTCGAATGGTACGCCCGCGGAAGTCCGGGAATCAATCTCGCAACTGATACAATAGGAACAGTCAGATGGTACATTCTTGGAACGAACTTCGCACAGGCCGGGACAAAATCCTTCGAGATAACCGGAGGAACCGTCGGAGAATCTGTGCCCGAAGGTCACTCAACCTACATCTATGATGAAGAGTTCACGGCAAATCTTTCAGCCGGAGCCTACAGCCTCATCATGGAGCACCCGGGTGCAGATAACATCTTCGCCTTTACGCCGGACACCTACTTTGCGCCGCTCAGCACCATAACAACAGAATGGGGAGATACCATAAGTATCAGTTCAAGACAGACGCCAAACACAGCAGCTATGCTCATGGAACTGTTAAACGGCGTCAAATCAGATGACCTTGCAGTAATGCTCACCTTCCAGGTAGAACAGCCCTGGTTTACCTTAACTGATATCAGCTCCGTCAAATTAGGCGGGGATGTGATTATCTCGGGCGAAACAAACTATCCTGCAGATAAAACGGTAGCACTTACCATCTACCCGGCATCATTTGCGCCCTCCGGAGCGCAGAACAACGCAATGAGTATGACAGCCTACGCCGAAGGGAAAACAAAGGATGAAGGAGAGTACAACAAGCGTTCGTTTGAACTCACCATCACCGGAACTGATTCATGGTATCCGGGAACCTATGTCGGATGCTTCTCTCTGCCGGACCGCGAGATTGTACGCTCTGTATCTTTCATTGTAGGGGCAGACGGCGATATAACATCGCCTGATATTACGATTGATGAGTCACTTCCGGCTGCGTATGACTACACCGGAGCTGCCGCAGCACCGGAACCGACGCCGACACCGCTTCCGCAGCCGGCGACATTGCCTGTTCCGACAGCAACACCCGCTCCGAAAAACTGCGTGCCGCTCTTTGGAGCAATCGCTGCATTCGCCGCTGCAGCAGTGATTCTCAGGAGGAGACAATGAAGTTTCCCCGGACAAAAAAATCGGACGAATCTACGCAGGACGGTACTGAATCACCGGTATCAGATGCAGAAAGCCTTCTGACGCACCGGACTCATCTTCCGGAAAAAGAAACCATCCCGGGAGCATCAGAGAGCACTGCTGCAGACAAAGATACAGATGATTATGATTTCCTCACTGAACTCTTTGACCATCAAAAGCCCGCAGTCGTTGTCAGTAAGAAACCCGTAAAGAAAACAACCGTCACCGACCTGCTTAAAGGAAAACCGAAAAAGACCGCAGCAGAAAAACAGCCGCCGAAGAACAAAACCCTTCGTCTCTGTCTGATTCTCGGAATCATTCTTGCAGTCCTTATCGCTGCATTTGCCGGATTTTTTACCTTCACACAGGTGACCGGCGAATCTTCGGAGATTGTTGACCAGATAAAACTCTTCTTTGACCCGAATGCGGGAATGGCAAGAACAGAACACCCTGAAGAGACTGCAGCGCCGGAACCGACACAGGTACCTGAAAAGAAAGACGGCCTGACATCTCTTCTTTCAGATGCCTTCTCGCTGAAATCAATCGCGGCAGTCGACCCCTCAAAAACGATTACCATCGATACGGAAAACACCTTCAATACCAAAAACATGCTCGGCGAAACCAAACTGCTCTTCGACACCATGCAGAGCATGACCAGTACGGGTAAACTGTCCGTGCAGGTCGACCCGTCTGCAGAAGCACTGCAGGACGGCGAGGTTGAAACTGACTTCACTGCCGCACAGAACTGGCTCTTTGACGGATCTATGCTGGAATCTGCAGGAATCTCTTCATCAGAAAATGCCGGCACCTCATCACAGTTACGGGACGCTGTGGTGTACTTTTCCCTCTTTAAAAAAGATGAGAGCGGAAATACCGTATATGTAGATACTGTTGCAGTCAGAAGAGATACTGCGGAAAATAAAACAGAAGAAGGCAGTCCTGCTGAACAGATTAAAGAACATACCTCCGGCCGAGTCTATGAAAAAGGAGAATACATCCTTGTTATTTCTCTTGACCCGTCAGCGCCGCTGCTGACCAAAAGAACCGGAATTACTGCAGCTCTTTCCATCCCCGAAGGCGATTATTTCTACGCAGGAAAACAGACCTCTGACATCCCCGGCGGAATCTATGCCTCGGAACAGGACTGGGAAACAGTGCAGACTGCAGGAATATCTTCAGGGGCCTGGGTAGTAAGCGAGTTTCGTATCACGGTAAATCCGGCAAAAGTCCCGGTATATTATCAGAACAAACAGTACACCACCATCGTAATAGAAGAGCCGTGGAGAATCTCCTGGAAAGTGTCAGGAACCGGAACAGACCCCTACACCGGTGCGGAACTTATCCTTAATCAGTACGATGAAGCAGGAAACGTAATTAAAACATACGGATTCGGCTGGAAAGGAAAATACAGCGCAGATACTGAGCAGATAACAGCTGAGTTCCAGCCCGGAGAATATGAACTCGGCGTATTCCTTCGGGGAACCGGAATCACACTCGATTTCCAGCAGCTGAGCAAAGAAATGCCTTTCTACAACAACCTTTCTGTGAGGGGGAAGTAATCATGCGGATTCCATTCACGAATAAGAATACGGCCGCCGAAGAAGTGCCCGCTTCTGTTCCGGAATCCTCCGTCAGTTCTGCTGCAGAGACAAAGACGGAAAATGCAGCACCGAAGAAAATCAGTCTGCTGTTCTCAAAACAGAGTTCAAAAGAAAAGAAAAACTCATTTCCCGAGGCAATTGACACCGTCAAAAAATCCGTCTTCTCCAAAGAAAACTTCATGGAGCTCTTCAGTGTCCTTACAGGGACTGCCGCGGAAGAAGAGTATCATGAAGTCCCCGTTCCGGTAGGCGATGTTCCGCCGTACCGGGGGAACAAAACCGAGATAGAATCCTACTGGCTCACACCGCCTTTTGCCTACGTGCGTATTCTGCAGGAACCTGACGGAAAACTCCTCTATGAACTCCACGAACCGAAGGTATCTCAGGAAGAGTTTGTTCTGCTCGAAGAAACCGTACATATCCTGCGTGAGACCATCTCATACAAAGATAAAACCGCAGCTCCGCAGAAAATCAGCCACCGGCAGGTCATAAACATCCTCTCATCTTTCGATGTCAATATCAAGCCGTCGCGTCAGGAGATTATCTACTACTACCTCAACAGAAACCTGTTAGGCTACGGCAAAATCGACGGACTCATGCACGATGAACTGATTGAAGATATCACCTGCAACGGAAAAGATATCCCGGTCTATCTCTATCATCACACCTACGGAAACATCAAAACGAGCATCATATTTGAGCACGGTGAGCTGAACAACTTCATCATCCGCTTAGCCCAGATGGCTGATAAACAGGTGTCTCTGACAACACCGTTAGTCGATGCCGCACTTCCTACCGGGGCACGTGCGCAGATTACCTACTCTGATGTCATCAGTTCCCGCGGAAGCAGTTTTACCATCAGAAAGTTCAGATCAGAACCTATCACTCCGGTAGATTTAATCCAGTCGCGGACCTACACTCCCGAACTGCTTGCCTGCATCTGGCTTGCCATCGAAAACCGCCAGAGCATTGTAGTCGCCGGAGGTACTGCATCCGGAAAAACATCCACCATGAACGCAGTATCGTTCTTTATCCCGCAGGAGTCCAAAATTGTTTCCATCGAAGATACCCGCGAGATTCAGCTGCCGCACGAGAACTGGCTTGCAATGCACACCCGTGAAACCATCGCATCTGCGTCAGTCGGAAACATCGACATGTTTGCACTCCTTAAAGCAGCCCTGCGGCAGAGACCTGAGTACATCATCGTGGGTGAGGTCAGAGGAGAAGAAGCGCAGACGCTTTTCCAGGCAATGAATACGGGACACACTACCTTTTCAACCCTTCACGCCGGAAACGTCCGTGAGGCAGTAAGCCGTCTGACGCATGAACCAATCAATGTCCCGCCTGCCATGTTTACCGCCCTGCGTCTTATGATTATTCAGGGGCTGCACTACCAGGAAGGAAAAGGTGTGCGGCGCTGCCTGTCATTAAGCGAACTGTATGTCTTAGGCGATGAAGTGAAATGGAAACCGCTTTTTGAGTGGAACCCTGTGACTGATACCGTCCTCGGCAGTGTTGATGCCTCCATGGTATTTGATGCTATATGTACCCAGAACGGCTGGACAAGAGAGGAACTGCAGCGTCAGATAAAGTACCGTGCAGATGAGCTGAAGATACTTGCCGAAAACAGCCGTATTTCCGCTGAAGAAATCGGAAACCGCCTCTTTGAAATATCCGGAGTATAGATAGACGTGGCGTTTGATGTAAGTTCGCTCAGCAAAAGCCTGCAGGCAGCCAGAATAGGTATCCCTGCAAAACGGTACATCTTACTCTGCGGACTTATGGCAGTTGGCGCTTCTGTTCTCTGGACCATCATCTGGTTTGTCGCAATTACCACCGGTCTGGTAAATATCATCTCAGGGATCTCAAAAACCCTTATCTTCTTCATCTTCTCCATCGTCTTTCCGGCAGGAGTGTTCACCTTTGCCTACGTATATCCGTCTCTTGCAGCCTCGGGACGAAAATCGAAGATAAACCTCGATTTGCCGTACGCAATTACGTACATGCAGGCGTTAGCCACCACCATTCCCCTGCTTGACATCTTCAGAAGCGTCTATGAATCAGATGACCTGTACGGTGAGGTTTCAAAAGAGTGCGGCGTTATCATCCGTGATGTTGAAGTGTTCGGAGCTGACTTGATTACTGCCATCGAAAATACCAGAGATACCACACCGTCAGATAAATTCAAGGAACTGTTAAACGATTTACTGATGGTATACCGGAGCGGAGGCGACCTCAAAAACTTCTTCAACGCAAAGTCGGACTCCTACCGTGAGATTGCCAAAAACGAACTGGAGTCATCCATGCAGTTTCTGGAAATCATCGCAGAGGTCTATGTAACGGTGTTTGTAGCAGGACCTATTGCCATAATGATTATGCTTGTTGCACAAAGCCTTGCAGGAACAACCACAATCGGAAATCTGATGCCTATTATGTACATCGGACTTCCGGTAGGCGCTCTGGTAATAATTATGGTGCTCTATCTTCTTCTGCCGCAGAGTACTCTTACCATCTCGAAAAAGGAGGTGCGCGGCTCAGAGTTCCCGCTTGACATCATCGAAAACCCGGAAAAACCGATGGATAAAAAGTTTGAGAAAAAGTTCCAGCAGAAAAAGCAGATAAACAAAATCAATACTATTCTGCGGCATCCGGTGATGTTCTACATCTCAAGCTACGTCCCTTCAGTATTTTTCGGTGCCATATTTGCTGCAGCAGTGTTCTTCTTCTGGTATCAGGGCATTCTTGCATCCCTCTTTCCAAAATCAACGCCGCTGACGCTTGTGTGCCTTGCAATCATCGCATTTATGCTTCCCGTAGCCGTTGCCTACGAAATCAGAAACAGATATGTATCCGGCATCGAAAAACAGCTGCCTGAATTCCTGCGTGAAATATCTGACATGAGAGATATCGGCATGACGCTGCCGTCTGCTATTAAACTCATTGCTGAAAACAAATCCGGGGTTCTTACATCAGAACTGAAAATCGTATCAAAGGAGTTAAACTACGGTTCATCCTTATCCGGCGCTCTTGTGAGGATGGAAAACCGTGTGGGACTTACGAATGTGAAGCGTTCCATCTCGCTTCTTGTGCGTGCATCAGAGGTCACGGACTTTATCCGTGAGATTCTGGCAATCGCGGTCGGTGATCTGGAACACTATCTTAAGATGAAGAGCAAACGCTTTTCCGCATCGTTTGCCTATGTTGCAATCATCTATCTCTCATACGGTATTTTCCTGTTTACTGCGTATGTCATCTTAGGTTCGTTCGTCGGGACGTTTGAAACAATGCATGTATCCTTCGATATTGCATCAAGTACGCAGGATATGTTCATTATTGCAATCATCCTTGCGACATTTTCAGGCATCATGGCAGGTCAGATGGCCTCAAATACCCCTCTTGCCGGTCTGAAGCACTCGATGATTATGCTCATCATTGCAGTTATAATATTCGTCTTCGTCCTCTGAGGTATCACACATGAAACAAAACCGCTGCAGAAAACAAACCGGAAATCCCGTTCTGAAAAGAACTCTTTTCAGAAGAACGGACGACGGTGTATCCAGTGTTGTGGGTGAGATGCTGCTGTTAGCCGTTGGGGTAATTCTTGTCGCTGTCTTTGCGGCATCGCTGATGGGACTTCTTCCCGGAGACAGGGATGACCACGTTGATGCGGCAATGGACGACAGCAAAGCATCATCCGGTATTCTTACGTTCTACCACAAAGGAGGAGATGCAATAGATAAAGGAGAACTCAGGGTTCTGGTCTACCCTGACGGCGCAGTTGCTCAGAGAAACAGCACCATAACATCCCTGAAGGACAGCAGCGGTGCAGACACTCAGGTGTTTAATCTCGGCTGTGTACTTAATGTGACTGTTACCGGTTTATCTTCGAAAGACCAGGTGCGTCTTGCAACAGGAAATACCATCATTTATACAGGAGTGGTCAGAGAATGAAACAAAAGCATACACTTAAGAGAAAATCAGATGATGCAGTATCAAATGTTGTGGTGATGATGCTCATCTTATCTGTAATCGTGATTGCCTTCTCTGTATTTGTAGGCATTTATCTTCCGCAGATGAAAGAGACATCCGAGATGATGCACTCAGAAGACGTGAAATCAGCATTTCTGCAGGTTTCATCAGACATGGACTCAGTCTACTCACGCGGACAGGCGGGAACGTATTCACAACTCTTCACCTTAGGGGGCGGAGAAATTCTTCTCTCATCATCGAAATCAGCAGGAACTGTTGAGATTCATACCATTCCGCTCAATGAAACAAATCCTGATACGCTGAAGATATACTACACGAATAAAACCCTGATTTACAGCAACGGAACCCGCGGAGATACAGCCGTCAGTGTCTCAGAACTATCTGAGACCATCAGTTTAACTGCCGTAAATATCAGCTACACGCCGGTTCTTCCCTTCTGGGAAGAGCAGGGGTATCTGTATGAAAAAGGTGTGGTCTGGGTTCGGAAAGGTGATATACATACACCGGCTTCAACTGCTCTCTACTCGGCAGACGACGGGTACAATCAGATGAATCAGACTGCAGATTCATGGATTCTGATGATGAAGCCTGCATATCTTACCGCGAATAAAACATTCACCGTTACAAAGGATTCAGGCGGAAATGTTACCGGCATTTCTGAAAATACGCAGTACATCTATACAATGACGCTTGTCAATGTATCTGCGGATGAAAAACACCGTTATCTCAGCGGTTCGGCAGACGCAGGACTGAAAATCTCTGCAAATGTTCTGCCGGAAATTACAGAGTACGAACTGACTGATAACCCGCTGGAACTCAACGGGGAATCATTGCCTCTGACGAAAGGCAGTCTGCCGTCACTTCTCAGGGTGACGAGAATTGAAGCGAAGGTGTCTGTAGAATGAAGCAGCAGAAAAAAGATGATGCAGTATCTCCTGTTGTGGGAGTGATGCTTATGCTTACTATAACGGTGCTGCTGGCAGGCGTCTTTGCAGCGGCTGCATCCGGTCTTTTCTCAGGCGCGGCGGATAAACCGGTTGATGCAGAATTCGCGTATCTGAACTCAGACGGCGGTCACTATTTCTTCGAGATGACCGCAGGCGATGCTTTTTCCAAAGACCGCCTGGAACTGGTACTCTCTCTAAGAGATGATATGTCGAATCAGATCAGAGTCGCGGGTAAAAATATACTGAGCAGTTCCGGGTCAAATGTGCGGCTCGGAGATATGCTGCAGGCAGATAAGCACGGATTTGCTGCGGCAGGGAAATATGTTGTCTGGATGTTCTATGATACAAAATCCGGCAAACTGCTTTCAAGCGGTGAGATATATCAGAAAGAGTGACCGTAGCCGGTGCAGGATGCTCTTACGTGCAGGCGTGCATGTCTGAGATACGCAGACTGACAGAAATCCGTGCAAAAAAAATGAGGAGAAAATCCTCTGAAAAATGGTTCTTCGTCATTTTATGTGAAAGCACCCAATTATAGACTTCTCATCGAAGCCATTTTGAATTATGATTGTTGTTGTGGTCTGTGTATAGGCTATCCCCAGACACGGATGTCACAGATTACACACGGATGCTCGCTACGCTCG
>DALTWQ010000038.1 GCA_029987025.1 Methanocorpusculum sp. | reverse complement strand
CTGCAGTTGCAACAAGAATCTTTGCACCGTATTTCTTGCCGATTTCCTTGACTTTAAGGATATCGCCCCAGCTGTACTCGCCTGCTGCTGCTTCCTTGTCAATGGCTCTGTGCATCTCAACATACTGCGGAAGAACTGCTGCTCCGCCGAGTTTTCCTAAGGACTCGATGAGTTTTGCAGGGGATTCAACGTTGAGCATGTCGATAATTGCGTAGATACCGCACTTCTTTGCTTCCTTGATGAAGGCTGCAATAGTCTCAATCGGTGCTAAACCGGAGACAACTGCTGCATCTCCGCCTGCGTTGGAGACCATACGTGCTTCGAGGTTTCCGGTATCAAGAGTCTTGATATCTGCAACGATGAAGCAGTTCGGACGAATCTTTCTGATTTCTCCGAGGACGGAAAGACCGAACTGTTTGATGAGCGGAGTTCCTGCTTCGAAGATGACATGGTCATTCTGCGGAACACTGGTTAAGACGCGCTCAACCTGCTTCATGTCGATTAAGTCCATTGCAACCTGCAGGTACGGCGGGTTCCAGAGTCTCTGGACTTTGAATCCCATAACGCCGTGTGCTGCTCTGTCTTTCTCTTTCAGGACAGTTGCAACATCCGGGAATTTGTCTAATGCGCGGGTAATGGCCAGGCGGGTCGCTCCGTAGTTGAAGCGGTAAATCTTATTGAAGTCCTTTGCAGAGGGGTCAATAAAGACGCTTGCAACGACAACAGTATCTTCGACGTCGAGTTTACCGAAAACGCCGTCTTCAAGACAGTCTGCAACAGCTTTTGAAACTGCAGCCTGTGCAGGACCGAAAATCTGAGTAACCTGTTCGCCGTGCTTTAAGGTTACTTTCGGGATAATCAGTACTGCCGGCTTGGGCAGAAGGTTCGGGCGGATAACTCCGAGAAGGGGAGTGTGTCCTGCAGAAAGCTGTGTTAATCCATTTGCGAATGCGATTCCGACAGGGCCGTTTTTCTCGCCAATCATGAGATCGATGTGGGCGAGTTCAGGTCCGTCTCCTACAAGAGCTTCACCAATTAAGAACATAAGATAAGTCTCTGCTATAATGTATGTCGTATGAAAAGATAAAGCACATCATTCTTCAGATATAGTGCCTATAGCGAAACTATAGAGTATATTGAAAATCTTAATAGTTTTTTTTTGCTAAAGTAGATTACACAGGTCTGAAGATGAGTTTGAAAGATATCATAGTGCCGCAGGATAAAATATTTTTTGAACTGTTTGAACAGCAGTCGGATATTGCCGTAGAAGCAGCAGCTCTGCTGGTTGATATCTTTACAGACTATACCAATATCGAAGAAAAATATCATGCCCTAAAAGATATCGAACATAAAGGAGATACAACTGCGCATCGTGCACATGATGAGCTGAACAGAACTTTTATCACTCCTTTTGAGCCGGAGGAAATCTCACGGCTGGTCAGTACTCTTGATGATGTTGTTGATTTTATCGATGAAGGTACGCGTTTTCTGGTAATTTATGAGATTGAAAAGCCGGAAGAGGGTATGCTTGAGATTGCAAAGTGTATTCTGCAGGCAACAAAGGAGATCCAGAAAGCAGTAAAGAATCTGCGTACGCTCAAAGATGTTGAGAGCATGAAGGAATCTATCATCGAGATTAACCGGCTTGAAAATGTGGCAGATGATTTGCAGACAAAAGCCTTAAAGCACCTCTTTGCAACAAAAGACCCGCTCCACATTCTGAAGATGAAAGATGTCTTTGAACATCTTGAATGTGCAGCCGATAAGTGTGAAGATGTCGCAGATGTTCTGACTGCAATTCTTATCAGACACACGTAAGTATGGATACTGTATCTGTTGTTCTGGTTGTTTTAGGAATTATTATAGCACTTATATTTAATTTCAGCAACGGGCGCAACAATGCCTCAAATGCAGTCGCAACCGTTGTTGCAACTCATGCCTTATCTCCGGGAAAAGCGATTATTTTTGCCGCATTATGCTGTCTGGCCGGTCCTTTTGTCTTCTCGACAGCAGTTGCAAAAACAATTGGAAACGGCATTATAAATCCAGAACTTTTCACTCCTGTTTTAATGTTTCTTGGTCTTTGCGGTTCTGTTTTGTGGGTCAATATCTGTTCACGCATAGGAATTCCTGTATCATCAACTCATGCATTAGTCGGCGGACTGATGGGTGCAGGAATTGCCGCAGCAGGGTGGTCTGCCGTTTTCTGGCCGACCGGGGAAATGCTTCTAGGAACACTTTACTTCGTCTTAGGCGGTGCTGCTGCCGGATTAGTTATCGGATTAGTCTTAGCGCTTATCTTCAAAGAGCCGGTTAAGATGTATCTTGGATTCGGAGCCGGGATAGGTGCTGTCCTTTCTATCCCTATTGCAATGCTTTTCGGTGTTTTCCCGGGATCAAGCATCTTAGCAATTATTTTGTTTATCTGTGTATCTCCGATGCTTGGGATTGTTGTGTCATACCTGTTTACCGTGATATTAACACGGATTGTTGCAAAATGCTCTAAGGCCCCTACACGGTTAAACAAATGGTTCCAGCGGCTTCAGGTGGTCGGTGCAGGATTCCAGGCATTAACTATAGGTGGAAACGATGCGCAGAATGCAATGGGAATTATCTTCGCGATTCTGGTAGCAGCAGGCCTGACAACAGCAGGTTCTGAACTTCCGATGTGGGTAATTGTCACATCTGCTGTTGCAATTACTGTCGGTATGCTATCAGGAGGATGGAAGATTATCAAAAATGTAGGTTCAGGAATTACCCGTATTATGCCGTATCAGGGATTTTCAGCGACAACGACCGGCGGTCTTGTTCTGACACTTATGACCGCCTGCGGAATTCCGGTATCAACGACTCATGTTGCAGGAGGGGCCATCATAGGGACCGGTATGACTAGGGGCGTCGGGGGTATTAACTGGAAAACGGTTTCACACATGCTTATTGCATGGATAATTACAATACCCTGTGCTGCGGTTGTATCCTGGGCGATTTACTTCTTTGCATCGCTTATATTCGGATTTTAAATTATGGGTAACAGTTTTTTAATCACTCTTATTTTTCTTCAATAATTATGTCTGATAATTTATACTGCTTTGTTGGTTTCTGAATGCCTAAGACAGACATTGCGGCAGCTGAAACAGTATCACGGTATTCCGGTACCGTATAAACCCCGAGTCTCCACTGTTCTTTTCTGGTCTGGTTCATCAGTGTCAGAAGCGGCACAATATCTTCGAATGGAACAAAATCATGCAGATTTCTTACTCTCACCTGCATATGCATCTCACGTCTGAGCGGCGGAATATCAAGAATCACATATTCTTCCCTGACATTTGCTTTTTCAGCAATCTCCAGACGAAGCCGTTCTTTTTCATCTGGATGAAGGGATGTCATACGTTCCATAAGGACCTGATTTCTGCCGACGTAGACCGCACGCTTGTAAAGACGCCGTGTTCTAATCCGAGATATAAGCGCCCGTGCCGAGTCGGAATGTGACGTTGCAAGAAGCATAAGGGCTGCAGCATCATCCATTCGCAGAAAAGATCTGATGCTGTCTTTTGTAAAAACGCGTTTTCCGGCCTGCAGAAACATTTCTTCGGCGATTCTGCTGACATGATGGTAATATACCGACGGCCCCATCAGCGTTCGTGCAATCAGCAGGGATTCTGCTGCAGAGAGTCCTTCCTCCTTCAGGAACAATCCCTCGTTCGAGTCAAGGGAGAGTGAGTGAATCAGACGGTTTGCGTCCAGTGTGCCATACGGAACACCGGTATAGTGTGCATCACGCAGAAGGTAATCCATCCGGTCAACATCAAGGTCTCCGTGGATTATTGATGCAAGACGGTGTGTTCCGCTGATAATTGCTGCTGCTTCTTTTACATCAGCCCCAAGTTCATCAAAACAGTGTTTTAAATCGGCAGAATAGGGAAGAATATTGTCATGCGAAAAACTTCCGAACTCCTGTGCCAGCCGTTCGCTTGCATGAGAGAAGGGGCCATGACCGACATCATGAATCAGCGCGGATGCAGTTACAAGAAGGCGCTCATCATCTGCGAGGTCAAGGTTGCGGCAGACTTTGTCTGCAAGGGCCATTGTTCCAAGAGAGTGTTCGAACCGTGTGTGATTTGCGCCGGGATAGACAAGGTAGGCAAATCCAAGCTGCCTGATTGCATGAAGACGCTGAACCAGTGCAGTGTCGAGCAGAGGGAGGAGTTCGTCTGGAACTTCAATATATCCATGGACCGGATCTTTGATTTGTTTTGTCATTTTCAGACCCACTTCATATCATGAGAAGAACCTGTTCTCCCTTCTTTTTCCTCACGCTTCTTTTGTGCGGCACGAACAGAACCCCATACATCTTTTGATACCTGTTTATTTCCGCTGCGGATTTTCGGTTCTGTTTCCTTCGGAAGGTTAACTGCAGCAATACGTACTGTATTGCCGATTTCTTTCGGTTTCTGTCCGGAACCAAGTCTTACGGTATTTCCAATTTCTCTTGGTTTTTGTCCGGAACCTAATCTTACCGCCCCGTCCGTCTCTTTTGGTTTCTGTCCGGAACCTAATCTTACCGCTCCGTCTGTTTCCTTTGGTTTCTGTCCGGAACCTAATCTTACCGCTCCGTCCGTCTCCTTTGGTTTCTGCCCAGATCCGAGAGATACCGGTCCCTCTGTTTCTTTCGGCCGCTTTGCAGAACCTGCTGTAACTCTGTCATATCCGTCCTTCGTAACTTTCTTCATGCCGAGGTCTGCCTGGCCGGCAAGCACCATATCCGGCTGTTTATTCCGTTTAGGCAGAGGGATTGAACTGCTGACTTCCTCTTTCTTCTTTTTTGCACCGCCAAGCTGAATCTGAGGGTCGGTTTTTCTTTTCTTTTTTACTTCAGTCTCGGGCATCAGCGGCACTTCGGCTGTTTCTCTCATGACTGCAGTTTCTGCAGCGGGTCTGCTTTCCCGGGTAAATGTGCCGCTATCCTCCATATCATATCTTTCTTCATTTCTCATTACGGCGGTGTTTTCTTCTTTTTTTATTATGACCGGTGTTTCTTCAAAAACATCATCCTCTGCATCTGCGGACATCATATCATCTCTTTTATCAGTTGCAAGTTCCCACGTTGTTTCTTCTAAGAAATCTTCATCAGCAATATTCTCGGTTGCCGTTACCGGCATTGTCTGTACTGGCATCGGGTGGTCAATCTCATTCTCTGCAGAGATTCCTGCGGGAATGGCGGGGGGAATGGCTGCAGTCTCTACCGGAAGAGCGTCTGAATCAACGGAAAATACCTCGCCTTCTTCGAATATTTCAGTATCTTCTGCGGAACGAATTGCTGATTTCTTTTCTTCGTTGAAAAGATCGTCAGCACTGTGATATTTTTTCTCCCTCTCTTCTTCGTATGATGAGCGGATTTCTTCCAGTTCCGCAATTCTCGGAACATTCTCAATTCCCGCCAGAACGACAATCACAGCAACATCTTTTGTTGAATGAACCGGATAGTCTCCGGCCCGCATCTCAAGACCTTTTATACTGCGGTCAATCCATCTGCGGATAGTATGGAATCCTTTCATGGAAAGTTCGTCAGAAGGTCCGGTAATCAGTATCAGGGCTTTCTCTGCAGTTGTTAAATCACAGGGAACCGAGACTTCTTCATATACTGCACGTTTTGCAAGTTCTGCAATTCTTGCCGTACGTTTCTCTCCCTCTTCCAGGAGATATTTCTCCATCCTGAACCTGTTGAAGAACCCGAGTAAGCTTTTTGGAATTCTTTCGGCAGAATACCCGATAGATACTATGTCCGTGTTAAGCAGAGTATTTAGAACTTCACCTGCATCGAGAACTGCTTCCGCAGTTTCAAGACCGTTTTCTGTGATTTCTCCTGCACGAAGCAGCAGTTCAACTCTTCTGACAAGAAGTTCGTTAAGTTCGTCCGCGGCTTCAGAAACAGACAGTTTGACACTCTGACGTGTAACAACACCGTCTTCGCCTTCTTTTTCAAGTTCTCGTGATATTTTTACAGCACGTTCCTCTTCAAGCCGCACTATCCATGTTTCATTATCAAAAAGAATCGATGCATTTGCTTCTTTTCTGATTTCAGCAAGTTCTGCAGCAGCCCGCGCGGATACACGCACACCTTCATTACGGGCGGGAAGAGTTAGAATGGTAAATACCGGGTCAGTAAATACTCTGTTCAGGTTATGAAGGATTTCCGGGACTGCTTCTGCCATTCTGCCGCCGAGACCGGCACAGACAAAAACAGCATCTACTTCGATTACATTACTGTCTATATATGCTGAGATATTTCCCACATCAAAATCTGTTCCTTTTGAGCAGTCATCGCTGTTAAGCATAATTGGAGACAACAGAAATCTCTTTTTTGCATCGACTGCTTTCATGGAATCAAGAAGTTCCCGGTCTGCATCAAAAATATAAGAACATACGCTGTTTACATTACTTTTTGCGTCATGTGCGGTCAGCATATTTACAATGCGGGATCCTGCACCACCGATGCCGATTAATAATGCACGCATGTTAAGATTGTATAAATATTTGGCGTACCCCAATATAAGGGTTCACTGAAAAGAGGCTTTGCACCTAAACTCTGATTTACACCTGACTTTAGGTGCAGAATTTTAGTTTAGGTGCAGAAATGATATTTTAGATGCAAAAAAGTAATGGATGTTTAGAACATCGCTTTTGGGTTAACAAATTTCTTACATTTCTTTGTGGGAGATTTGTATGAGCGAGCATTGAGTGTATCTGGAAATTTCGGATTAATAATAACTTTTACAGCATAATTATTGAGAATATTAAGTAACCAATCTACATCACATAAAGACATATCAGCACGTTTGCTACCATCTGAATTCATTGGATAAACTAAAACATTACCTTCCTTATGCTTACGTTGATTTAATACACCCATCCAAATACCAGAAAAGAAATCATAATCCCCATCATCATAAACAGCTTTAATGGTATTTACATCTTCGAGATTTTTTAATGTAAATTTTTTAGTCATAATATCTCATTTTAAGAGATTGGTATATAAAAATCTAATTCGTGAATTTAGTTTTACACCTACAGGTGCAGTTTTACACCTACAGGTGCAGTTTTACACCTACAGGTGTAAAAATGTGTTTAGGTGCAAAAAGTAATGTTTAGGTGCAGAAATCAAAATAAGTCAGAGTTTAGGTGCAAAAGTGAGTTTAGGTGCAAAGCCCTGAAAAGAGGCTTTGTACCTGAACCCTGATTTACACCTGACTTTAGGTGCAGAATTTTAGTTTAGGTGCAAAGCCCTGAAAAGGACATTTGCCTAATGAAATGAATGTGAATCAAAAAAATATGGTGGTTGTTTTTTCACATCTTATAACGAATCGCGTCTTTGTCCGGGTGCGTATGATTTTTTGGAAGTTGCCTTTTTACTGCGTTTGTAGCCTGTAATTCCAATAATAACAATCAGGAGGATTACGATTACAGCCAGCGCGCCAATTCCGATTAATGTTGTCGGAATATTTTCTTTCATAAGAATGGTAACCTCATTTACCTTTGCGGCTTCCACGCTGCAGAGAACCTCTTCTCCGTTGTATCCGTCAACAGATGCGGTGATGAGTATGGATGTGCCCGGATTTGCTGCTGCAGTAAAGGTTCCGTCTGCTCCAGTCTGACCTTTGTTTACGCCGTCAAAATAGACAATTGCACCCGGGAGAACTTTAGAGTCTGTCTTTACGGTTACTTTGACAGGAGCTGCTGCATAAGCAAGAGTAACTATGAAATCTGTCTTTTCTGCTGTGAACTCTATTTTATCTGAGTAGTCAGAGTATCCGTCACAGGAGACGTTTATTTCATATGTAACTCCGGTTGTATATGTGGGAAGCTGTGCTCTTCCATATGCATCAGAGTATGAAACCAGTTTCCCGTCTACAGATACTTTTGCTCCGGAAATCGGAGATTTTGCTTCGTTGTAGATTAAGATTAACGGTGCGGTTTCTGAGAGAGATAATGGAATTGTAAGTGCTGTTTCGTCTGATGAGATGTATTTTGTTTCGGTGAACGGGACATAGGAGTTTGCTTTTACCAGAATGATATTGTTTGCTCCTCTGGTCATCGGGACACTCAGTCTGCCGAAGGTGTCAGTTTTTCCGGCAACCGCTCCGTTAACAGTGATTTCAGCATCAGCAATCGGTTTTTCATCTGTGCTGTCAACTACTTTTACCAGGATGGGTGTTTCCTGTGCCAGGTAGAATGAAACTGTTTTTTCTCCCGGAGTTACACTCATCTGTTTATTCTGTGCAATGTATCCTTCCTTGGATACGGTGATGGTGTACTGTTTGTCTGAGGGGAGATTCATTACAGTTACACTTCCGTCTCCGTCAAGAGGCGTATAGAGTTTCTGCACGTATGTGCTGTCATCTGAAACGATAGTTACCTGAGCGTTTGCCAGCGGATTGTGGCTGTCAGTAGAATCCAGTACTACTACAGACAGCGAAGTAAATCCTTCTGCTGCTGCAGCCCCGCAGAAAATAAGTGCTGCGAGTATGAGTACTGCCGTGAGTTTTTTAATCATATTATTAATTATCATTTTCTATCCTCATTATAGCATCGGTTTACCGGTTACGTTACTCTGGATATGAGCATCCCGGAAACAGTTACCGGTTCAGTTTCCGCTGCGATTTTGAGCGCAGCCGAAAGTTTCCAGTCTTTTTCTGCATAGATGGTGAAGAGTACTTCTCCTTTTTTCACTGTTTCACCCGGTTTTTTATTCAGATGAATCCCTGCTCCGTGGTCAACCGGGCTTCCTGCCGCACGTGCGATGTCTATTATCGCCCTGTTTGCTACTGAAATTACATATCCGCTTGAAGGGGATAGAATTTCGTATGAAAACTTTCCAAACGGCAAATCTTTAGAGGTAATGTCAGGATTTCCTCCCTGAATCGCAATAATATCTTTCATCTTCTGATAGGCACTGCCGTTTTTCAGAAGGTCCATTGCAGCATCTGTTCCGTTACCCTGTTTAACAACCCCTGCCATCTCCAAAGCGATGCCTGCAACAGCACAGCTTTTCAGGACAAGAGATGTTGATCTGTTTCCGTCTCCGGTTTCAAGAATCCTGAGAGCTTCTGATACTTCCAGATTCACACCGATATTTCTTCCGATAGGAAATCCTCCGTACGTTATGGCACATTCTACCTTCATACCTAACCGTTTTCCCAGTTCAATCAGCTGGCCTGCAAGAATCCGGCCTTCCGTCTCATCTGCTATTTTTGTACCTTCACCGGTAGGGATATCAATGACGCAGATATCAGCACCTGCTGCCTTCTTCTTCGCGAGAATACTTGCAAGCATTTTACCTCTCGGATTGATTTTCAAGGGATATTCATAGTGAATCAGAATGTCGTCTGCAGGAACAATATTGGTTGAACCGCCCCAGACTATAACACCTCCGGCTTTTTCTGTCATTTCCTGTACTTCAGCGGCAGAAAATGCAACTGGTGCTAATGCTTCCATTAAATCTGCTGTTCCTCCGGCCCCGGTAATGGCTCTGGAACATGTTTTCGGGATTAACAGATGTGCTGCTGCTATAATTGGAACAACCAGCAGGCTGATTTTATTTCCGGGGACTCCTCCTACTGAGTGCTTATCTACAATAGGTTTTTGGGAAAATGTCAGTTTATCGCCGGTTTCAATCATTTCCCGTGCCAGATATTCAGTTTCATCCATGTCGAGGCCGTTGATGTACATCGATGAAACATAGGGAGAGATTTCTTCAGGGGTGAGTATTCCTGTAGTTATATCCTTGATGATGATAGCTGTATCTTCACGCGTCAGTTTTCCGCCGTCCATCTTTTTTACAATTACCTCTATTGATGCCGGTTTTGCACGTAATGATATGCTGACATTGTCTCCGTCTGAAACATGGAGTTTTTCTGCGGTATGTATGTCGAGAGTAATTTTTCCAGGTGATGTTAATTTCCGGGTGACAACCGCATCTGCTGCGGCAGAATATTTCGTATCTGGATTCTGAAGAATAACTCTTGCCCCGTCTTTGATTCCTGCGGCTTCTGCATCATCCGGATGAAGCAGAATAATCAGGCGCGTCATATCAGAGACATTTACCGTAAGCAACATAAGATTATATTTGTGCCCTCTCAATTAAGAGTTTTCTGATGAGATATAAATTAAAAAAAAGAGTGGTTTGTATTACTCGTACTTTTCGCGGAACACGATGTCTTCGAGTTTCTTTTTCTCGACAAGAGAGATTCCGCCTACGTCAGGGACACCTGCTGCGACTATGGAAATCAGTTTGTATTTGTCCGGGACGCTGACAAGTTTTCTGACATCTTCAGCATAGTCTTTCTTGTCCCCTGCAATCCAGCACGCACCGTACCCATATGCATGGAGCGCTAATAAGATGTTCTGTGTTGCTGCAGAACAGTCCTCAACAACATACTGGTGGTCTTTCTCTCCGAAAACGAGAATGCCAACTCCTGCTTCTGCGATGAATTTTCCATTCGGGGCGAGTTCTGCGATTTTTGCCAGGGTTTCCTTGTTTTCAATCTGAACAAAAATCCACGGCTGAACATTTCTGGCAGTTGCTGCTTTTGATGCGCATTCTAATGCTTTTCTGACGAACTCCGGCGGAACCGGTTCATCTTTGAATTTACGGACGGAATGGCGTGACTGGATAACGGTAATGCCGAAATTTGCGATTCCAGGGTTTCTTACGTTCATGATTAACTACTTGGTTATTCTCTAATATGAGTCTTTCCTTCAGGGATTCTATGGTTTTGCTGTTGTTGTGCAAATACCTTATCTTCTCATCACGCTAATGTATATCTGTAAAATATGCGAGGAGT
>DALTWQ010000037.1 GCA_029987025.1 Methanocorpusculum sp. | reverse complement strand
CGGCGCCCCGCGATAAGCGGGGACAGGCGCCGTGAATAGGGCTGCGATTCGCGTTGAGATTCGCGTAGATGCGGCGAGCTTGCTCGCTTAGCGAAGCACGGCTCTGCCGTGCTGGCTCGCGGTTTCTTTGGAAAAATCCGCACCGGCAAATCAATCATCCTTTCCCAGGCAGAATAGCAGCATAGCATTATTTTTCCTCCAAAAAAGAACTGCACGGTTTGGTATCGGTTTATTATCGCTATGGTATCGCTTTGGCATCATTACATAAAAACATCCTCTGATGTCTCAAGAAGGTTTATTCTCTCACAGAACAAATAGATATATCAGAGATTTATGAAACTTGTATGCAATCATGTGAAAAATAGATCTGCCGCTTTTGCGGCGTGGGCTAAATGGTAATAGATTCAACTGTCTTTTATATAGTTCTTTTTGTAATTCTGCTGATATTATCAGCATGTGCATCTTCATCTGAAGTAGCTCTTGTGGGTATCACCCGCGCACGTGTGGCAGCTCTTGCAGAAACATGCCGCCGCGGCAAATATCTTGCAAAGCTGAAAGAGAAGCCGAACCGGTTTCTGATTACAATTCTTATCGTAAATAATGTAGTAAACACTGCAGCAGCGGCTCTTGCGACAGCGATTGCGCTTGCTGTCTTCGGAGATGCAGGAGTTGCTATTGCGACCGGTATTGTTACTGTCTTTATTCTGATTTTCGGAGAAATAGGTCCGAAGACGTATGCAAACGCACACACTGACAAGGTTGCGCTTTTCTTTGCGCCTCCGGTTTATTTCCTGACATGGCTTCTTACGCCGTTTTATTATCTCGGCGAAAAAATCAGCGGGAAGTCAAAGAAAGAAGACGAGCCGGCTGTTACCGAGGATGAAATCCGTGAATGGATTGATGCGGGCGAGATGGAAGGAGCCATCGAAGAGGAAGAAAAGGAGATGCTCTACTCTGTTCTCCGCTTTGATGATACAACGGTAAAAGAAATTATGACACCGCGCCCGGATGTTGCTATGATAGAAGATACGGCAACTCTCGAAGAGGCGGTTGCATATATCAGAGATACCGGATACTCGCGTCTTCCGGTCTATCGTGATGTTACGGACAATATTGTAGGATCCATCAATTTCAAAGACGTCTTTAACGCCTACACCGGCGATAAATCAAAGGCCGTTGCCATAAAATCGCTGATGGTGGATGTCTACTGCGTTCCGGAGTCTAAAAAGATTGATGACCTCTTACGTGAACTGCAGGTCAGACGTGTGCACATGGCAATTATTCTCGATGAGTTCGGGGGATTCTCAGGCGTTGTCACCATTGAAGATATCTTAGAGGAACTGGTCGGAGATATTCTGGATGAGACGGATGCAGATGAGGTTTCAGATATAATTGTAGTGTCCCCAACGATGTATATTATTGATGCTCAGGTGCGTGTTGCCCAGCTGAACGACCGTTTCGAGCTGAATCTTCCGGAGGATGCAAGCAGTTATGAAACTGTAGGCGGACTTGTGTTCTCGATGATCGGACGTATTCCGCGTCTCGGGGAGTCTGTTACCACTGATGACGGCATCACGCTTACGGTTACGAAGATGCGCAGCAGGCAGATTCTTTCGGTAAAGATGATTCTTCCGGAAAAACCAGTTGAAGAAAAGCCGGCAGAAGAATAAATCAGCAGATACTGATTTATTATTTTTTAGAGTGATTCTTCTTTTTCAGACTGCTTTTGGACGATTTGAATTGATTAAAAAATAGCGGCAGATTATTCTGCCGTGTTTTGTATATTGTGTGTTTAAATCCGGGCTGATTTATGCACGCTTTACTTTTGCCGTGACAAGAGCCGATGTTAAAATCGGAAGGGCTATTGTGATATCACAGAAGCACTGAAGCTTGTGTGTGGATTCCTTTTCCTTACCCCAGCTGATTCCTTCCTCGAAGGTACATCCGGAAAGACCTCCCCAGTGCGGTGCATCAGTTGTAATCTGCAGAGCAAACATGTGTCCTCCGAGATACTTTTCCTGATACTTCGGCGGGATAACCTCTGTCTGCTGAATAAAGTTCTTCGGAGTCCCCCCTCCGAGAATGACAATGCCGGTCTTTTTCGCAACCTCAACATATTCGGAGAGTTCATCTGCGTCTTTTAAGTGGTCGATGACAACTTCCGCACCAAGCCGGCGTCTGCCGTAGACAAGTCCGATACCGTAAGAGGAGTCTGCTAATGCAGGGACATAAATCGGGACATTCATCTTTGCAGCGGTTCCTATGACACTTCTTCCCTCAGGTTTTTCCGCGTTGATTTTATCTCCTAAAAGCTTGAAGAACTCGTGCGAGGTTAAAATCTGCTTGCCTAAGGATACGCCGAAGTTTCCGATGTACTCTTCCATGCGTCCGATTTCTTTGTCGGATGCAAATACATCATAGATTCTGTTCACTCCGTTTTTGTAAAGGACAGCATCATCTGTTAAGTGGCTTCCGACATAGTGTTTTACACCCATGTGTTCACAGAAGTCGTGGAACATGTTTGCACCGGTTGATACAATGCAGTCGATATAACGGTTTTCAAGCAGAGTTACAATACATTCCTGCATTCCGGCAGGGATTATGGCGCCGGATAAACCAATGATGATTTTTGTATCCGGTGTTTCAATCATCTCCTTCCAGAGATGGAAAGCTTCTCCGAGTTTTCTTCCCTGGAATCCTGATTTACTCATATTCTCCAGCAGTTCATCAACAGAGGCTGCAGGCTTCATAGGATTTGTAGGTATATCAAACATGAGTGATTAGATTAGCTTTCATTCGGTATATAGGTATAGATATACACCGCAGCTGATTCATAACTCAGGGTTTTACCGGCGTGAAGACAAATTTATACAATTCTTTGAAAACAATCTGCTGAATGGATTAAAAAAAGAATGTAAGGGAGATTATTATGCGGTGTACTTTCCATAGACGTATACGTCAATGGTGTCTTCTCCGCAGTTTAAGGTAAGACCTGATAAATCATCCTCAATTGAAGAGACAACTCCGTTTCTGGCATATGACTTCTTGTCACCTAAGACATCTTCGTATCCGAGGAACATAACCAGTACATCGCCTACTTTGACATTCTTGATATCATAGCCGAGGGATGCAAGATCATCTGCAGTGCAGGTAACCATTACATAGTACGGGTTGTCAATAGTTACAGTGCTGCCGTACGGTGCTCCGACAATTCCTTTTGCGATGGCATTCTGTTCGAGGGCGTATATGCCATACGGAATTGAAGTGTTGCCTATTCCAATCATAATGCTCTTGTAGTCGTCATCAACTATGCTGGAGTTGGAATCTGCATAGATTGAATACGGAATAACATCCTGATTATTTTCAGTCGGCATATATGCGAATGTAGTTGTGTTTCCAATGTTTGTGGCAAAGTATACTGCAGCATGATCTCCTTCAGCTACATTGCCGTATGCGCTGGAACCTGCATTGTTATCATTAAATAGTGTGGAGAAATTACTGAACGATAATACACACATTACAACCACGAGGAGAATAAACGCAACAACACCGACCTGAAGCCAGTTAATCGGTTTTTTCTCGCCGGGTCCGTTTGAATTGGACTTTCTTTGAACTGCCATAAATAACTGATATATTATTTCGCTTTTACTATTGATAAATATGTGTGTTTCATTGAGTGGGAATTCTGGATATTATCAGACATATCACGTGCGGCTGAGGGATATCTGCGATGATTTACGTACATGTTCATGAGTAAAATCCTGAGTGGTGTGTCAGAAATAACCGGTTTTACTCTATGTTTAAAAAAAAGGAATTTTATGAGAGTTTAGGATAGGTCAGGTTTTCTGTTTCAAAGGAAGTTCCAAACTTTTCGTTAAACTCTGCAAGTACAGATTCAGGTGTTACGCCCGGAAGAAGTTCTGCATGCTGCATCTTTAAAAGAGCAACTGCAGCTGCACAGGAACGCGGGCCGTAGGTTACATCATTTCTGATGAGCCAGACATCTCCGTTCTGAACTGCTGAAATCTCTGAAAATCCGTTTCTTGTCAGCAGCTGAGCATATGCTGATTCTGCGTTTTCCATCGAGTTCATGAGTTTTACGACAATCTCCGGACTTTCAGAGACAATCCACTCAGCAGATACCTTCTGTGATGCGGTGTTGTCAAAGATGTTCTTTCCGCCTGTCAGGGTGATTAACTGACCCATGCCGGAGTCAGTTCCCTGCGCCCAGAAATCAGTGTAGCTTTCCGCATAGTTTGTACGCGGGATTGCATCGATGCTTTCCGCTGCGAGTTTTACCTCCTGCATAACATCTGTGTAGTATGCTGCAATTTCATCAGCACGTTTTGTCTTTCCGGTAAGTTTTCCGATGGCTTTTATGTCTTCTGCCATAGTTGCCGGTTTAGTGCAGTCAATATAGACAACCGGAATGCCTGATGCCGCAAGAACTTCAGCGTTTTTCGGCTTTGATGTTGCATATCCTAATACAAGGTCTGTTTTCAGGTCGATGAGACGTTCTACATCAGGTTCGTTCCAGGTGCCGACGACTTCAGCATTCTGATACATTTTTGCCTGCTCTGCATTGTTTGCGATGGACTGCGAGATACCGATGATTTTGTCAGATTCTCCTAACAGATAGAGAATTTCTCCTGCGTTTGAGTTCAGGAGAACAATACGCTCAGGCATGCCTGATAATACGGTAACTGAGCCGTCAGAGTTTGTAACATCAATACCTTCTGTGCTGTCTGCAACACAGCCCGCAGAGATGCAGAAGAGAACTGCTGCAGCTGCTGCAAGTACTGTAATGAATAGTTTGTTTGTTTTCATGTTCATAGTTTACCTTCCAGGGATGTCAGTGCATAGGGATGAATGAACATGCCGTTTCTGCATTCAACCAGTTCTGATGAAACACCGTACACATCAGAAACTGCTTCCGGAGTCAGTATATCCAGAGGAGATCCTTCTGCATAGATTGTTCCGTCTTTTAGAAGAACCACAGAGTCGGCATATTTCAGCGCGAGATTCAGGTCATGTAATGCAACAATCATCCCTGCTCTGCTTGTGTGTACAACGTTCTGCATCACTGACATTGTTTCCAGCTGATGCCGTAAGTCGAGTGCGCTTGTCGGTTCATCGAAGAGGTAGAAGGACGGCGCCTGAGCTAAGGCTCTTGCGATGAACACACGCTGACGCTGTCCGCCGGAGAGTTCATTGATGTAACGCTCACTTAAGTCTGTGATGTTCATCAGACGAAGTGCTGAATCGACCGCGCTTAAATCCTCTTCTGAAACTGACCAGCTCATGTACGGGCGTCTTCCGATTAAGACTGTATCAAGGACAGTTGTGTATGCGGTATAGTGGAAGTGCTGCGGTACATATCCAATCATTTTCGCCCGGTCTGCTCTGTGCAGTGCTGTGATATCAGTGCCGTCTGAGAAAATGGTATTTTCAGGACATGGCAGAATCCCGGAGATGGTTTTTATTATCGTGGATTTTCCGGAACCGTTCGGGCCGAGCAAGGCAGTTATTTTCCCCGTCTCTGCAGTAAAACTGACGTTATCCAGCACAATGTGTCTGCCGTATTTCTGGGTCAGGGATTTTACCGAGATGTTCATGACAAAAGCCTCCCGCGTCCTTTAAGGATTAAAAAGAGGAAGAATATTCCTCCTAAGATGTACATGATAATTCCTACCGGAATTTCCAGCGGGGCTAAGACAACACGCGCTGCGGTATCGGAAATCAGCAGAATCAAAGCCCCCATCAGCGCTGATGCAGGTATCAGGTAGCGGTAGTCGTTTCCAATCAGCATTCTGCAGATGTGAGGCGCCATAAGCCCTACAAAACCTATGATTCCTGTAAAGGCAAGACATGCTGATGCGGCAAAACTTACAATCATGAGTCCGGTTATTCTGAAGCGGTCAACATTGATTCCAAGGTTTCTTGCAACATCATCTCCGGACGAGAGTGTATTTAAGTCCCATGCACGCCGCTCGACAAGGAACATGCAGATGAGAACAATAGGAACAAGAATTGCAACAGACTGCCATGTAGCACCCCACATCCCCCCCATCATCCATGTGACAATATCACGCAGAGCTTCGTCACCTGAAACATACTTCAGTGCGAGAAGTCCTGCCTGGAAGAGATATCCTATGACAACTCCCGCGAGAATCATGACCGCCTGCGATGTCTGTTTACTGCGTGATATCAGGTAAACCAGAAGAACAGACAGCAGTCCGAATATGAATGCGGATATGATTATGAGAAGTGACTTGCCGGTAAAGGGTAGTCCTAAAAACATTACAGAGCCTGCGAAGAATGCGCCGAAAAGAACAGGGCCTGCAACTATCATTAGAGCTGCTCCGAACGATGCAGCTGATGATAAGCCCAGAGTGAACGGGCTTACGAGCGGGTTTCTTAAAAGACCCTGCATCACGCATCCGGCAACAGCAAGCGCCATACCGGTTAAGAGAGCTAAGAGAATTCTGGGGAACCGGAAGTTTAAGACAATCAGGTCTGCACCGCTTGAAGGTGCATCAATGAACTGAGGAAAGAGGGCATGTCCGATGACTGCCAGTACGTCTCCCGGCGGCAGATAGACTGAGCCTATGCCTAAAGCTGCAATCACTGAAAGAAGAAGCAGAACGGCAAGTGTCAGTATCACTATCGATTTTCGTTTCCGTATTGCGTGATACTTTTGTGCTGTTTCTCCGCACTTTTCATCAGACATATGTTAACATTAGTAATACGCGGTTAAGATATATAAGTATAGACAGGATGGGTGTTTTGTTTCCGGGTCTATCAGTATTTCAATTATGAAATATATGTTTAAAACAGGTTACAATCCCGGCTGATTGAGAAAATATACTATTCTAAAAAACAAAAAAAGATTTATGCAATCTTAGCACCTGCATTTGCCCCGGGCATACAGGTGAAGATTTCTTTTACTGAGATGACAACCAGGTCCTTGCACGGGTATGCTCCCGGCTTTTTGGCTTCAAGCATGTCGTGCATCCGCTTGTGTTCCGGCGTGTCTTTCATAATCTCGGCAGTTCCTTTGAGCTGAACACAGTCACCGATTTCACGGTTCCAGACAAGAACAGATACCTGCGGGTTTTCGAGGATGTTCTTCATTGTCTTGTTCATGAAGTTGTTAGCGATAAGAATAGTATCACCTTCAATCATAACTGCACCCATGGGTGCAATGTTCGGAACCCCTGCTTTAGAGGCAGTTGCAAGGTGAAGAACACCTACCTTTACCATCTTTTCTTTCAGTTCAGCGGTAATTAATGCCATAAGATATTCTTTGTTTTACGAACACTTAAGGCTATTCCGGATTTCTGCCGCCGCATCTGCCATATCACGGGCAGGCTGCCAGTTTTCAATCGTAATTCTGCCGGAAACAGCTGTTCCTTCAACAGATACAGACATTCCCGGCTCCGGAAGATTACCGGTGCATGATGAGACTGCAAAGACTCCGTCATCAGTTTCAAATGTCATGCCGCTTCTGCGCAGATGAATTCTGCCGGAAAGAGAAACCGGCACTGTATCTCTTGACACAGTCTTCACAGCAGCGCCGTATCCGACGGAAAACTCGAGTTCGGTATATCTGCCCGGCTTTGCCTCAGCATTGATGAGCTCAATTGAGTCTCCTTCGAAAATCAGTGTGTCTGCCGCCTCACTCCAGAGTGCTGCGGAAAGCAGCCTTCCGTTTCTGCCGCGAATCTTCAGATTTTTCACTTTTGTCTCATTTCCGCGGCGGTTGGTAAAGATACGTGCCGGCATAACTGAAACAACCTCGGCGGTTACCACGGGCATCATTCCGAGTTCAGCATCCTCTGCATCAATTGTCAGGACCTCAAGGTCATATCCGCAGAATGAGACTTCAGCCGTGTCTGCTGCTGTGTATTCGATGGTTCCTTCATCCTCAAAGCGGGTAACTCCTTTTACTGAGATTACTGCATCCTCAGCAACATCTGCAAATGCCTCCGGAAGCCAGGTTATAAGACGGGCTGTTCCGGTTGAATCTCCCACAACAAACACCTGCAGGTAAGCAATGCTTCCGTCTTTTTTCATAATCTCTTTGACTGGGGACATGGACAGAATCTTTACCGTAAGCGGTTCTGCCATCACCTCCGACTTTGGGGGTTTTTTGGTCTCGACAATCTCGACATTGCTTTCGCGCATCGCCACAAATCCGACATCCTTTCGTCCGCGGCGCGGTTTTGCAATGACCTCAAGGACATCTCCTTCGTGCAGTTCAAGAACTGCCTTCGCTTTATCATCCCAGAGAGTCATCTTGGTCGTGCCGGTTATATCTCCTAAGACAAGAGAGGCAACAGCGCCGGGCTCTTCCTCTCCTTCGCGGGAAATCTCTTTAGGGCCTTCTATGCTCAATACTTTGCCGTAGAAGGAAACAATCGATGTTTCCGCTTTCGGGATGTCTCCGATTTTTATGTGGGCACGTCCGAGGTCGTCAACAACCATCATCGCGATAGTTACCTCATCTAAGATGCCGGCATACTCCTGCGATTTTTTCTCCATGCGGTCTTCAAATTCCGCTTCGGAGATGAGGTCAGAGACGAGCAGATAATGCATCATGATTATTTGTGCCAGGAAGGATACTGTACTGCTGCAGTCATGTCTTCATAGGTTTCCGCGCGGCGCATCAGTTCAGCGCGGCCTTTATTGACTAACACCTCGGCACAGCGTGGACGTGCATTGTACTGGGAGGACATTGCATATCCGTAGGCTCCTGCGTCCAGAACGGCGATGATGTCTTTTGCTGCAATCTCCGGAAGTTTCCGGTCAGCGGCGATGATATCGCCGGTCTCGCAGATAGGTCCTGTTACGGTGTACACACCGGTGTCAGGAAGGTCTGCTTTGTTTGCGGCAATGACCTCATGCCATGAATCATACATGGCAGGTCTGATTAACAGATTGAATCCTGCATCCACATTGACGAAGGTCTTGTGCACATGCTTTACCGAGTTTACTTTCGTTAAAAGGACGGTTGATTCACCCACCATCCATCTGCCCGGCTCAACCCAGAATGCAGGGCTGATACCTGCTTTGCGGCAGGATTCGACAAAGACCGGCATTACTGCTGCTGCATACTCTTCCGGTGTCGGTGCCTTGTCCGGGTTTTCTTTTCTGTGATAGGGAATGCCGAGACCTCCGCCGAAGTCGACGAACTCAAGCTTTACGCCGGCATTTGTGACCGCTGCTGCGGTTTCCATAATAACGCCGCATGCGATTCTGAAGGGCTCAGTCTCTAATATCTGTGAGCCGATGTGGCAGTGCATGCCGACCGGTTCAATGTATTCCATCGAGAGTGCTTCTTTGTAGGCGTCAAGAATCATCTCTGCAGGGATGCCGAACTTGCTGTTTTTAATGCCGGTTGCAATCTTCGGGTGGGTCGGAACATCAATCTCCGGATTGACGCGGAATCCGATTTTTGCGGTTTTCTTAAGCGCTTTTGTGATAACATCAAGCTGGCGCAGTTCATCGAGTGAATCAACGGAGATTTTGATGCCGAGTTTTACCGCAGACGTAAGGTCTTCTTCGGTCTTGGAACTTCCGTTGAAGAGAAGTTTATCCGGAGAAATGCCGGCTTCAAGTGCTTCACGGAGTTCTCCGGCGGAGAAGACATCAGCGCCTGCTCCTTCCTCTGCGAGTGACTTTAAGATAACCGGGTTTTCATTTGCCTTTGCTGCGTAGAGAAGCTGCACATTCGGAGTGTATTTTTTCAGGGCTGCCTCATAGCGGCGGAAGTTTTCCTTGATGTGGACTTCATCAGTTACATAGAGAGGTGTCCCGAATTTTTCTGCAAGGGCGACACAGTCCGCCCCGCCGCAGAAGAGATGTCCTTCTTTGATTTCAAGAGAGGATGGAAGATTCATGCGTCTCCTCTGATGCCTGCCTTTCTCATGCGTTCGATTGCTTCATTGATTCTTTCAACCGGACGGGTGATGGCAAATCTGACGTAACCTTCGCCGGAAACACCGAATCCGTTGCCCGGGGTGACAACGATACCTGCATTGAGCATCTTTTCAGTGAATGCTTCGGAGTCTTTGACTTTGAGCCAGAGGTAGAAGGTTGCTTTCGGAGATGTGACATTGAAACCGAGAGAGCGGAGTCCTGCTGCTAATGCATCGCGGCGTTCCTGATAGATTCTGCAGGCTTCTTTTACGCAGTCCTGCGGGCCGGAAAGTGCAGCAACAGCGGCTTTCTGTACGGCATTGAAGACGCCCGAGTCGATGTTTGTCTTTACTCTTCCGAATGCTTCAATGAGGTCTTTGTTTCCGCAGGCCATTCCCACGCGCCAGCCGGTCATGTTGTATGTCTTGGATAAGGAGTGGGTTTCAATACCGACTTCCATAGCACCGTCTGCTTCAAGGAATGATGGGGCTTTGTAGCCGTCATAGGAAATTTCAGAGTATGCGTTGTCGTGGACTACAACGAGGTCGTGTTCGCGTGCGAACTCGACAGTTTCGTTGAAGAAAGACATGGGGGCAACGGCGCCTGTCGGGTTGTTCGGGTATCCGATGAAGATGAGTTTTGCTTTCTTTAAGATATCTTTCGGAATTGCTTCATAGTCCGGGAGGAAGTTATTTTCTGCGGAAAGCGGCATCAGATGTGTCTTTCCTTCGGCAAAGAGGGTTGAGGTCTTGTAAACCGGGTATCCCGGGTCTGATGCAAGAACGTATTCTCCCGGATTTACAAAGGCTTCAGGGATATGTGCAATACCTTCTTTCGAACCGATTAATGCGATGACTTCCTTTTCAGGGTCAAGGGTGACATTGAATCTGGTCTGATACCAGTCCGCGACTGCTTTGCGGTACTCTTTGAGTCCCAGGTAGTCAGGGTAGTGGTGGTTTTCCGGATTTCTCGCAGCCTCGCATAAGGCATCAACGATATG
>DALTWQ010000118.1 GCA_029987025.1 Methanocorpusculum sp. | reverse complement strand
ATCATTCCCTCTTTTGGGGAGAACGACACACTGAAAAACTTTAGTTCACACAAAACGTCGAAGAGCCTTTTATTTCGAACGGTTCCGGTTCTTTTTCAGACATCAGCCTCGGAGATATTTTACTCTATATTCATGCGTTCCCGTGCATACCCTACTGGACAAAATTACTGATTTGTGTAAAAGTGTCCAGTAGGGCTGTTCAGTACAAACTCTGCATAGGATATATTCGAGAGATTTTACTACTGGTAGGTATAAATATATAAGAAGATATTGACAATGCGTTCCGAAGTACTGTATCAGTATGACCTTCCGGTTGAGCTCCTGGATGAGATTCCGCGTACCGAGGAGGTTTTAGAAGTTCTCTTTGCACGTTCAAAAGAGAAGTGGCTGGTACCCATTCTGATTACCCGGGAACGCATTGTCTGGGCATATCCGGAGATGGCAACCGTCTACCGCATATATGAGATGCAGTATGTCGATTTGAAATCGGTATATGTGAAGTTTGCTCTTCCCCCTCTTTCTTCATCGCTTTCCTTTGAGACGGTAAACGGACAGAAGTATGTCTTCAGCAGCCTGAAGGAAGGAAAAGACGAAATCCGCGGTGCGCTTCTGACGCTTCTTAGCGAAATGAACCGGCGTTTCGGTGATGTATGGGGACTTTCCGGCAGAAAGACGTTCATGACAGATGAGTTCCGTCTGGATAAAAACCAGCATCCGGAATCAGAAACAATCAGCAGCGGCGCATCCGCGCTGAAGTTCCATGACAGCCCGCTGCAGGATGATGTTTTCGAGGATGAAAAATCCGTCCCGGGAAAAGGATGTTTCGAGTCGAACGAGGTTCTTTTCTCACACTTTGCAAAAGAGGGCGAAGATGTTTTTGAAGAGACAAAAGTTCCTGCTGCCGAGTCTTCAAAAGAAGACCCGTATGCTGATGCTGATAAGAAAGTTGCCCGGATGGTAGAAACGGTTGAGGCAGATATTGCAGAAAGCCGCAGATATAGTGAAGATGCTGATACATCCGTTCCTGCACCGAAAAGAGAAGACTGTGTGGTTTACGGTCCGAATACCGGAGCTGTCAACGACCAGTGGGAAGAGCATAAAGGAGGGGATGCTCTAATCTTGTCCAATCCGGTCAGATTCAAGGTAAATCCTCCGGAGAAAAAACCTGAGCCTGAGTACGGTCCTGAAGACGATGATTCAATAGTGTATCCCTCCTCCGGCGCAGCAAATGCCGGAAATCCTGCTGCAGCGGATACTAAACCGGTGCGTGAGTATGGGCCCGAAGATGATGATTCGGTTGTCTATCCGTCAGCAGACGATGAGATAGTAATCACTCCGTTCAGACCGGATGCGAAGGCATCACAGGCAGAGGCTGATGATAAGATATCTGTCCCCTCAAAACCGGTCAGCGGTGATTCATCTGCCGGCGATGAGGTTGTTCTTACGCCGTTTAGGCGGCCGAAGCCGGAGTTTGTTTCATTAACCGATGAGTCGCAGGTTCCGGTCGACTCTCTGCAGAAACCGGCAGCGGACGGCAAAGAACCTGAGATGGAGATAGCATCTCTTCAGCGTCCGGCATACGAGGTTGATGACCATGTTGTTGTCTCTCCGGTGAAAAAGAGCGCCCCCGAGGAGGAGGCGGAGTCGGTTGTGCTGCGGAATCAGCCGGATGCGGGAAAGAGGATAACGCCTTCGCCCCTGCGGAAGGCGGTGACTCTGGAGCCTGCGGAGCGGTTTAATCCGGCTGAGGTGGAAAAACTTCTTGATGAATTAAAGCATCTGCGCGACAGCGGTATTATCACCGAAAAAGAGTACCGAGAACGGTCTCTGAAGCTGTTTAAGGAAGAGTAGTTTTTTTGGTTCTTCGTCAGTATGTGACGATTATTTTTTTTGGCATGATTGCGGGTATATTCTGAATAAGGGTTGGTGTTTTGGCCGGCGGCCGGTGTGTTTCATCTCCGGAGATTGTGTTGTACGGATTCTGAACTTACATTAAAAAATTGCTGATTTATTTTTGTTATTTTCAAATTTGTGTACAATTTGTGTACATTTTGTACAC
>DALTWQ010000117.1 GCA_029987025.1 Methanocorpusculum sp. | reverse complement strand
GATTTAAATGCGAATCAACTATTTTTTGGGCAGACTCGATTTATTGGGCAAAGCCGAAAAAAAGGAAGGATACACTCCGAAACCGGGGAGTATCAGCTGATTTTATTTCTCAGAACCGGAATTCAGATGTTTCTCTCTGAAGAAGAAGCAGAGCACCAGGATAAGAAGAGATATGCCTAAAGCAATCATGAAACAGAAATCGAATCCGGTGGTTAAATCAGCAAGAACTGATGAGGAAAGCGGACCTGAGACAATTGTTTCATTCCGTAAAAGATACCGGACAGCTGAAACAAATATCAGGTTAAAGACCGCAATACCGATGGTAATAGGCGCCATACGTTCAATTCCGGTAAGGCTTGATGCCATACCCTGCTTGTCGCGGCTGACACTGCTCATAATTAACGCAGTAATGACTGCAGTATTCAGACCGAGACCGAGACCGATTGTTAAAAGGCCTGCAACAATAACACCCATGTGTCCTACCGGATTCAGCTTCGTAAGGAAGAAGAACCCTAATGCAATAAGAATAACTCCGGAAATAATCAGAATCTTTTCTCTGCTGAGGAACTTCTGATACAAAACACCGCCGAGAATACCGGTAATCATAATGCCGATAGACATCACCGTCATAATCAGACCGGAGTCAAATGTCGGAATCCCTTTGACGTACTGCAAAAAGAACGGCAGGAGGTAGTTTACACCGGCGAACACAAAGAAGTGCAGGAAGAAGATGATATTCAGCAGCAGAAACGCCTTGTTCTTAAAAAGCGAAAGGTCAAGAATCGGGGATTTTACCCTGCGTTCGCGTAAAATAAAACCGCCGAGACCGATAACTGCAAGAGCGAAACTGAGAAGAATAGGAAGAGATGTCCATCCGAAGATTGAACCTTCCGATATAGCAAACAGAAGACCTGCAAGACCGACGAAGATAAGAGCAGCGCCGACGCCGTCAAATCCTTTCAGCGAACTCTCTTTCTTTGTACCCTTCGGAATAACAAATAATCCGAAGATAACCGCAAAGATGCCGACCGGAACATTGATGAAGAAAATCCAGTGCCATGAAACAAACTGGGTAATAAGCCCTCCGAGTGTCGGACCTAACGCCATACCGACTGATGCAAACAGCATGATTACCGCAATGCCTTTTCCATGATTTTTTTCCGGAAGATTCGTTGTAATAAGCGTCGGTGCAATAACCATCATCTGTACACAGCCGAGCGCCTGAATTGCACGGCCGACTAAAAGCATCGGGAAACTGCCGCATACATCCGGGAAGAATCCGCAGAAGAATGAACCGAACGTAAACACAATAAATCCGATAAGAAACAGCCGCTTATATCCGAGTGTGTCGGCAAGCTTTCCGACAACAAGAATCAGACCCGCTGAGATAAGCATATAGATAGTAGCAACCCAGGACACTGTAGAGGTTGGAATATGGAAATACTCTGCAATGGTCGGGAGTGCAATATTTACAATCGTTCCGTCAAGAGACGCCATGAACATGGCAAGTGAAGCGGCAATTATGAGAAGAACTGCTGCTTTACCGGATACAGATGATGTATTCATAGATATCTTATAATAGCATACTTCAACTATTTTAGGATAACCCTGTCCGGAATATTGTACCTGATATCAAAAGATTGTGTCAGAAATAAAAAAAGAACTTCCTGGAATCAGGAAGCTGTCGGATTTTCAGAAGAATTTCGGGACGAAGATACTGATAAGTATCATGATACAGAAGACCCAGGTAAGCGCCATTGTCACTTTGTTGACTGAGGTAATGCCCTGTTTTCTCTTTTTCAGGATGTCTGCAATTAAACTGCCGGCGATTACAAACGCTGCGGCGATGATAAGAAACGCCCAGTACAGAACGGGGTTTCCAGAGAGCGTAGGAAGCCAGGGAAGAGCTGCAACTACGGACGGGAAGTCGCCGAGGCAGTGGAAAAGCAGGACAATAAGTCCGACGATTGATAAAATCAGTGCGAGAATTGAAAGACCTGCTTTTTCAACAGGTGCAGTTCCGTTCGGTGAAACAGATTCTGTTGTTTCCATAGATTAGTATTGACCGTGCAGGTATAAATATATTAACAGGACA
>DALTWQ010000116.1 GCA_029987025.1 Methanocorpusculum sp. | reverse complement strand
TAATTCAGTCAGCCATGTCCTCTCTAATATCCTCACAATAAGCCCGAATCTTCTGCTCAAACCCGTGCAGGTATGCGAATCTGAATATGAACTATGGGCAGTCTTGCACAACTCCCTTACAGACGAACCCATCTCTCCGGAACAATCTCAATAAGATTTGTTCCATCAGTCCATTTCTCGGGAGCTGCGACAATTTTATCCGGATTCTGATTCAGCCATGCCCCCCACCACGAAAAAGAACTGTTTGCAATAATATTATGTTTACACTGGGACATAAGGCGCATATCCTCATACGCCTCATCCTGCCCATTCTGATTTACATAATAAACATCATACGGAATCTCCAGATTATTTTTTACCCATTCAATATCATCAGAGAAGATGAAAAAAACCGGATTTTCAACATACTTTGAAATATACTCAACCGCACGATGATAATATTCAGCATCAAGAGCCCATCCCAGAGAGAGATAATCTGTTCTTCGCACATGCAGAGATACAGAATTACTGTTCTGAATTATCTCACTCCAGGATTTATTTGCATCACTCTGCGGTGTGGTAATCTGAAAGTCATGACGGATCTCGTCAGTAATTCGGGAAAAATACCTCTCAGACTGCCAGTATCCGCACAAATAAATATTTTTTGAACGAATGTCCTGATACTCTGGAAGTTTTTCATGCTTCTGTGACAGGTATAATTCATCAAAAACCGCATAATCTGTCAGTTCAGATAACCCGGGGACTCGTTTATGCGTCTTGTTAGACAGCACTCTCAGATACTGCTTCACGTGGGGCAAGGCAGGTTCCTCCCTCATATTTACGTTAAAGTGATGAAGTGAAAATCCGCGGTAAAGCGGCCCAACACTTTTATCATCAACAGCATGATGATACAAATGCAGAAGATTCTGATAAAATTTACCCATCCCCCTGTCATCCCTGTAAAATGACATGTCATAGAAAACCTCCTCGCCGCGTTCCAGAGACAATGCTTTTCCAAGAGCATACTGAAACATCTGGTTTCCAAGGCCGCCCATTAATTTTACAATAATCATTATACCCAATTATTTACTATTCACATACCACTCAATCGTCTGTTTCAGCCCTTCCTCAAACGGAACCGCTGCTCTGAATCCGAATCCGTTTTCAGCAGCACTGACATCAAGACATCTTCTCGGCTGTCCGTCCGGTTTTGCAGTATCCCAGACAATCTCTCCTTTAAACCCGGTAAGTTTTCCAATCAGCTCAACTAACTCTTTGATAGTAATCTCCATACAGGACCCGATGTTTACCGGCTCGGGAGAGTTGTAGCGTTCTGCAGCAAGAACAATAGCTTTTGCCGCATCTTCGACATACAGAAACTCCCGTGATGCAGCGCCGGTCCCCCAGACCTCGACTTTATTAGAACCGGATTCTTTTGCATCAACGAACTTCTTGATAAGCGCAGGAATCACATGGGAACTTTCCGGATTGAAGTTGTCTCCGGGGCCGTACAGATTTACCGGAAGCAGATAGATTGCATTGAATCCGTACTGCTGACGGTAGGACTGGGCCTGGACAAGCATCATCTTCTTGGCAAGACCGTATGGCGCATTTGTCTCTTCCGGGTATCCGTACCAGAGATCTTTTTCCCGGAACGGAACCGGTGTAAACTTCGGATATGCACAGATAGTTCCGACTGCAACAAACTTACCTACGTTGTTTAAGCGTGCGGCCTCCATCAGCTGGATTCCCATGATGGCGTTATCATAGAAGAGAGACCCCGGGTTTCCCATATTGTAGCCGATACCGCCTACTTTTGCTGCAAGATGAATAACTACATCAACGTCCTTGGTTGCCTTCAGGCAGTTTTCCCAGACACGTAAATCAATGTCTTTACTGCGCGGGACAATGATATTTTCATTCTTTGCGCCTGCTGCAAGAAGCTGCTTTACGACATTTGAACCGAGGAAACCTGCTCCGCCGGTGACAAGTATTTTTTTATCTTCAAAGAAACTCATTTTGGATACGCTCTCTATAAACAATACTTTTTCAAATTTATGTGTTTAATCCACTCCCCACCACTTATCCGGATAGAGTTTTGCAAGTGCTTCATCTCC